>JBBRDH010000113.1:0-17797 GCA_038204125.1 Mycobacteriales bacterium
ACAAGCAGCGTCAGCGCGGTGCCGCACGCCGAGTTGAGTGCGATCGTGCCGATGTAGATCCCGACTGACAATCGTTGGGCGTTGAAGTCCGCGATCACCTCGGTGCTGAACGGCAGCACGACGATGGTCAGCGCCCAGCCCAGATTGATCAACAGGAACGCGTCGTCATAGGCGCCGACCCGCTCGAGAAGTCGATGGTGGGACAGCCAGGCGCGGGAGATCACCACGAACGTCAGCAGAAACGAGCCGAACTGGGCTTGATGCTCGACGAGCAGGACACCAAGATCGGCTCGTTGCGAGCCGACGCTGAGCAGGTCGATCAGCGGGAGCACCAGCAAAGTGACGGCGATGGCGACCACCGCGTCCAGGAAAGTCACCAGACGATCCAGACCACGTTCGGTGTGCATGAGTGGCAACCCGTCAGCGATCAGTCGAGTCTCAAAGGGTGAGGCCAGCCAGCCTAGCGCGGCGGTGAGACCGCCGGTCGAGTCCGTGGCGTCGCCACTGCCCCGGCCCCCTATTCTTGTTCGGCTGTCGTCGCGAGCCTCAATGACTGGCGAGATCGTCGACTTCGGCGGGGCATAGCAGCGCGCGATCGATGGAGTTGGCGTCGAGGTCGCCCGACCCGCCTATCTTTCACCGGCGCGAGCTCACCGGCAGTGAGACTGAGAGAGCCTATTTGACGGATCGCGACGCGCGACTGCCCGCGCGATGAATAGGTCTGCCCTTACGCCAAACGAAATCCGCCGACTTCGAAGTGGATTCGTTGGTCGGGTGGGATGACCTCTCGGAATGCCGGATGCCTGACAGCGGATCGGGACCGGCGCCCGGCGCATCTCTGTTGGATCAGCGGACCACTGTCACGGGACATTTCGCGTAGGCGGCGACGTGCTGGCTCACCGAGCCGAGCACCAGTCCGCGGAAGCCGCCGTGGCCGCGGGTGCCGACCACCAGCAGGTCAACCTCCGCCGACTCCTCGATCAGAACCTTCGCCGCATTACCCTCGACCAGGCGCGGCTGAACGAGCACACCCGGGTCCTCGCCGAGTTCCTCGATAATCACCTTGCGCAGTTCCTCGACGGTGCGGTGACCCGGGTCGGGTAGGGCCCGCTCGGACACGGTGACGTTGCCTGCCGGCGGCGGCATCGAGTGCTCCCACACATTGAGGACGACGAGGTCGGCCCCATGATCCGCGGCCTCGGCAGCAGCCCAGGTCAACGCGACACGACTACTGGGCGATCCGTCGACACCCACCACGATCGTCTTCCATCTACTCATGGTCGTCTCCCTCCAAGTCTTCGCTGACCGTCCCCGGCCGGGTCGGCGGAGGCGGAAATAGCCCGGCTGTGGGTCGGCAGTGTCGCAAGCTCCGTCAGAACCGGTGTTACTGAAGGTTGAGAACGCTAATACACTCCGCCCTCCCCGTCGTGAGCGGGTCGGCGTGAAGCGGGCGTCACGCCGAGGGTCCTATCGACGGGCATGACTACCCAAAGTGATGCGGTTACAACCCCGCCGACGAGGGTAATGGCGTGCAGGCGACATTGTACCGACATCGTTTCAGCCGGAGAGGTGCTCATGACCACCGTCACATCCAGAACCACGACGACAGCAGTCGAGCAGGTCGATCGCAAACCGCTGATGTCACGCAGCAGTCTGCTGATGATGAACCTCGGCTTCTTCGGGGTGCAGTTCAGCTTCGGGCTGACCCAAACGGCGGTGAACCCGCTGTTCCTGCTGATCGGCGCCACCCCCGCTCAGATCCCGATCCTGAACCTTGCCGGGCCGATCACCGGACTGCTGATCCAGCCGCTGATCGGAGCGATCAGCGACCGGACCTGGAGTCCGCGCTGGGGCCGCCGCCGCCCGTTCATCACCGCCGGCGCGCTGCTGTGTGCGGTCATTCTGGCCGCGTTCCCGTTCGTCGGCGCCCTGTGGTTGGGCATCCTTTGCTTCTGGCTGCTCGATGCCGGTAACAACACCTCGATGGAGCCGTACCGGGCGTTCATCTCCGATCGGCTGCCGAAGTCGCAACTCGCGCGCGGGTTCCTCACCCAGAGCATGTTCACCGGCGCCGGCGCGGTACTGGCCAACCTGTCGCTGTTCGTCTTGCAGAAGGTCTCGGCCTTGAAAGAGACCGCGGGCAATGGTGTGCCTTATTGGATGTATGTCTGCTTCATGATCGGCACGGTGTGCATCCTGGTCACGGTTCTCACCGCGATGGCCCGCACCAAAGAGCTGACCCCCTCGGACGAGGATCTCGAGGAGATTCGCTCCGCGCCCAAGGGTCTGAAGCACGCGCTCGCCGACATCAAGGACGCCGTCAGGACAATGCCGGTCGCCATGCACAAAATCGGCGTTGTCTTCCTCTTCCAGTGGTACGCCATGTTCATCTACTGGCAATTCCTGGCGGTCAGTCTCGGTGAGACGGTGTTCCACGCCGGCCCGGAGCTAAAGGGTAAGGAGGGCGCTAACGCCATCGCCTGGAGCGGGCTGATGAACGGTGGCTACAACTTCGTCACGATGGTCTCCGCGCTGTTCCTGGTCGGTTTCGCCCAGAAGATCGGCGCCAAGCGCGTGCACGCCGCTGCTCTCGGGCTGGCCGCAGTCGCGCTGATCTGGCTGTCGACCATCACCAACCAGTACCTCGCGCTGGTCCCGATGATCGGGCTGGGCATCTTCTGGGCAAGCGCGGTCGGCGTGCCGTACCTGATGGTCGCCAGCATGGTGCCGGCCAAGCGCACGGGTGTCTACATGGGCATCCTGAACATGATGATCGTGGTCCCGATGCTGATCGAGACGGTCACCTTCGGCTGGATCTTCACTCACCTGCTGGACGGCAAGGGCAGCAATGCGATGTTCCTCGCGGGCGCCCTGATGGCCATCGGCGCGGTTGCGATGCTGTGGGTCAACCCGCCGGACGAGGCACACGAGTCGCCGATCATGCCGCTCGGCGGCAGGCGCAGCATCACCGTGTACGAGCGGGTCGTCGTCGGATCCGACGGCACCCCGACCAGCCTGTACGCCGTCGACCGCGCCGCTGAAGTGGCACAGGCCGCCCAGGCCAAGCTGATCGTGGTCTCGGCATATCAGGAGGGGCGCTCCGGCAGTACGACGGCCGCCCTCGGCAATGGAATGCACCGCGATCTGTACGGCGCCGACGCGGCCCGCAAGGCCCTGGAGAAATCGGTCACCGGGCTGACCAAGGACCGGGCGCGGTACATCGAGCAACGCCTCGTCCCCGGCGACGCGGCTCAGGCGTTGCTCGACACCGTCGGACCCAACCCGGCCAATCTCATCGTCGTCGGCAACCGGGGACTGGGGGCGAGCGAGGGGCAACTCCTGGGTTCGGTGCCGGCCAACGTCGTCAAAAATGCCCTCTGTGACGTGCTGATCGTGCAGACTTTCGCCCTCGACGAAGACCGCGCGCTCGGTAATGCTTCGGTGCCGACCGGAGCGGACGGAACTGCCGCCATCACGGCAGGGGATTCCGGGTCCTGAATTCAGGTCCCGCTCCGGCGCCTGTCCGGAGCGGGGCCTGACTCCCATCGATCGGTCCATTCCCAAGGCACCTCTTTCCACTGCGCCGTTGAACGCCGGCAACGATCTTTTCCAGGCTCGGGCGCAGCGGGCCCCAGCAGGGTGCCGGTCTGCGCCACCTGGCAGCCAATGAACTGTGCTGGCGTAGAAGCCATTCCGCAGCGAGGTGAACACCCGCCCGAGCGATCACCTACTGCTCGGTGGCCGACCTCGTCGGGCATCAGGCAGAACGACGAATCCTTCGGCGTTTCCTGGGCGCTGGCGGCCGCTGGCTGGTGGCTGGCGGCTGTCGGCCGCTGAGCCGGTACTTAGACCACTTAATCGTCGGGGACGGGATGCTGTTCAGCGTGGTCGAAATGGCGACGAAATCTATCGGCAATAGGGAGCAAGATCCACTGACCCGGTGCTCTTCCGACCGGTTGTTTCGGTGGTCGACACCTCTGGCAGACTCTGACCGGTCGCCGGTGTGGATACCCTGTCCCGTCGTCTGCGGCGCACCTGAGGAGAGCGATATGAACGCGAACCGAACGGCTCCAGGCGGTGCCGAATGACGACATCCCGACTACAGCAAACGGACAATGCCGCTGGTCCCGGCCTGAAGCGCGAGCTCAAGGTGGTCGACGCGGCGGCATTCTCGGTGGGTCTCATCGGGCCGGTCGGCGGGATGGCGCTGCTGGGGGCCGGTGCGGTGGCGATCATCGGTCGGGCGGCGATCTGGGCCTTCGTCTTCGCTCTCGTCGCGGTGTCCCTGACGGCCTACTCGTTCACGAGGTTGGCGAGGTACATCGCGCACTCAGGGTCGGTGTACGCGCTCGTCGGAGTCACCCTCGGGCCCAGGGCCGGCTTCGTGGCGGGATGGACGTTGCTGGGCGCCTATATCGCGATCTGCTCGGGTTCGACAATCGAGATCGGCTATTTCTTCCGGCAGGTGTTGAGTGGGTTGTCCTGGGGATCAGCGCCGTGGCTGGTCGTCGCGATCGTCGCGCTGGTGATCGTGGTGGCGCTCGGTTTCACCGAGATCCATGTCATCACCAGAGCTCTGCTGATCGCCGAATTCATCGGGGTGGTCCTGGTGACCTTTCTCAGCATTGTCGTCCTGGTTCGTCAGGGGATCGGAAAAGCGCCGGGTAACGCACATCTGAGCTTGGACATCTTCAAGTTCCCCTCGGGCACCAGCTTCAGCTCGATCGCCGGAGCCGCGGTTTTCGGTTTCACGGCTTTCGCCGGTTTCGAGGGCGCAGCGACGCTCGGTGAGGAGACCCAGAACCCGAAGCGGGAGATCCCACGTGCCATCAAGATCGCCATCGCCGTCGTGGGCGTGTTCTTCCTGCTGACCATGGCGACCCAGTCGCTGGGCTATGGCACCGACGCGGCGGGCGTGGGCAAATTCCAGGAGCAGAGCAACCCCTACGGTGACATCGGCACGGCCTATGTCGGGCAGTGGCTGGCGGTCAGCCTGAACCTGGTGGCCAGCCTCAGCCTGTTCGCGATCACCCTGGGCACCATTGCGGCCAGCGCCCGCATTTTGTTCGCCCTTGCGCGGGATGCCGGCCTGACCACCGGTATCGCCAAGGTGTCGAACAGGGGCGCACCGCTGATGGCACTGTTCGGAGTCACCGGCGTCGTTCTGGTGATCGTTCTCTTTCACCATTTCAAGGGAACCGACATCCTGGATGCGACGTTCTACTCGCTGACGGTCGGCACGATCGCACTCCTCGTGGCCTATATCCTGGCCACAGTGGGGGCGGCCAAATTCCTGTTCCTGGAGAAGGTGAAACGCGCGCCGGCGTGGCAGATCATCGTTCCGATCCTTGCGGTGATCACCCTCGGCTATACGATCTACAAGAACTGGGTGGGGGTGGAAAGCCCGTACACGTACTTCCCCTACGTGGTGATCGTCTGGGTGGTCATCGGTCTGCTCATCGTCCTGCTGGTTCCCGGTCACGCCGGCCGGGTGCGTGACCGGCTCGCCGCGGGCGACAACACCGACGAGAGCGCGGGCGCTCTCAGATGACGGGTGTACGTGCCGGAGCGGTGACACGGTGACACGGTGACAAAGGTCGTCTGCCAACAACTGTCACCATCCATCGCTGATTTCCCGACGAACCGGGAACTCTGCCGGGCAGCGATCAGCGACGCGATCGACGACGGTGCCCAGTTGATCGTCCTACCGGAACTGGTGACCTCCGGGTACATGTTCGAGTCCCTGGCCGAGGCGCGTTCCGTCGCTATCAGTGCCGACCACGAGCTGTTCAGCGACTGGTCGGCGCTGGCCGCGGAAGGCTCGGCCATCGTGATCGGCGGTTTCTGCGAGACGGCGCCGGACGGCGGCGTCTACAACAGCGCCGCAATAGTCGACGGCAGCGGCGTGCTGGCCGTTTACCGGAAGCTGCATCTATGGGATACCGAGAAGAACTTCTTCTCGCCGGGCTCGGCATTTCCGCCGGTCATCGACAGCCCATTCGGCCGGGTTGCGGTGATCATCTGTTACGACCTGGAGTTCCCGGAATTGACCAGGTCCATTGCGCTGTCGGGGGCCGATCTGCTGGCGGTACCGACCAACTGGCCGCTGGTCCCTCGACCCGCCGGCGAGCGGGCACCCGAGGTGCAGATCGCGATGGCCACCGCCAGGGTCAACCGGATGGCGATCGCCTGTTGCGACCGGACCGGAACCGAACGCGGCCAGCAATGGACTGCCGGCACAGCCATCATCGACGAAAGCGGGTGGATCGTGGCCGATACGGGCGATAGCCACTCTGCCGTCGCCGATCTCGACCTTCGGCTGGGCCGTGACAAGGTCCTCACCGAACGCGCGCACGTGTTTCACGACCGCCGACCGGAGTTCTATTCCAGGCTCACCGAATTGGCTTCCGACCAGCCGCCGATTTCCTCCCGCTGAAGCCGTCGGTCTGCGCGAGGTCGGCGACGAACAACTCGACCAACTCGACCATTCGCCGCCGGGCGTCGTAGTTGGCGTCGTTCTCCGCGCCGGCACCAGAGATTGCCCACCGCGCATCAGTGGGTGGTCGCCGATATACAAGCGGATCTCACCGGCCCGGACGGCGGCGACGAGGAGGTCCGCCCGGGTGGGGACGTGGCGGTAGATCGTGCCCATCCCGACGCCCGCCGCGGCGGCGATCTCACGGACAGGTGCATTCACGCTGGATATTACTAACCCGGCTGCGGCAGCGTCGAGAGTGCCCGCTCGTTGCGCCGGGCATTGGCCCCCTTGCGCGGAGCCGGCTGCCCCGGCTCGCCGCTGGTGACCACGCCGTCGCTCCCCCCACACTTGCAAAGCGAAGCAGCGCAATGTATGTCAAGGGGATTATGGCTCCGGTTGCCCATACCGATCGGGCCGACCACTAACCGAGCAGCAAACGGATCCGACACTGAATTCCGGGCGAATTTGCGAGCCGCTGATCGGCAGTGACAAGCAGGCATCCCAGCTGTTCGGCAAGCGCCACGTAGGTGGCGTCGTACGCGGTGACGTTGTCGCGCAACTGATAGGCGCGGTGCATGAATGGCAGGACCGGGTAGCGGTCAGCAGGGAGGGTGGACACCTCGTCGATGGCGACAGCGAATCTGGAGACGGTGAGCGTGCCGGATCGCCAGCGTCGTCGCAGTACCGAGACGGTATCGACGTCCACCAGGTCGGGCGCACTGATCTCTTGCCCCATCAGGGCGGCCCTGGCGGTCGCACCGGCCGCGTCGTCGTCGCCGATCACGTTGGCCAAGACGGATGCGTCGATCACGTTCATTCGCGGCCGCGTTCGTTGGCCAGATCGGTCACGGCCTGAGTGAGCCCGACCTGCCCCCCTGAGCGTTGAGCGATCCGCGCAAGCACTTCGTCGACGGTGGGGCGTTCAGCCGGCCGGGAGAGTTCAGCGCTCAGGTACTGCTGCAGGGACTGGCCGCGACCCTCGACGCGGCGTTTGAGTGCGGCGTGGATGTCGTCGGGCAGATCTCTGATCAACAGGTTGCTCGTGCTTGCATTACGCTATCTCGACCCTTCCATCGCCAGCATCACCGGCCGGCGAACTCGACCCTGACCGGACCTTGTCGCAGGCTCATTCAACGGCCGAATCACGGGGCCAGCATGTCGAAGATGTTGTAGGACAACAGTTTCAGGTCGCCGAGCGCTCTCCGCGCGGGTGCCGCAGGTGGAGCGACCCTCAAACCAGGTCGAGAACGCTGGGGTAGTCCCGCCAGATCTCGCGGGAAACCTGCTCTGGATATGCCGTGACCATTGGCTCCACGTCGAAGAGCCGGGTCGAGCCCGTGTCGTAGGAGGGCCAGCCGGGATCGCCGTTCGTCGCAAACGCCGTCCAGGCGGTGCGCATCTGATCGGACAGCGCCGCCGCTTCCGGGGTGGGGTCGCCGATCAACATCGCCGGCTGACCGGCGGTGAGGTTGCCGAACACCAGTGGCACGTCCAGGCCGTGGCAGGCGCCGAACATCCCGCCCATGCCGGGAGCGGGCCAGGTGAGCTCGTAGAGGTACGCCCGGCCACCCGCCTCGAGTTGCGCTTCGGCGAGCTTCAGCGACGGCATCCGGAACAGCCAGTCCGAGCGCACCACCTCGTACAGCTCCTGCGGGTCGGGAAAGCTCTCCCGGTACCGCTGCGGATCAGGCCCGAAGATGTCCGCGGTCTCGGTGGCTTGGGCCGCGGTGATCTTGCCCAGCATTCCGCTGATCGCGGTGAGCAACCGCTGTTCGTGACGCGTGTGTCCGACCATCAATTCGACCTGGCCGGTCAGTCCCCGCCACGGCGTGGTGGGCAGGACGTCGCCGTCGACGACCGGCGCGAACGGGATCAGCGCGTGGGCCGGGAGGCCCCAACGCCCCGCGAACTCGCCCATCTTCGCCGCGATGGCATCACCGGCGGCGGGCAACAGCCGTGGATCGACCGTGAGTAGCTCGGCAGGTTCGAGGCCGAGTTCTGCGGCGCAGGCTCGGGTGATGTCGGCGGCCAGCTCGGGCGTGAAGAACGTGCCCGGCACGCTTTGCGCGATCGCCCGGCGGAACAGCCCGGCCGCCCGCGGCATCGCCAGCAGCGCCGCCACCGATCCGCCGCCCGCCGACTCTCCGAAGACAGTGACCCGGTCCGGGTCACCGCCGAACGCACCGATGTTGGCCTGCACCCACTGCATCGCGGCGACCTGGTCCAGCAAACCTCGATTGGCGGGCGTTCCTTCGACGTACCCGAAGCCTTCCAGCCCGACCCGGTAATTGAAGGTCACCAGGACGACGCCGCCGCGCGCGAGGTTGCTGCCGTCGTACTCGGGCAGGCCGGACATACCTAACGCGTAGGCACCGCCCTGGATCCAGACCATCACTGGCAACCCGCCGCTGACATCGGGTGACCAGACGTTGACCGTCAACCAGTCGTCGCCTTCTTGATCCATCGCGTCCATACCGAAGAAACCGGACTGCGGCGGCGGCGGCCCGAATCTCGTTGCCTCCCGCACGCCGTCCCATGCTGCAACCGATTGCGGCGCAGCGAATCGGGCCGGTGGCGCCGCGTAAGGGATGCCGCGAAAGACGGCAAGATCGGCCTCCGTCCGGCCGCGGACAACGCCACCGGTGACCTTTGCGTCAATAACCATCTTCCGATCATCGCGACCATGGCGGTCGACGCGCCAGCCATTTTCCGCTGGCCGCGGTCCTTGCAACACTTTCGCCGTCCTCGCAACACCGGGAACTGTCACAGCTGTTGCGTGGACGCATCAACTGTTGCGAGCCGGAGGCATTTCTCTCGACCCGTCAGCCCGTCGTCTGCTGCGCGCTTGTTCGATGCAGTGCTGCAGGTAGCGACGTTCGGCTGCTTTCGGGGCCGGCCGGGCGGCCGCAAGGAAGTTGGTCAAGGACCGCACACGTACGGTTCAGGAGAAAAGTTCGTCGACCCCGTATTGATCCCCGGCGAAGTGGTCGATTCGCTTTTTCCGGCCCTCGACGAACGTGAAGACGATGAGCTCGTCCCAGGTGAGCGTCGCTCCGTTGCGAGTTGCGTGATTGCGGGTCTGCAGGCCGATCCGCTCCGGGCTGGCGGTCCAGTGCATGGCGCTGATGCTGTACGTGCCGTTGGTCAGTTCGAACAGTCGGCCGAAGTAACCCATCACCTCGTCGGGACCGCTGTAGGTACCCGCAAGCAGGCTCCGGCCCGGGACTGCGTACGTGACGTCGGGCCAGGTTTCGGCTCGAGCACCCGAAGGCCCGGGTGCACGCGGCGAATGATTCACCGTCTGTCTTGGCACAACTGATGGATGGCCGGTTCGACGTCGGCCTGCTCAGGTCGCCGGTGTCAGCGTCGGGGCTTCGCCGGATATCGGTGACAACTGAGCCGTTCGTGGTGGCATTGCCGAGCGGACATCCGCTCGCTCGACGGCCGGAAATTCGATTGGCGGATTTGGCCGCTGAACCGTTCGCAATGTTCGGCCCGGAACTGAATCGTGAGGGATATCGGGATCTGATGCATTTCTTCGGGCTGGCCGGTTACGTCCCGCAGATAGGGCATCAGAGCCAACGAATGGATGAATCGCTCGCCTTCGTCGCGAGCAGCGGCGGCGTCGCATTGTTCCCCCGCTCGGTATCGGAAACCACCGCTGATCCCAGTGTGGTCTTCCGACCGGTCACCGACCCCACCCCCAGCGTGGAGATTGTGCTGGCCTGGGACGCCGAAAACATCAACCCCATGGTGATTGAACTGGTGTCGATTGCCGGGGCGCTGTGCCCGTGGTGAGGGAACCTTTCACCCCGAATCATCCAAAGGCCCCGGGACCGGCCCGGGGTCGCCGTCCGATCGGCCCGGGATCGCCGCCCGCGCAACACATTGGCCATGCTCACAACACATTGGCCTCCTCGCAACACCAGGAACGGTGACAGCTGTTGCGAGGACGAACCAACTGTTGCGAGCAGGGCGATCCCCGGCCTCAGCCCCCCGGCTCAGTCAGGATTTGTTCGATGCGGCGGTGCAGGAAACGACGTTCGACGGGTGTCGGGGCCAGCGCGGCGGCCGCTTCGTATTCGGCTCGTGCTTCTGACAGCCGGCCGAGCCGGCGGAGCAGATCGGCCCGGGTCGCGGGTAGCAGGTGGTAACCGGGGAGAGAGATGGCGTCGAGGAGCTGGAGCCCGACCGCCGCGCCTTGTTCCATCGCAACGGCGACGGCGCGGTTCAGCTCCACAAACGGTGACGGTGAGGTTTCGGCCAGCCGGTCGTAGAGCGTCACGATCGTCGCCCAGTCGGTCTCGGCCGGTGCGGGGGCGATCGCATGGCACGCGGCGATGGCCGCCTGCAGCTGGTAGACGCCGGTGGGGGCGGTGATCAAACTCAGCCCCTCCGCGATCGCCGCCCGGTCCCACAACGAGCGGTCCTGCTCCTCGAGGGTGACCAGGTCGCCGCGGCTGTCGGTCCTTGCGTCGGCGCGCGAATGCTGCAGCAGCATCAACGCCAGCAGGCCGCCGACGTCGACCTGCCCCGGCATCAGGAGCAGCAGCAGCCGGCCGAGACGGATCGCTTCCACCGCAAGGGTTTTCCGCTCGGTCGAATAGCCCTCGTTGAACAGCAGGTAGACCACGGCCAGGACACCGGTCAGCCGACTGGGCAACAGCTCCACCGGCGGCACCCGGTAGGGGATCGCCGCGTCGCGGATCTTGCGTTGGGCGCGCACCAGGCGCTGCGCCATCGTTGCAGTCGGGGCCAGGAAGGCCCGGGCGATCTGCTCGGTGCTCAGCCCGGCGACCGTTCGCAGGGTGAGCGCCACCCGGGCTTCCAGCGAGAGCGCCGGGTGACAGCAGGTGAAGATCAGCCGGAGCCGCTCGTCGGGCCACTCGTCGGTATCGGCCGCGTCGTGGCCGGCGCCGTTGGGTTCGGGCACGGGTACCTCCGCCAGTTGCCTGAGCTTGCTGCTCTCGACGTTTCTCCGGCGCAACAGGTCGAGCGCCCGATTACGCGCGATCGTCGTCAGCCATGCACCCGGCCGCCGCGGGATCCCTTCCGCGGGCCAGCGCTGCAGGGCTTTGAGGAATGCATCCTGGACGCATTCCTCCGCCAGCTCCCAATCGCCGGTGAACCGGATCGTCGACGCCAGGACGCGGCTCCGCTCTGCGCGGAATGCGTCGTCAACAGCAGCTTCGACGTCCGGGAGCATCAGCCGTCGATCGGCCAGAACGGTCGCAGTTCCAGCCTTCCGCCCCGGGCCATCGGGTGTTTCGAGGCGATCTCGATCGCCTCGTCCAGATCGTCGCATTCGAGGATGTCGAAGCCGGCGATCCACTCCTTGGTATCGGCGAACGGCCCGTCCGTGATCAGTAGCTCGCCGGAGCGCACCCGCACCGTCGTCGCATCCGCCACGGGCCGCAAACGATCTCCGTCCAGCCACTTCCCGCGGCTGTTCACATCGGCGAACCAGGTCTCGACGTCGCCGGGGCGCTCGCGATCCGAATCCGGTTCGGTGTCGGTGGCAACGAACATCATGTACTTCATCGCGGTACTCCTTCGGTCGGGCAGGTGGTCAAGGTAGTCGAACAACAAGACGACGATCGACATCGCCCCGATTCGACAGCCGCGTTCCACCGGCCCGCCCGCTTACGATCTGACAGCACCGATTTGACGGCCAGATCACTGCTCCAGGGCGAGACGACGGGTTCAGCTCAGCGGCGCTGCTGCTTACCGTCGTCGACGGTCCCGGGCGTCGGCGAAGAAGTCCCGCACCCCGGCGGCATCGGCGAAGTCAGTCATCGGCCGCGCGATTCCGAACGGCGCGTTCCAGTAGGGGTCGTCGGTGGGCACTGGCTCCACGCCGACGTAGGCGTAGGGCTCGGGCAGGTAGCCGTCGCCCGGTGAAACTCCGTAGTTGATGTCGTCGACGCGGATGCCAACGTCGAAATGCTCGGGCCACAGCACGGGCTCGTCGTCCGGGGCAATGAGCCGCAGCGCTGCATCGCCTCGGTAGTACGCCTGCGCAATCTGCGCGGCGGCGTCAGCATCGACGACAAGTTGATCGTCGATCCCGGCGCCGCTGCCTTCTCCGTAGACGTCGAGCAGCGCACTGGCAACCACCCCCGCCGACGCTGCGAGCTCACGTGCGGTGCGCCCGGAGATGGGGAACCCGGTGCCCTGCACGACGAGGTCGGTGCCGACCACGGCGAGCCCGGGTTCGGTCCGGGTGCGGAATCCGCCTGGGGACACCCGCAGCTCGATCGAGCCGCCGGCGCGGAACTGCGGACCGGCAAGTACCAGCTCGGCCACGGCGTGCAGCGCCGCGCGGGTGCGGGACAGTGCAACGTGGGTCAGTCCAACATCTGTCACGGAAACGCTCCTTCGGTATGCACCCGGTTCGAGTGGCAGTCTCGCCCGCGTCCGCGGCGTTACAGGTGAAACGTTCGGAGGCCGACGGTGACTGTAGGGACATGCCGGCCGTGTCGTTCGACAACCTGCTCATCATCTCCATCATTGCGGTGCTCGCCCCGTTGATCGCGGGCACCCTGTCACGCCTGCGCATCCCGGCAGTCGTGCTGGAGATAGTCGCGGGCATAATCGTCGGCCCGACCGGTTTCGGGTGGGTAAAGGTGGATCTTCCAGTCCAGATTCTGGCGCTGTTCGGGCTTGCGTTCCTGCTCTTCCTGGCGGGCCTGGAGATCGACCTGATGCGACTGCGCGGACGGCCGCTCCTCACATCCTTCGGCGGCTACATCGTCACCCTCGCCCTCGGTCTGGCCGTCGGGGGCAGCCTGCATGCCGTGGGGTGGGTGCAGCAGCCGCTGCTCATCGCGGTGGCGCTGTCGGCGACCTCGCTCGGGTTGGTGGTGCCGGTTCTGAAGGATGCCGGGCAGGGCGCGAGCACGGTCGGGCAGACCGCGATTGCCGCAGCCACAGTGGCCGATTTCGCCGCGATCGTCGTGCTCTCCTTCTTCTTCTCCGCATCCGGCGGTAGCGCCGGCGCGAAGGTGGTGCTGCTGATCGCCTTCGCCGCGTTGATCGGCATCACGGCGTTCGTCGTCCTCCGGGCGGGGCGCTCGATGCGGCTCGGCGGGCTGCTGGTCCGGCTGCAGGACACCACGGCCGAGATCCGGGTACGGCTGGCCGTCGTGCTGCTGGTCGCGTTCGTCGCCCTCGCGACGCGTTTCGGGCTGGAAAGCATCCTGGGCGCATTTCTCGCCGGCGCCGTGGTCAGCCTGGTCGACCGTGACTCGAGTTCGCATCCGCACCTGCGGACGAAACACGAGGCGATCGGCTACGGGTTCGTCGTGCCGGTGTTCTTCGTCAGCTCCGGCATCCCGCTCGACCTCACCGGCCTGCTGCACAGCCCCGGCGCACTCCTGCGGGTGCCAGTCTTCCTGCTGGGCCTGCTCATCATCCGCGGGGCACCGGCGCTGCTGAACCTGAAGGCCCTGGGTGGCCGGGCGACCGCCGCAGTCGCACTGCTGCAGGCCACCTCGCTGCCGTTCCTGGTCACGGCCACCCAGATCGGGCTCGTGCTCGGCAAGATCTCGCCGGTGACCGCGGCGGCGGTCGTCTGCGCCGGACTACTTTCGGTACTACTGTTTCCGCCGGCCGCGCTCGCCCTGCTCAATGGCGTTCAGCCAGATGCGTCCGGGCGTCCTGACCGCCAGGAGCGGAACGCGTCCAAGAGTTGACCTCGGGCCTGCGGGGAGATCGTGTCGAGCGTGGTCCGGCCCAGGACGCGGGTCGCCTCCCGGATCTGATCGAGGTAGCGCGCGCAGCCTGGGCACAGCGCCACGTGTTGCTCGAAACGCACCCGGGATTCCGCGTCGAGACGGTCCTCGAGGTACTGGGTCACCAACTCGACGAACTCGCGGCAGGTCAGGCCGTCGAAGTCCGCGTCGTCCCCGCCGGTCACGGGACACCCGCGAAGTACCCGGCAAGCGCCTGGCGGATGCGGGCCCGGCCGCGATGCAACAGGACCCGTTGGTTCGCGGCCGTGAGGTCGAGCAGGGCGCAGACCTCGTCGGAGTCGTAGCCGTCGACGTCTCGCAGGGAGACGACGATGCGCTGTTGCTGCGGCAACTGGGCCAGCTCGTGTCGTACGAGGTCGAGTGCCTCGCCGGCCAGGAGGCTGTGCTCGGGCGATTCACGCCACGGGACCGGGAATCGCACCCAGTGGCCGGGCCACTGGGAGTCGCCGGACTCGAACCGGTCGGGACTCACCGTCGGATGCGTTGGTGCGTCGCTCATATCGACAGTCGTGCAGCGCTTCTCACGCACGCCGCGGGTCTTGGCGATATTGACCAGGACGCGGAACAGCCAGGTGCGCAGGCTCGATCGCCCTTCAAAACCGTCGATGCCTTTGAGCAGGGCGAGCCAGGTGTCCTGGACGACGTCCTCGGCGACCTCGCGGGACGCGACGTGGGTCCGGGCAACGGCCAGCATCGACGGGCTGTAGCGGTCGACAAGCTCGGCGAAGGCCTGTTCGTCGCCGACGCGGAGCCGGTCGACGAGTTGGCCGTCGGGATTTCTCACCTGCACCTCCGCGGCACACCGTAACGGCGGCGCGCGGCAGGGGAGAAGGCTTGCGCTCACTCCGTAGCAAAGGCGTAAGACCCGGTCAGCGGTACTCGGGGTTCTCGTAGTCGAAACGGCACCCGGCGTCCCACTGCGAGCGTTGGTTTCCGTGCGCCGGGATGCCCCCGGCGTCCTTCAGGAGCCTCGCCAGGTGGATGAGGTTCCACGTCATGAAGGTGGTGTTGCGGTTGGTGAAGTCGTTCTCCGGGCCGCCCGATCCCGGATCGAGGTACGACGGCCCAGGGCCGGCCTCGCCGATCCATCCCGCGTCGGCCTGCGGCGGGATCGTGTAGCCGATGTGCTGGAGGGTGTACAGGACGTTCATGGCGCAGTGCTTGATGCCGTCCTCGTTGCCGGTGATGAAGCAGCCGGCGACCCGGCCGTAGTACAGGTACTGCCCGGACTCGTTGAGCAGGTGCGATCCGCCGTACAGCCGTTCATGCACCTGCTTCATGATCGAACTGTTGTCGCCGAGCCAGATCGGCCCGGCGAGCACCAGGATGTCCGCGGCGAGGACCTTCTCGAAAATCTCCGGCCAGTCGTCGGTGGCCGCGCCGTGCTCGCGCATGTCCGGCCACACCCCGGTGGCGATGTCATGGTCGATCGCCCGGACGATGTCCACGCCGATGCCGTGCTCCCGCATGATGTGCGCGCTCGCGTCGACGAGGCCCTGGGTGTTACTCGGCTCGGGAGATCGCTTCAGGGTGCAGTTGATGAACAGTGCCTTGAGGTCGGTGTAGTCGGGCAGTGCGGCGGTCATGTTCGGCCTTTCGTGGGTGGGGACGGGCTAGATGAGCTGGGCGTCCTGCTGCACACACAGCAGGGCGGGACCGTCGGCGGCGAAGAGGTCGGCGAAGGCCCTGTCGAGCTGCTCTCGCCGGTCGACGCGGATTCCAGTGGCGCCGCACAGGCGCGCGTACTCGGCCCAATCGGGGTTGTGCAGCGAGGTGTGCCACACCGGGAAGTCAGCCGCCAGCTGCTCCTTGCTGATCTTGCCGAGCGAGTGGTTGTCGAACAGCAGGTGCTTGATTCCAATGCCGTACTTCACCGCAGTGAGCAGCTCGGCGCTGTACTGGCCGAACCCGCCGTCACCCGTGACGGCCAGAATGGGGCGACCCGGTGCTGCGGCCCAGGCACCCAGCGCGGCCGGGTAACCGAACCCGATCGAGCCGAGGTAGCCCGACATCAGCACCGGCTGCCCGGCCGACTCCAGATAGCGGCCGAGCGAGTAGGCGTGGTTGCCGACGTCGACGGTCACGACCGCATCGGCCGGCAGGTGTCGGGCCAGCGCGTCGAACACCGCGGCGGCCGATACCCCCTGGCCACGATCGTCGGCCACCCGCCGGGTCTTCTCGGCCCGCCAGATCGCCCACCGCTCGGCGACGTCGCCGCGCTGATCTGCCGCCTTCGCCCCACCCACCCTGGCGTCGAGCGCGGCCACCGTGAGCGCGGCATCGCCGAGCAGATGCTCGGTGACCGCATCGAAGCGGCCGATCGCGGTGTGCGCGTCGTCGATCTGCACGATCGGCTTGTAGGCCGCGATGCCTGTGTGGTTGGAGAACGAGGCGCCGACGACCACGAGCAGATCCGACTCGTTCATCAGCCAGCTCGCCACCGGCGTGCCGCTGCGGCCGAGCACCCCGGCGCCGAGCGGGTGGGTGTCCGGGATCAGGCCCTTGGCCTTGAACGTCGTCAGTACCGGCGCCCCGAGCCGCTCGGCCAGCGCCTGTACCTCCTCGCGGGCCTCGCGGGCTCCGTGCCCGACGATGAACACCGGACGCCGGGCGTCACGGACGAGCGCTGCCGAGCGCTCGAGCGAGTCGGAATCGGGCAGGATGCGGCGGGCGGTGAACCGACCAGCGGGTTGAGCCGCCGGCTGCAGGCTGGGTAGCACCTGCACCTCATCGGGCAGCACCAGGTGTGCCACCCCGCGGCCGTCGATCGCCCGCTTGACCGCCAGCGCAGCGAGCTCGGCGTGGTCGCTGCCCGCCAACACCACCTGCGTCGACACGGCGACGTCGGCGAAGACGCTCGAGAGATCGAGATCCTGGAACGCGCCACGCCCCCGCACCGCCGACGGCACCTGACCCGACACCGCCACCACCGGAGCGCCATCCAGCTTGGCGTCGTACAGACCGGTCAACAGGTTCGTCGACCCGGGGCCGGCGATCGCGAAACACATCGCCGGGCGGCCGGTGAGTTTGCCGTAGGCACTCGCCGCAAACGCGGCGGCACCCTCGTGCCGGATCCCGATGTAGGTGATCTCGCCGCGCTCCTCGGCCCGGCGCAGGGCGTCCGCGAAGCCGAGATTCGAGTGCCCGACCATCCCGGAGACATGCGTGATGCCGAAGGCGACGAGCGTCTCGACCAGCGTGTCGCCGACGGTGCGAACCGGCGGCGCCGGATCGGGCAGTTCCACGTAGACGCCGTCGGGCCGCTCCTGCACCGGGTAACTCGGCACCGCATCGCTGAACCCGCCGGGGGGCAGACCCGTGATCGGGTGGTAGTCGTACCCGTGCCACGGGCAGCGCAGAAGACCCTTCTCGATCGACCCCTCACCGAGCGGACCGCCCTGGTGCGGGCAATGGTTCTCGAGCGCACCCAGTCGATCCCCACACCGGGCGAGCGCGACCGAACGGCCACCGACCTCGGCGCTCCGCACCCGGCCCTCGCCGGGCACATCACCGTCGTCCACCCGATGCCACCGGGCGATCGGACCGGTCATCCCTGCCTCCTCCG
>JBBRDH010000114.1:0-17417 GCA_038204125.1 Mycobacteriales bacterium
CACCTGCCCTTCGCCGACGCCACCTTCGACGCGGTGACCATCTCCTTCGGGCTCCGCAACGTGCAGGATCCCGGTGCCGCCCTGGCCGAGTTCGCCCGGGTGACCAAGCCGGGCGGCGAGCTCCTGGTGTGCGAGTTCTCCAGCCCCAGGCCGGCGCCGGTCGGCTGGGTCTACCGCTGGTACCTGGCCAACGTGCTGCCCCGGCTGGCCGGCCGGTTCTCGTCCAACCCGGAGGCCTACACCTATCTCGGCGAGACCATCAACTCCTGGCCGGACCAGCCGTCACTGGCCGGGATGATCAACCGCGCCGGGTGGCGGGAAGTGGCCTGGCGCAACATGACTTTCGGGGTCGTGGCGCTTCATCACGCCGTTCGACAGCCTGCTTGAGCGCTACCGGCCACAATTCGCGTGGACGACTGGTCGGCCAATGATTCGTCCGCGCCCGTCGGCGGTCCTACACTGACGGCGCGGACTTAGTGAACGGATTCACAAGCTCGAGGAAGACGAGTGGACGACGGCCAGGCGAGGGGACGGGTAACCATGGGATCTGACGCTGTGCAGGCTGGGCGGGTGCGCGTCCGGGACGCCGAGCGGAGTGCGGACGTGATCATTGTCGGCGCCGGCCCGGCCGGGTCCACCGCGGCCACCTACCTGGCCAGGGCCGGGGTCGACGTCCTGCTGCTGGAGAAGTCGGTCTTCCCTCGCGACAAGGTCTGCGGTGACGGCCTGACTCCTCGCGGCACCAAGCAGGTGCTGGCGCTGGGTATCGACGTCTCGGGCGACGACTGGCTCCGCAACAAGGGCCTGCGGGTGGTCGGCGGGGGGACGTCGCTGGAACTCGATTGGCCCAATCTGCAGGACTACCCCGACTACGGCCTGGTCCGGCCGCGGCGCGACTTCGACCAGATGCTCGCGGACCTGGCGGTCAAGGCGGGCGCCCGGCTCCACGTCGGGACGAATGTGACCGGCCCGGTCAAGGACGACCGCACCGGCCGAATCATCGGCGTGACCGCGAAGACGGAGGACGGCCCGGCGACGTTCTCGGCGCCGCTGGTGGTCGCTGCCGATGGTGTGTCGGCCCGGATCGCGCTGGGCATGGGGATCGCCAAGCGCGACGACCGTCCGCTCGGGGTCGCCGTCCGCCGCTATTACCACTCGCCGGCCCGGGCGGAGGACCACTATCTAGAGTCCCACCTGGAGCTGTGGGACCGGTCGAACCCGGCCGATCCCAAACTGTTGCCCGGCTACGGCTGGATCTTCGGGCTCGGCGACGGCACGGTCAACGTCGGGCTCGGCATGCTCAATTCGTCGAAGGCGTTCGGCCACACCGACTATCGCAAACTCCTGAGTACCTGGCTGGATGGCACACCGGACGAGTGGGGACTGCGCGAAGAGAACGCGATCGGCCCGGTCGGCGGCGCTGGGTTGCCGATGGGGTTCAACCGGACTCCGCACTACGCCGACGGGTTGATCCTGCTCGGGGACGCCGGGGGTTCGGTCAACCCGTTCAACGGCGAAGGCATCGCCTATGCGATGGAATCGGCGGCGTTGGCCGCCGAGTCGCTGCTCCAGGCGTTGGGCCGACCTGACGGGTCCAGCCGTGAGGCAGCGCTGCAAGGCTATGCCGCGGCGATGAAGGACCACCTCGGCGCCTACTACCGGCTCGGCGGGATGTTCTCCACCCTGATCGGCAAGCCGTCCATCATGAAGACGGCGACCCGCCTCGGCCTGCCGCGGAAGCGGCTCATGTACCTGGTCCTCAAGCTGCTGGCCGGGCTCTACGACAGCCGGGACGGCGACTGGGCCGACAAGATCGTCCGTTCGCTGACCAGGATGGTGCCCAGTGTGTAGTCGGTCGGTAGCAGATCTGTTCCCGGGGGGTTGAGTTGAGCATTTATCTGCCGATCCTGATCTTGCTGGTCCTGGCCGGCGGTTTCGCCATCACCAGCGCGACCGTCATGACCGACAAGCTCGGCCCCCGTAGATATAACAGGGCCAAGCTCGACGCGTATGAATGCGGCATCGAGCCGACCCCGTTGCCGGCCGGCACGGCGGGCCGGTTCCCGATCAAGTTCTACCTGACCGCAATGCTGTTCATCGTCTTCGACATCGAAATCATCTTCCTGTACCCGTGGGCTCAGTCGGCGGTACAGCTGGGTGTCTTCGGACTGGTCGAAATGGGGTTGTTCATCGTCACCGTTTTCGCGGCCTATGCGTATGTGTGGCGGCGTGGTGGGCTGGACTGGGACTGATTGGTGAACTGATTGGGGGAGCACAGCCTGGTCGACAGTCTGTGCGGCGCAGGCGGTTTGGTAACCATTAGGGAACGAAGCACCGAGATCTGAAAGGACTTGTCCGCCATGGGCCTGGAAGAGAAGCTTCCCAATGGCATCCTGCTGACCGGTGTCGAAAAGCTGGTGAACTGGACGCGTAAGGCATCACTGTTCCCGGCCACCTTCGGTTTGGCCTGCTGCGCCATCGAAATGATGACCACCGGTGCCCCGAGGTATGACCTGGGCCGGTTCGGGATGGAGGTATTCCGGGCCTCGCCGCGACAGGCCGACCTGATGATCGTGGCCGGCCGGGTGAGCCAGAAGATGGCCCCGGTCCTGCGTCAGATCTACGACCAGATGGCAGAACCCAAATGGGTGATCGCGATGGGCGTCTGCGCCTCCTCCGGCGGCATGTTCAACAACTACGCCGTCGTCCAGGGGGTCGACCACATCGTGCCCGTCGACATGTACCTGCCAGGTTGCCCCCCACGGCCGGAAATGCTCATCGACGCCATTCTGAAGCTGCACGCCAAGATCATGGACGAGCCGATGGGCCCGGCGCGGGCAGCCGAGAGGGCTGGTGAGCGGACCGATCTGCTCGCCTCGTCCGTCCGGTACGGCCGCAACGGCGTGACGCACGGCCGGCTGTCGCCGAGCGACTCCGAACTCGCGGCGTCCAGCGCCGCGGTGGAGAGCGATGCATGGAAGGCGATGCAGCCGTGACCGGCCCGAGCCCCTCGCCGGAAGCGTCCGGCGAACAGCAGGACCTGGCGCCCGGCCTGCCGTCCAGCGTCGACTCGCCGGCGTCGGTGGAGACCGGCCGGACCAAGGACGCCAGCCACCAGGAGGCCGCCGCGCCGACCGCGGCCGGCACCGAACTCGCTTCGTCGGGGCCGGCTTCTTCAGCGCTGGCGGACCCGACGGGCCCCGGAGTCGCCACCACCGGGCACACCCGGACCGGGATGTTCCGCGCGACCGGCTCTGGTGACACCTCGGGCTTCGGGTTGCTGGTCACCGCGCCCTACACTCCGATACCCGCTGAGCGACCGTTCGGCGGGTACTTCGACGAGGTCGCCGACGCCCTGCTCAATGCAATGGCCCAGCGCTCGATTCCGTTGGGCGCGCTGCTGCAGACCACGGTGGCGCATCGCGAGATCACCTTCTACTTCGCCCGCGAACATCTCTCCGCGGCGCTGTGGGCGCTGCGGGATGATCCGGAGCTGCGGTTCGAGCTGGCCTCGTCGATCTCCGGCGTCGACTACGGGCCGGGAGTGCCGCGACGGCTGCACGTCGTCTACGAGCTGACCTCGATGACCTACCGCCGCCGTATCCGGCTGGAGGTCGCCGTCGACATCGAGGACGCCCACGTGCCGAGCGCCGTGGCCACCTACCCGACGGCGGACTGGCACGAACGCGAGATCTGGGACATGTTCGGCATCGTTTTCGACGGCCATCCCGGCCTCACCCGCATCCTGATGCCCGACGACTGGGATGGGCATCCGCAGCGCAAGGACTATCCGCTCGGTGGGATCCCGGTCGAGTACAAGGGCGCGGAGATTCCCGCCCCCGATCAACGGAGGTCCTACTCGTGACTGAAGATTCTGGGACCGAGCCGCGGCGGGCCCGGGGGACCGCGACCACCGAGGGGCGGGTCTTCACCGTCACCGGCGGCGACTGGGACGACATGCTCGCGGAGGTGAACTCCGGCGGCGACGGCGGGAACAGCGACGAACGCATCATCGTCAACATGGGCCCGCAGCACCCGTCGACCCACGGCGTGTTGCGGCTCGTCCTGGAGATCGAGGGCGAGACCGTGGTCCAGGCCCGGTCGGTCATCGGTTATCTGCACACCGGCATCGAGAAGTCCTGCGAATTCCGGAACTGGACCCAGGGCGTCACTTTCGTCACCCGCGCCGACTATCTGTCGCCGGCGTTCAACGAGGCTGTCTACTGCATGGCCGTCGAGAATCTGCTGGACATCGAGGTGCCGCGGCGGGCCCAGGTGATTCGGGTGCTGCTCATGGAACTGACCCGGATCTCCTCCCATCTGGTGGCGCTGGCCACCGGCGGGATGGAGCTCGGCGCGCTGACCGGAATGACCGCCGGTTTCCGGGAGCGCGAAGAGGCGCTGCATCTGATGGAACATCTGACCGGCCTGCGGATGAACATGGCTTTCATCCGGCCCGGCGGGGTGGCCCAGGAATTGCCGGCGGACTCCATCGAGCACATCGAATCGTTCATCAAGGTCATGGAATCGCGACTCCCTGAATACGACAAACTGCTGACCGGGCAACCGATCTGGAAGTTGCGGATGAAGGGCATCGGCATTCTCCCGCTGGAGGGTGCGATGCAGCTCGGCATCACCGGGCCGGTGCTGCGATCGGCGGGGCTGGCCTGGGATCTTCGCAAGGTGATGCCCTATTGCGGTTACGAGGAATACGACTTCGAAGTTCCCACTGCGACCGAGGCCGACTGCTACGCCCGCTTCCGGCTGCGCCTGGCGGAAATGTGGGAATCGTTGAAGATCATGAAGCAGGCCGTGGTCAAGCTGGCCGAGCCGGGCCCGGTCATGGTCGCGGACAAGAAGATCGGCTGGCCGGCCCAGCTTTCGATCGGCTCGGACGGAATGGGCAATTCGCTCGAGTACATCCGCAAGATCATGGGCAGCTCGATGGAATCGCTGATCCACCATTTCAAGCTGGTCACCGAAGGATTCGCGGTTCCGCCGGGCCAGACCTACGTCGCCATCGAGAGCCCGCGAGGTGAGCTCGGCTGCCATCTGGTGTCCGACGGCGGGACCAAACCGTTCCGGGTGCACCTGCGCGACCCCAGTTTCGTCAACCTGCAGGCGATGCCTGCCATGAGCGAAGGCGGCATGATCGCCGATGTCGTCGCGGCCGTGGCATCGCTGGATCCGGTCCTGGGCGGGGTGGACCGTTGAGTCAGATCGCCGCCACAGCAGCCGGCGGCTCGTGGGAGTGCTCGGATGAGTAACCGCATCGGGGTCCCGGTCTTCGCCCCCAGCAACATCGACTTCGACGATCTCACCCTCGAGCGGGCAGCCGAACTCATTGCCCGGTACCCGATGTCGCGGTCGGCGTTGTTGCCGCTGCTGCACCTGGTCCAGTCCGTGGAGGGTTTTGTCTCCCAGGCGGGAATCGAATTCTGCGCCGAGAGGCTCGATCTTTCGGCCGCGGAAGTGTCGGCGGTGGCGACCTTCTACACCATGTACAAACGCAGCCCGTGCGGCGAGCACCTGGTCAGCGTCTGCACGAACGCGCTGTGTGCGGTACTGGGCGGGGACGCCATCTACCGCACCCTGTCGGATCATTTGGGTGTCGGGCACGAGGAGACGGCCGGTGAGCCGGGATCGACCGGGTCGATCACCCTGGAGACCGCCGAGTGCCTGGCGGCGTGTGATCACGGACCGGTGCTGCAGGTCAACTACGAGTTCTACGACAACCAGAGTCCGGACTCCGCACTGGATCTGGTGCGCGCACTGCGGGCGGGTGACAAGCCGGCGCCGACCCGCGGGGCTCCGCTCACCGACTTCCGGACCGCCGAACTGGAGATTGCCGGGATCTTCACCAATCTCGTCGCCGAGGTGGAGGGGCCGTCGGCGTCGGTGCAGACGTTGCGCGGATCGACGCTGGCCGAGCAGGAGCACCAGGTGGCCCCGGCCATGCCCGATCATCAAGTGGAATTCCCGCAGCTACCTGAGAAGAAGTGACGATGACACCGGAACCTGCAGTAGTGGAGCGTTCGGCCGGCCCGGCGCCGCTGACCCCGGTGCTCACCCGGCGCTGGGCGTCGCCGCGGTCCTGGTCGCTCGAAACCTATCGGCGGCTGGACGGTTATCAGGCCCTCCCGCTCGCGCTCGCGGTGGAACCGGGCCGAATCACCGAATTGATGAAGAATTCGGGGTTGCGCGGACGGGGCGGGGCCGGGTTTCCGACCGGGCTCAAATGGTCATTCCTGCCGCAGGGCGACGGTAAGCCGCATTATCTGGTGATCAATGCCGACGAGGGAGAACCCGGCACCTGCAAGGACATTCCGACGATGATGGCCGATCCGCACTCGTTGATCGAGGGCTGTATCATCACGTGTTTCGCCATTCGGAGTGAGTACTGCGCGATCTACGTCCGCGGTGAGGCCATTCATGCGATCCGCCGGTTGACCCACGCCGTCAACGAGGCCAAGGCGGCCGGATTCATCGGGCAGAACATTCTGGGCACCGGGTTCAACCTGGAAATTGTCGTTCACGCCGGTGCGGGCGCATATATCTGCGGTGAGGAAACAGCGCTGTTGGATTCGTTGGAAGGTCTTCGCGGCCAGCCGCGGCTCAAGCCTCCGTTCCCGGCCGTTGCCGGTCTCTATGCCTGCCCGACAGTCGTCAACAATGTGGAGACCATCGCCTCGGTGCCGGCGATCGTGCTCGGCGGCAGCGACTGGTACCGCTCGATGGGTACCGAGAAGTCGCCGGGGCCGAAGATCTACTCGCTGTCCGGGCACGTCACCCGGCCGGGGCAGTACGAGGCACCGATGGGGGTGACCCTGCGCCAACTGCTGGAATCTGCCGGCGGAATGCTGGACGGGATTCCGCTCAAGTTCTTCACTCCGGGCGGGTCGTCGACGCCGATTTTCACCCCGCAGCACCTGGACGTGCCGCTCTCCTTCGACGACGTGGCCGCCGCCGGTTCGATGCTCGGCACCACGGCGTTGATGTGTTTCAACGAAACGGTTTCGGTGCCGTGGGCGGTCTGGAAATGGCTCGAGTTCTACAAGCACGAGTCCTGCGGGAAGTGCACCCCGTGCCGGGAGGGCACCGGCTGGCTGGTGCAGATCCTGCGCCGCGTGGTCAGCGGCAGCGGCACCGCCGAAGATCTCGACACCCTGGTCGACGCCGCCGGAAACATCGCCGGGCGGTCGTTCTGCGCGCTCGGCGACGCAGCCGCCACCCCGATCCTGTCCGGATTCAAGTACTTCCGGCATGAGTTCGAAGATCTGGTCAGCGGCCGGACGGCTCCCGTGGTCGAATCCCGACTTCTTCAAGGGGCGCACTGATATGACCCAGGTCGTCAACCCGCCCGTCGGGGGCGCCGCGGACGCGGCGGAGAATCCGGTTCCGCCGGGGCACGTCCGGCTCACCATCGACGGGGTGGTGATCGACGCGCCGAAGGGCGAACTGGTGATCCGGACCGCCGAGCGGATCGGGGTCGCCATCCCGCGGTTCTGCGACCACCCGCTGCTCGAACCCGTCGGCGCCTGTCGGCAGTGCCTGGTCGAGGTCGAGATGGGCGGCCGGCCGATGCCCAAGCCGCAGGCCTCCTGCACCCAGACGGTGGCCGATGGCATGGTGGTGCGGACCCAGGTCACCTCGGAGGTCTCCGCCAAGGCGCAACGCTCGAATTTGGAGTTCCTGCTGCTCAACCATCCGCTCGACTGCCCGATCTGCGACAAGGGCGGCGAGTGTCCGCTGCAGAACCAGACGCTGGCGAACGGATCGGCCGAGTCCCGGATGCACGAGGCCAAAAGGGTTTTCACCAAGCCGATTCCGATTTCCACCCAGGTGCTGCTCGATCGGGAGCGGTGTGTGCTCTGCCAGCGGTGTACCCGCTTCTCGGATCAGATCGCCGGCGACCAGTTCATCGACCTGCTCGAGCGCGGCTCCGCGCAGCAGATCGGCATCAATTCGGCCCAGCCGTTCCAGTCGTACTTCTCCGGCAACACCATCCAGATCTGCCCGGTCGGTGCGCTGACGTCGGCCGCCTACCGATTCCGGGCGCGCCCGTTCGACCTGGTGTCGACGCCGACCATCTGCGAGCACTGCGCCGACGGCTGCGCCCAGCGCACGGACCACCGGTCGATCGAGGTGACCCGGCGACTGGCCGCCGTCGATCCGGACGTCAACGAGGAGTGGAACTGCGACAAGGGCCGGTTCGCCTTCACCTACACCGGTGTCGGTGACCGGATCACCCGGCCGCTGATCCGCGGCGCGGACGGCAACCTCGCGCAGGCCTCCTGGACCGAGGCGATGGCCGTGGCCGCCGCCGGGCTCGCCACCGCCAGGGATACCGGCGGTGTCGGTGTATTGGCGGGCGGCCGGCTCACCGTCACCAACGCCTACGCGTACGCCAAATTCGCCCGACTCGCTCTGCGCACCAACGACATCGACTTCCGCGCCCGGGTGCATTCCGCCGAGGAGGCCCATTTCCTGGCGCAGCGGGTCACCGGTGTGACCCCGGAGACCGGCGGGGTGACCTTCGCAGAACTGGAGAAGGCGCCGGCCGTGCTGCTGATCGCGCTGGAACCGGAGGAGGAGTCGCCGATCCTGTTCCTGCGGCTGCGCAAGGCCTCCCGGCACCGGGTGCCGGTGTACTCGGTCGCTGCGCTGAGCAGCCGGGGACTCGCGAAGATGTCCGGCACGCTGCTCGCCGCCGCTCCCGGGCAGGAGGCGGAACTGCTCGGCCGGTTGTCGGGTGGCACGTCCGCCCAGGCCGGAGTTGACGGCGCGGACCTCCGCAACAAGGCTTCCGCCTTGCTGCGCACATCTGGCGCCGTGGTGCTGGTCGGTGAGCGGGCCGCGGAGATCCCGGGGCTGCTGACCGCTGTCGGCGAATTGGTCGACGCCACCGGAGCCCGACTCGGCTGGGTCCCGCGGCGGGCGGGCGAGCGCGGGGCGCTGGACGCCGGAGCCATCGGCAACCTGCTTCCCGGCGGCCACCCTGTTACCGATCCGCAGGCCCGAGCCCACGTCGCAAGTGTCTGGCGCGCCGAAGTTCCCGCTGTTCCCGGACGGGATACATCGGCGATCCTGGACGCGGTCGGCGAGGGTGGCCTCGCCGGGCTACTCATCGGCGGAGTGGAGATCGCGGACCTGCCCGATCCGGCGGCGGCGCTCGCCGCGGTGGCCGCCGCCGGCTTCGTCGTCAGCCTCGAACTCCGCACCAGTGCCGTCACCGAGTTGGCCGATGTGGTGTTCCCGGTCGCCGCGGCAGCGGAGAAGTCCGGCGCGTACGTGAACTGGGAGGGCCGGTACCGGCAGTTCGAGGCGGCCCTGCCCGAATTCGGCACCCTCGACGAGGGCCGGATCTTGGACACCCTGGGCGTCGAGATGGATGTGGACCTCTATACCCAGACGCCGGTCGCGGCTCGAGCCGACATGGGCCGGCTCGGCGTCTGGGCGGGCCCGAAGGCCGCACCGCAACAGCAACTGCAACAGCAACAGGGCGGCCGCCCGGACGAAGTAGAAGGCTCCCGTCACATGGTTCCCAAAATCGTCGACTTCGTCCGCGCCCTCGTTTTTGATCCGCGCGGCAGGGATGGCGAGGGTGAGCGGGGCGGCACGGATGGCGAGCGTGGACCGGGCGGCGGAACCGCAGCGGCGAGCGGCGGCTTTGTGCTCGCGAGTTGGCGGATGAACCTGGACGGCGGCCGCGGGATGGATGGCGAGCCGTACCTGGCGGGGACGGCCAAGGCCTCGGTGGTGCAACTCTCGGCAGCTGACGCCCGCCGATTGGGTCTGACCGCCGGGCAACGGACTTCGGTGACCGGACCCGGCGGGAGCACGGTCTCGCTGCCGCTGCACGTCGCCGATGTCACCGACGGCGTGGTGTGGCTACCCGGCCGGATCTCCGGTGTGCCGCTCGGATCGCTGATCGGCGCAACCACGGGGGACCGGGTGCAGGTATCCGCGGCCCTCTCGGACGAGCGGGCCTCCGGCGCCGCCGACGTGAGCGAAGGGCGACCCGGCGCCGCGCCGGACTCGAGCGGGGAAGGACACCACCGATGACCGGTCCGTTGCGCACCGAGGTCAGCCCGGGGCTGACGCCGGACGGCTCGGTCAGCGCGCTGCTGGCCAATGACCCGTGGTGGCTGATGGTGATCAAGGCCGTGCTGGTCTTCGTGCTGCTGCTACTGCTGACGCTGTTCGCGATCTGGTTCGAGCGCAAGGTCGTCGGCCGGATGCAGCACCGCCCAGGGCCGAACTGGAACGGTCCGTTCGGCCTGCTCCAGTCGCTGGCCGACGCGCTCAAGCTGATTTTCAAAGAAGGCACCATCCCGACGCGGGCGGAGAAGTTCGTCTTCGTCGCCGCCCCGGTGATGGCGGCCATCCCTGCCTTCCTGATCTTCGCGATCATCCCGATCGGCGGACCGGTGTCGATGTTCGGCCACCAGACTGCCCTGCAGTTGACGGACCTGCCCGTCGGAGTCCTGGCTGCCCTGGCTTTCTCGTCCATCGGCGTCTACGGGATCGTGCTCGGCGGCTGGGCGTCCGGGTCGACATACCCGCTGCTCGGCGGGCTGCGCTCGGCGGCCCAGCTCATCTCCTACGAGGTCGCGATGGGTCTGTCCTTCGTCGCGGTGTTCCTCTACGCCGGCACCCTGTCGACCTCCGCGATCGTCTACCAGCAGCAGGGCGGCTGGTACATCTGGCTGCTCCCGGTGTCCTTCCTGGTCTACTGCGCCTCGATGGTCGGCGAGACCAACCGGGCGCCGTTCGACATGGCCGAGGCGGAGGGCGAACTGGTCGGCGGCTTCAACACCGAGTACACCTCGATGCGTTTCGGGCTGTTCTTCCTCGCCGAGTACATCAACATGATCAACGTCTCCGCGATCGCCACGACGCTGTTTCTCGGCGGCTGGCGGGCGCCGTGGCCGATCTCGCTGATCCCCGGGGTCAATTCCGGCTGGGTCACCATGCTCTGGTTCTTCGCCAAGGTGCTGATCTTCATGTTTGTCTTCGTCTGGCTCCGCGGTAGCCTGCCCCGGGTCCGCTACGACCAGTTGATGACGCTCGGCTGGAAGATCCTGGTCCCGGTTTCACTGGTCTGGATCATCCTGGTCAGTACCGCGCGGGTGCTGAACTCGGCGACCAGCCTTTCCACCCGTCAAGTTCTTCTCTACATGGGCATTCCGCTCGCGATCATCCTGCTCATTGCGGCGTTCTGGCCGCAGCGGGTGGTCGACGACGAGGAGCAGGACGAGGGCGTCCAGGCGCTGCTCGCCGCCGACGCCGATCAACGGGCCGGCGGCGTGGTGTCGCCGCGCCTGGGCGCCTACCCGGTGCCGCCGATGGATCTGAAGGTGCCGACAGTGCGCAGCCGACCGAAACGGCCGGCTCTGGATACTGCGGGTCCGGCGGCCGCAGCTGCAGGGCCGGAACCGGCCGCGCTGGCCGGTGCGTCTCCGGGCGCGGCATCGCCCACAGCCACCCCCCCGTCAGGAGCCTGAAGTGTCGTTTCTCGATCCGGTCAAGGGATTCGGCGTCACTTTCGCCACCATGTTCAAGCCGGTGGTCACCGAGGACTACCCACGGAATCCACTGCCCACGGCCCCTCGGTACCACGGCCGCCACCAGCTCAACCGGCACCCGGACGGGTTGGAGAAGTGCGTCGGCTGCGAACTGTGCGCGTGGGCCTGCCCCGCGGACGCGATCTTCGTCGAGGGCGGCGACAACACCGACGAGGAGCGCTACTCGCCGGGTGAGCGCTACGGAAAGAACTACCAGATCAACTATCTGCGCTGCATCGGCTGCGGGCTCTGCATCGAGGCCTGCCCGACCCGGTCGCTGACCATGACGAACGAGTACGAACTGGCCGACGACGACCGGCAGCGGCTGATCTACACCAAGGACCGACTGCTCGCTCCGCTGTTGCCCGGGATGGAGCAGCCGCCGCACCCGATGCGCCTCGGCGACGAGCAGGACTACTACGTCCACGGCCCCGAATTGCTGCGCGACCCGACCTTCCGCCGTTCGGCCGATCCCGACGGCCACCTGGCACAGGAGGGTGCGCACCTCAATGCGCAGGGCCCGACCGGCGCCGACCAGACCGTCCCGGACCTGCCCGACGTCACCCATCGCCACATCGACAGCTCCTCGGTCCCGCCCGCGCGGAGCGTCACCGGGTCGGCGGCGCCCGGTAATCCCCCGGGCGCCGCGTCCACCGGAACCGTGCCCACCGGTGTCACTCCACCCGCCGACGGTGCCCGATGATCGGCCCGATGATCAGCTCGGCGGCAGGTTTTGTGCAGTTGGCAGTCGTCCAGGCGGCGGGGGACGGAACGGCGACGGCGGCGACCGGCGCCGAGCAGATCGCGTTCTGGATCCTGGCGCCGCTGGCCCTGCTCGGCGGGGTGGGGATGGTGCTCGCCAAGGGCGCGGTGCACTCGGCACTCTGGTTGGTGCTGACCATGCTCTGCCTGGGCTGCCTCTACCTCGCCCAGGGCGCGGAGTTCCTCGGGTTCGCCCAGATCATCGTCTACACCGGCGCGATCATGATGCTGTTCCTGTTCGTGCTCATGCTCACCGGGCGGGATGCCGGCGATTCGGTGATCGAAGTGCTGCGCGGACAGCGGGTGAAGGCGTTCCTGATCGGGCTCGGACTGGTGGCCCTGCTGGTCACCGGCCTGGCGCGGGCGCTGAATGGGACGGGCTTCATCGGGTTCGAGGGCTCGATGGCCGACCGCGGCCCGATCGGTTCGCTTGCCGCTTCGCTGTTCACCGACTACCTGTTCCCGTTCGAGCTGACCAGCGCCCTGCTGATCACCGCCGCCGTCGGCGCCATGGTGCTGGCCCACGTGGAGCGGGCGCCCGGTGAACGCAGGTCGCAGCGGGTCAGGGTGTACGAGCGGATGCGGTCCGAGCGGATGTCGCCGCTGCCCGGCCCCGGGGTGTTCGCGACGTCGTCGTCGAACGCCACCCCGGCCCTGCTGCCGGACGGCTCGGTGGCACCGGGCTCGGTGTCCCGGCTGGTCGAACCGGCGGAGAGCGAGCGGGTCACCGAGCGCAACAGGTCGGGGCATTCGCTGTCCGTCTTCGAGACGGCCGACCACCCGCAGCACCACCCGCAGGCCGGGTATCTCGAGCTCGACCCGGCTGGCGAGCAGGGAAACAGCGCCGACCGGAGCACCGACTCGCTGATCGGAGAACCGCGGTGACGCCGAACCACTACCTGATCCTCTCGGCACTGCTGTTCGGGATCGGCGCGGTCGGGGTGCTGGTGCGGCGCAACGCAATCGTGGTGTTCATGTGCGTGGAGCTGATGCTCAACGCGGTGAATCTGTCGCTGGTCACCTTCGGCCGGGTCCACGGCAACCTCGACGGGGTGCTGATGGCCTTCTTCGTGATGGTCGTCGCAGCTGCTGAGGTGGTGGTGGGGCTGGCCATCATCATGTCGATCTTCCGGAGCCGGCGCAGTGCCTCCGTCGACGACGCGAACCTGCTGAAGTTCTGACCGGCGCACGTGCTCGGGCCGCCACATTCATGACGACATCGCGAGGGCCACAACTGTGATAGCGCAACTACTTCAGGGTCCGGCCCGGTTGGCCGCCGCCGCCGAGGGCGTGGAGACCCCGGCGGCCGGGGTATCGGCGTCGGCGTGGCTGCTGCTGGCCCTGCCGGTGGCCGGCGCGTTGATCCTGCTGGTCGGCGGCCGACGGCTGGACGGGGTCGGGCACGTACTGGGTTGCCTGGCGGTGATCGCCGCGTTCGTGGTCGGTGTCCTGGTTTTCCTGTCCACCACCGGAGCCGCCGCCGGCGACCGCATCCATTCGGTGCAGCTGTTCTCCTGGTTCAGCTCCGGGACGCTGTCGGTCGACCTCGGCCTGCGACTGGACCCGCTGTCCCTGACCTTCGTGCTGCTGATCACCGGCGTGGGGTCGCTGATCCACATCTATTCGATCGGCTACATGGAGCACGACCCGGAGCGAAGGAAGTTCTTCGCGTACCTGAATCTGTTCATCGCGGCCATGCTGCTGCTGGTGCTCGGCAATTCCTTCGTCTCGCTGTACTTCGGCTGGGAGGGGGTGGGCCTGGCGTCCTATCTGCTGATCGGTTTCTGGTCGGACCGGCCGGCGGCGGCCACCGCCGCGAAGAAGGCCTTCCTGATGAACCGGGTCGGCGACGTCGGGCTGGCGCTGGCCATCTTCCTGATGTTCAAAGAGCTCGGCACCACCTCGTTCAGCGGGGTGTTCGCCGGCATCCACGCGCTGGCAGCCTCCTCACCCGGAACGGTCACCGCGATGGCGTTGCTGCTGCTGCTCGGCGCCTGCGGCAAGTCCGGCCAGGTACCGCTGCAGGCCTGGCTGCCGGACGCCATGGAAGGCCCCACCCCGGTGTCTGCGTTTATCCACGCCTCGACGATGGTGACCGCCGGGGTCTACCTGATCGCCCGGTCCAGCCCGATCTACAACCTGAGCACCGACGGCCGACTGGTGGTCACGATCATCGGCGCCGTCACCCTGCTGGTCGGTTGCATCGCCGGCTGCGCCAAGGACGACATCAAGAAAGTGCTGGCCTACTCGACCGTTTCGCAGATCGGCTACATGTTCCTGGCCGTCGGGCTGGGCTCCGGGGTCTACGCGCTGGGCATCCTGCACCTGCTGACGCACGGCTTCTTCAAGGCCGGTCTTTTCCTCGGCGCCGGTTCGGTGATGCACGCGATGAACGACGACGTCGACATGCGCCACTACGGCGCGCTGTGGAAGAGCATGCCGATCACCTTCGGCACCTTCGCACTTGGCTACCTCGCGCTGATCGGCTTCCCGTTCCTGTCCGGCTTCTACTCGAAGGACCCGATCATCGAGGCGGCCTTCGCGGCCGGTGGCGTCCGCGGCGCCCTGCTCGGCGGCGCCGCACTGCTCGGCGCCGGACTGACCGCCTTCTACATGACGCGGCTGATGCTGATGACGTTCTTCGGCAAGTCCCGTTGGCAGGAGCGCATCACACCCGACGGGAACTCCTACCACCCGCACGAGGGTCCGGCCTCGATGACCTTCCCGATGATCGTGCTGGCGATCGGGTCTGTCGGCGCCGGCGCCTTCCTGGCCGGCGGGGAACGGCTGATGAGGTGGCTGGCCCCGTCCGTCGGCGAGTTCGCAGAGCCGCAGCCGGCGCTGGGCAAGACGTTCATCACCGTCGCCACCCTGGTGGTCGTGGCCCTCGGCGTCGGTGTCGCGTACCTGTTGATCGGCCGCCAGCCGGTGCCGGAGGCCAGGCCGATGCGGGTCAGCCCGCTGGTCGCCTTTGCCAGGGCCGACGCCGGCGGCAACGCACTCAACGAGGCCCTGGTGGCCCGGCCCGGGCTGGTGCTGGGCCGGTCGATGGTGTTTGCCGATGCCCGCGGGATCGATGGTGCCGTCAACGGCGTCGGCGCGGCTCTGGGTGGATTGTCGACGTGGTGGCGGCGCTGGCAGAACGGGTTCGTCCGGTCATATGCGTTGTCGATGCTGTCCGGGACGCTCGCCGTCGTCGCAGCCCTGCTGGTCGTGAGGTTCTCGTGAACAACTTCCCGTATCTGATCCTGCTGCTCGCGGTCCCCCTGGCCGGGGCCACGGTTCTCGCCGCCCTCGGCCGGTCGCCGGCCCGCACCCTCAAGTTCATCGCACTGGGGTTCTCGCTGGTCGAGTTCGTCCTCGCGGTCGGGTTGTGGCTCGCCTACCGGTCGAGCAACAGTGCAGTGACGGCGTTCGACGGGCTGCCCACACCGACCGCGACACCGCCCAGCACCGTCCGACCGTTGTTCAGCCAGACCTTTTCGGTCGACTGGATCCCTAGCTTCGATATCCACTTCTCGCTCGGTGTCGACGGCATCTCGCTGGTGATGATCGCGCTGATCGCCTTCCTGGTGCCGATCGTGCTGGGGGCCTCGTGGGAGGAGAAGCTGCCGGCCGGCCGCACCATCGGCGGCTACTTCGCTCTCATTCTCGTGATGCAGGCCGCGATGACGGGGGTGTTCGCCGCCACCGACGTCTTTGTCTTCTACGTCATGTTCGAGGTGATGCTGATCCCGATGTACGTCCTGATCGGGGCGTTCGGCGGACTGCGCGGCACCTACGCCGCGACCAAGTTCTTCCTCTACTCATTGCTCGGCGGCCTGCTCATGCTGGCCTCGCTGATCGGGCTCTACGTCGCCTCCGGCCGGACCCCGGGACGCGTCGGGCTCGGCGGCACCCTGGACTGGGCCTCACTGCGCAGGATCGCCCACGAGGTCCCGCTGTCCACCCAGCTGTGGATCTTCGCCGGATTCGCCATCGCGTTCGCGATCAAGGCGCCGCTGGTGCCGTTTCACACCTGGCTGCCCGACGCCGGCGCCGAGGCCCCGGTCGGTGCCGGCACGCTGCTGGTCGGCGTGCTCGACAAGGTCGGCACCTTCGGCTTCCTGCGGATCTGCCTACCACTGCTGCCTGCCGCGTCGTCGAAGCTGGCACCCCTGATCATCACCCTGGCGGTCATCGGGATCATCTACGGTGCGATAGTCGCGGCCGGCCAGACCGACCTCAAAAGATTCGTCACCTATACCTCGATCGCGCACTTCGGCTTCATCGCGATGGGTGTCTTCGCGTTCACCACCCAGGCCATCAGCGGCGCCGTGCTCTACATGGTCAACCACGGCGTGGCCACCGCGCTGCTCTTCCTGGTCGTCGGCATGCTGACCGCCCGCGGCGGCTCGCGACTGGTCGGTGACTACGGCGGGGTCTGGAAGGTGGCGCCGCTGCTCGGCGGCTTCCTGATGATCGGGGCGCTCGCGACCATTGCGATGCCCGGCACCAACTCCTTCGTCTCGGAGTTCCTCGTGCTGCTGGGGTCCTACCCGACGCGTCCGGTGTACACGATCGTCGCGACCGTCGGCATCATCTTCGCCGCCCTCTACGTGCTCTGGGTTTACCAGCGGGTCATGCAGGGCCCGGTGGGTGGCGACGCGCTGGTGGCCGCCGAGGCGGAGGGCCGGCTTGTCGACGTGACCCGGCTCGAGGTGGCGGTGCTCGCCCCCCTCGTGGCGCTCACCCTGCTGCTCGGCTTCTACCCGAAGCCCGTGCTGGACGTCATCACGCCGTCGGTCACCGCCACGCTCACCGAGCTCGGTGCCCCGAACAGCGATCCCACCCCCGCGACCGCCGAGGAAGGCACCCGATGAACGTCCTCGCCCAGGGCTCGGCGTCGGCCCAGGGCACCCTGCAGGCTCCCGGGGTCGCCTACGCGGCCCTGAGCCCCCTGCTGGTGCTCCTGGCGGCCGCGTGCGTCGGGGTCCTCGTGGAGGCCTTCGTGCCCCGCGCCTCACGCTGGGCCACCCAGGTGGCGGTGACCCTGGTCGCGCTGCTCGTCGCCGGCACCGCGCTCGGCCTCTACACCACCTCCACCTC
>JBBRDH010000115.1:0-17125 GCA_038204125.1 Mycobacteriales bacterium
AATGCCGCGGTCGCGCTCGCCGCCGTCGAGGCGTTCTTCGGCGCCGGCGCCGGACGTCAGCTCGATGCCGCGGCGATCCAGGACGGGTTCGCCGCTGTTTCCTCCCCCGGTCGCCTGGAACGGGTCAGAACCTCGCCGACGATTCTTGTCGATGCCGCTCACAATCCTGACGGTGCAAGGGCTCTGGCAGTCGCTCTGGCCGCCGAATTCTCCTTCTCCCGGCTGGTCGGGGTGGTCGCGGTGATGGCCGACAAGGACGTCAGGGGCATCCTGACCGAGTTGGCGGGGTCGTTCGACGAAGTCGTGGTGACCAGGAATTCGTCGCCCAGATCGATGCCGGTCGCCGAGCTGACCGACCTGGCGGTGGACATCTTCGGTGAGGACAAGGTGCACACCGCGGACCGGATGGATGCCGCGATCGCGCTGGCGGTCGACCTGGCCGAATCGGCGGAGCAGGGAGCCGCCGGCACCGGCGTGATCGTCACCGGGTCGGTGGTGTCGGCGGGTGACGGCCGCAGCCTGGCCGGGTTGCAGCCAGCATGAGCACGCCGACCCCACCGGATCCCGGGACGCCGCGACCTTACGACCCGGAACGTGGGCTTCGCGGGGTGATGTCAGCGACCCTGATCCTGGAGGCGATCGTCGTCCTGCTGGCCATCCCGGTGGCCAGGAACACCGGCGCCGGCACCGGCGCGCTGGGCGTGGTTGCGATCTGCCTGCTGGCGGTCGCGCTGATCGCCTTGTGCGCGTTCGTCGGCCGGACCTGGTTCATCGGCGCCGCCCTGGCCCTGCAGGGATTGACTGTGCTCGGGTGGTTGATCACAGCGACCCTGGGGGTGATGGGCATCGTGTTCGGGCTCGTCTGGGCGCTGATCCTGTGGTTCCGGAGTGAATTCCGGCGCAGGTTGGCGGCCGGTACGCTGCCCATGCCCGCCACCCCGGCCGGGCGGCCGGCGTCGCCCGGTGAACCGAAGCTCTGAGATCCGATCGGGTTTCGGGTCGGTCCACCTCGCCCCACCGGTTGCACGAATTTCAGCGCGCCTACCCCCTGAGGCGTGCGCCTGCTGAGAGGACACTCCTGCCGTGCCCGAACGCTCCCTGGTCCTGGTCAAGCCCGACGGCGTTCAGCGCGCTCTGATCGGCGAGGTGATAGCAAGAATCGAACGCAAAGGCCTGCGGATCGAGGCCCTCGAGATGCGTACCGCCGATTTGGCCACCGCCGAGGCGCATTACGCCGAACACGCCGGGAAGCCCTTCTACCCTTCTCTTGTCGACTTCATCACCTCCGGTCCGCTGGTCGCGATGATCGTCGTCGGCGACCGGGCGATCCCGGCATTCCGCCAACTGGCGGGCGGCACCGATCCTGTCGAGAAGGCAACACCCGGCACCATCCGGGGTGACTTCGGCTTGTCGACCCAGCTCAACCTCGTCCACGGATCCGATTCGGCCGAGTCGGCCGAGCGGGAGATCGGGCTCTGGTTCCCCCAGCGGTGAACGAGGTCCCGCCCGGCACGCCCGCCAAACCCGGGATGCCAGTGGCTGCCGGTCGACCGGCCGAAGCTCTTGCAGCGCCGGGCGTGTCGGCGGAAAGGCCGCAACTTCGCCGGGTCGGGCCGGGCGGATCGATGGCTGCTGACAACGCTTTCGCGGCGATGCTGCTCGACCTCTGGGAGCGGGTCACCCGCGCCGGCGGCGCCGTGGGCTTCTCGCCGTCGGCCAACCGGGCGGACATCGCCGGTCAGGTCGCCGAGACGATCCAGGCGGTGAAGGGCGGTCGCCGCCGGGCTGTCGCGCTGACCGCAGGCCGGTCACTCATGGGTTTCGCCGCGCTCGAGCCGGGCCGGGGTCAGGCCTCCCACCTGGGATCAATCGACGTCGTACTGGTGGATCCGGTCGCCCAGGGCCGGGGATCGGGCACCCGGCTCATCGGGGAGCTGGTCGACATCGCCGCCGAATCGGGAATCGTCAGGCTGGAACTCGTGATCCCGGCCGACGACCGGCTGACGAAGTTTTTCGCCGGCGCGGGATTCCGGGAGTGGGCGCGCCGCCCGGCCGGACGGCTCCTCGACGGCACCTTCCAGGACGACTTGTTGTGGTGCCGCCTGCTCGGCGGGCCTGTATCGAAGGGACGCTGAGCGAGAAGTTCGTCGGTGCGGCCGAACACGAGTTCGGTCAGGGCCGGTGGTGGGCCGAGCCGGTGCGCAGGAACGCCCAGGCCACGAACGCGATACCGAGGACCAGGGTGCTCAGGCCGATGATCACCGGAACCGTGATGTCCAGGCCGGTGCTGGCCAGCGCGACGGGTGTCGGACGGGGCCCGGTCGGGGTCGATGGGGGAGTCGGTCCGTGGGTGGCGGCCGCCGCAACCGGCGCCGTCAGCAGCATCACGATTGGCAGAGCGAGCAACGCGAGCACGGCCGCTGACGCAGAACGCCGGGCCTGTCTCATCTCGATCTCCCTCGGTCGGACGCCCGGCATGCCTCTCGGGTGCCCCGAGGCAATTCGTCATTCGGGTGAGTCCGAGCCTGATCTTACCTTGACGAAGTGGATTGATCAGCAAAGCTCGGCCGCAATCGGAACCTGGCCCGAGCCGGCGGAGCCGATTGCCTTGTCGGGGTACGCAGGTAGCGTCGTCAGCTGTGACAACTGGGCCGGACGCCACCCCGATGATCAGCGCGAGGGGTCTGCGAAAGGCGTTCACCGTGAAGAACGGCACCTTGGTCGAGGCCGTCCGGGGGATCGACCTCGACGTTCCGCGCGGTGAGGCTTTCGGTTTCCTGGGTCCGAACGGCGCCGGCAAGTCGACGACCATGCGGATGATCGCCTGCGTGTCACCGCGGACCTCCGGTGAGCTTTCCATCCTCGGCCTTGATCCGGCCGCGGACGGGGTCCGCATCAGAGCGAGATTGGGTGTGGTGCCGCAGCAGGACAACCTGGACGAAGAGCTGTCCGTCCGGGAGAACCTGTACATCTACGGCCGCTATTTCGGCATTGCGAAGGCCGCCTGCTGGGCGAAGGCCGACGAGCTGCTCGACTTCGCCCAACTGGTCGACAAAGCGAAGACGAAGGTCGAGACCCTGTCCGGCGGTATGAAACGCCGACTGACCATTGCCCGGTCGCTGATGAACGACCCGGAACTGCTGCTGCTGGACGAACCGACCACCGGGCTCGACCCGCAGGCGCGGCACGTGTTGTGGGACAGGTTGTTCCGGCTCAAGCAACAGGGTGTCACGCTGATCCTGACCACCCACTACATGGACGAGGCCGAACAACTCTGCGACCGGCTCGTGGTGATGGATGGCGGCCTGATCGTCGCGGAGGGTTCACCGGCTGAGCTCATCTCCCGCTACTCGACCAGGGAAGTGCTGGAGTTGCGTTTCGACGTGCGACAGGAAACGACCGCGCAGGACACGGTCGCCGGACTGGCCGAGCGCGTCGAGGTGTTGCCGGATCGGCTGCTGCTCTACGGCGACGACGGTGAGCGAATGCTGACCGAGGCGCTCCGCCGCGGTGCGACGCCGATCTCGACGCTGGTGCGGCGCTCGACGTTGGAGGACGTGTTCCTCCGGTTGACCGGCCGAAGCCTGGCCGACTGATGAGCGGATCCCCCTTCACCGATCCGTCGCTGACCGCCAGGTCGGACCCCGGCGATCCACGGTTCCCTGCGGACCGGGGCGCCCTGCTCGTCTGGGAGTACCTGATCCGGGGCTGGCGCCGGTATCTCCTGTCGAGCACCGCCGAGGCAGTCGGTGCGCCGCTGCTCTATCTGCTGGCGATGGGGGTCGGGCTCGGCACGCTGGTCGATCGGGGAGGCCGGACCGCCGCGCTGCAGGGAGTTTCCTATCTGCAGTTCATCGCCCCGGCCCTGCTGGTGGCCGCTGCGGTGCAGACCGGCATGAACGAGGCGTCCTACCCGACCTTCGCCCGGTTCAAGTGGCAGCGGATCTTCTGGGGGATCAGCGCGACACCGATCACCCCGCGGCAGATCGCCGACGGTCAGCTGCTCTACTACCTCACCCGGATGGCGACCGGATCGGCGCTGTACTACCTGGTCGTCGCCGCGTTCGGCGCCGCCGGTCGGCCGCTCGGGGTGGTGATGATCGCGGTCGGGACGCTGACCGGGCTGTCCTGCGCAGTGTGGGTGATGGTGGTCTCGGCCACCCTGCGCGGGGAGGGCGGCGCGTTCAACGTCATCTTCCGATTCGTGCTCATCCCGATGACGCTGTTCTCCGGCTCGTTCTTCCCCATCGCCCAGCTCCCGCTGGTGGTGCGGTGGTTGGCCTGGCTCTCGCCACTCTGGCACGGCAATCAGCTGGCCAGGGCGGCCACGGGCACCCACGGCGACTGGCCGTCGTCGTTCGGGCACCTCGCCTACCTGGCGGCGCTGGCGGTCGTCGGAGTCGCCGTTGCCCGCCGCCGGTTCGAGAAGAGGCTGGTCGTGTGACCCGACCCCTGCTGCGGGTCGTGCCGCTGCACCTGTATGCGGGCCGTTCGTCGGTCCTGGTCGAACGGTCGTTGCGGGTGTATCGGCGGTCGTGGCTGATCATCGTGTCCGGATTCTTCGAGCCGGTGTTCTATCTGCTCGCCATGGGTCACGGCCTCGGGTCCCTGGTGGGGACCGTCGGCACGGCGGCCGGGCCGGTGAGCTACGCCGCGTTCATCGCGCCCGGACTACTGGCCACCTCGGCGATGAACGGCGCCATCTACGACGCGACCACCAACGTCTTCTTCAAGCTCCGGTACGCCAAGTTGTACGACACCATGCTCGCCACCTCGATGGGGCCGGTCGACGTCGCCATCGGCGAGATCACCTGGTCGCTCGCCAGGGGCTCGCTGTATTCGGTGGCGTTCCTGTCCGTGATGCTGGTGCTGGGCCTGCTCAGCTCGTGGTGGGCGCTGCTCGCCCTGCCGGTGGCGCTGCTCGTCGCCATGGGGTTCGGGGCGGTGGGGATGGCGATCACTTCCTTCCTCAAGACGTTCCAGCACCTCGACTGGATCACCACCGCCCTGCTGCCGATGTTCCTGTTCTCCACCACCTTCTTCCCGCTGGGGGTTTATCCGCGATCGATCCAGCTGCTGGTGGAATGCCTGCCGCTCTACCACGGCATCGAATTGATGCGCGGGCTATGCCTGGGAGTGGTCCATCCGGGTCTGTTCCTACACGCCGTCTACTTCGTGGCGATGGCCGCCGTCGGGATTGTGGTGACGTCCCGCCGACTGGAAATCCTGCTGTTGCGCTGAACCGAACGCCGGCGGGGAAGGACTTGCCGGGTCGGCCCTCGCTCGGTCGACGAGGGGAACCGCGGCGCGGCTGTGGGATACTCGAATGGGTTTGCCGGCGGGAACCTCCGCCGCTGATCCGGTCAAACTTCGACACACCTGGCTTCCGTTGTGCCCGGGTGCGGTCGGCTCCGGTCGCGGGAACCCCTGATCGGGGCACCGCTACCCGCGGCGGGGGCCGATCAAAACGATCCTGAAGTTGCACGATCTGTTGCGAAACGCACCCGATCACGACCACGACCAGTAGCGACGCACTGCCAGAGACGTCGCTGAACTCGTCGGTCGTCGGCGGTTCTGCGGGAGCCTGGGAAGTGAGATTCCGAGCTCTGCCCCCTCGTCGGTTGCGGACTCCGGTCGACGGAGGTCCGCAACCGATCGGACCCGAACAGACCAGCTCGACCACCGCAGACTTCCCCGGAGCGCCGGCGTTCCGGGATACCGAATTCATTGAAGGCCCCTGTGCGGACGCGTTTCACGACGCGCCCGGGGGCCTTGAGAAAGGAACTGATTCATGTCACCTACCCGCCGAAGAGCCGAACAGCCCGCCTCGTCAGGTGTCCTGCTGGCCACCGCGCTCGCCGACCTTCCGGCCCGGTCCCGCATCCACGAACTGGCCAAACGTGCCGGACTGACCTCCAAGGAGATCTTGGCCGGGTGCGCCGCCGCAGGCATCACCGCCGGCTCCGCGTCGTCCGCGCTCAGTGCGCAGGACGCAACGACCGTGTTGACGGCGCTGCTGGCGCCCGCACCAATCGCTGAACCGGAGCCGGAACAAGCCGTTGATCAGCCGGCTTCGGCAGATGAAGCTGCCACGCCGGTCCGGCCCAAACGAGCCCCGCGATCACGGGCGAAGAAGGCAACTCTGCCGGTCGCCGAGGCGGACAAAGGGGCCGACGAGGAGGGCGTCGCGGAGAGCGCCGCCGCCGATCGACCCGCGGCCCGAGCGCCTGCCGATCAGCCCGGTGCCTTTGCTGCTCCGCTCTTCCTGCCACCGGCAGACGCTCCGGCACCGCAACGCCGCCGGCGGTCGGCGGCCGCGCCGGACGCGATCGCAGTTGACGCCGACCACCCCGGCACTGTGGGAGTGGAGTCTTCCGGTTCAGGCGACGGACAGGACGCCGGTGGCGACGGGACCCTGACCGACGCCGCGGCGGGCGATGCTGCCCCGAGGTCGGGCCGCCGCCGCCGCGGGAGGTCCGGGCGGGGACGTGGTCCAGACGATGCCGGGCAACCCGCCGAGTCCGAACTGGGCAGGACTGCCGCTGCCGAGACCGGTTCTGGCGACATCGGTTCTGGCGACACCGATCCTGGCGGCACGGATCCTGCTGACACACCTGCTGATCACTCCGCTGTGGATCGTGCCGTGGATCACTCTGCCGAGGCTGAAGCGGCCGAGTCCGTGGTGGATGAACAAAAGCAGACCGACGAAGAGGACGAAGACTCCGATCAGTCCGGCCGTCGTCGTCGCCGGCGCGGGCGTCGCGGCCGCGGCCGGGTGGTCGGCGAGGGGCCCGATGACGACGAGTCGACCGGGCGGGCCGATGAGCCGGCCGGGGCCGGCGGCGCCGGGGAATCCGCCGAACCCGGCCGGGATGACGACCATCCCGCCGCGGCAGCTCAGAGCGCCGGCGACGAGAGCCCCGGTGACCAGGGCGATGACCAGGGCGAAGCCGACGACGGCGAACCCGGCGAGGAGGGCGGCACCCGCCGGCGCCGGCGCCGGCGTCGTCGTTCCGCCGGTGACGACAGCGTCGGCGAGGACGATCCGGACAACACCGTTGTGCACGTCCGCGAGCCCAGGCCGCCGGTCGGCACCGGCACCTCAGAGGTTCAGGGGGTGCGCGGATCCACCCGGCTGGAGGCCAAGCGGCAGCGACGGCGGGAGGGCCGGGACACCCAGCGACGCCCGCAGATCCTCACCGAATCCGAGTTCCTGGCCCGCCGGGAATCGGTCGAACGGGTGATGGCGGTGCGGCAGCGCGGCGGTCTGGCGCAGGTCGCGCTGCTCGAGGACGGCGTTCTCGTGGAGCACTTCGTCTCGCGGGCCGGCTCCGAATCGCTGATGGGCAACATCTATCTCGGCCGGGTGCAGAACGTTCTGCCGTCGATGGAGGCCGCCTTCGTCGACATCGGCAAAGGGCGGAACGCGGTGCTCTATGCCGGCGAGGTCAACTGGGACGCCGCCGGCCTGGCCGGCAAGGCCCGCCGCATCGAAACCGCGCTCTCCGGCGGCGACACCGTCCTGGTCCAGGTGTCGAAGGACCCGGTGGGGCAGAAGGGCGCCCGGCTCACCACCCAGCTGTCGCTGCCCGGTCGGTTCCTCGTCTACGTCCCCGGCAGCGGCGCAACCGGCATCTCCCGGAAGCTGCCCGACACCGAACGCAAGCGGCTCAAGAACATCCTCGACCGGATCGTCCCCGAGGACGCGGGCGTGATCATCCGGACCGCCGCGGAAGGCGTCGGCGAGGACGAACTGGCCAGGGACGTCGAGCGGTTGAAGTCGCAATGGGCCGAGATCTCCCGGCAGGCTGCGCAGAAGGCCAACGCGCCGCTGTTGCTGTCGGCCGAGCCGGACACCCTGATCAAGGTCATCCGCGACCTGTTCAACTCCGACATCGCCCGGCTGGTTCTCGACGGTGACGACGCGTACGGCCCGGTCTGGGCGTACGTCAACGCCGTCGCGCCGGAACTGGCCCCCAGGGTGTCGAGATACGACGGGCCCAATGACGTGTTCACCGCCTACCGGATCGACGAACAGATCGCAAAGGCGTTGGAGCGAAAGGTGTTCCTGCCTTCCGGCGGCTCACTGGTGATCGACCGCACCGAGGCCATGACGGTGATCGACGTCAATACCGGCAAGTACACCGGATCAGGTGGCAACCTCGAGGAGACGGTCACCAAGAACAACCTGGAGGCTGCCGAGGAGGTCGTGCGTCAGCTCCGGCTGCGGGACATCGGCGGCATCATCGTCGTGGACTTCATCGACATGGTGCTCGAATCGAACCGGGAGCTGGTCATGCGCAGGCTGACCGAGTGCCTGGGCCGGGACCGGACCAGGCATCAGGTGGCCGAGGTCACCTCGCTCGGGCTGATCCAGATGACCCGCAAGAAGATGGGGACCGGCCTGGTCGAGGCGTTCTCCGAGCCGTGCCCGCACTGCCACGGCCGCGGCATCATGATCCATGACGCCCCGGTTGCGGACAAGAACGCCGAGTCTGCGGTGCGCGCCGGCTCGACCAACGGCAACGACGAGCCCGACCGGCGCACCCCCCGCAACCGGCGAACCAGGAACCGGTCGGAGACCGTCGAAGAGCCTGAACCGGTGCTGCGGGTGGCGCCGGCAGCCCGACCCGATCCCCGGGGCCCGAAACCGCCCGCATCGATGGCCGGCCAGCCCGCCGTTGACGGGCACGTCGATGACCAAGTCGACGCCCAAGTCGACGCCCAGGTCGATGTCACCGTCGGTGCCGTCCTCGACGATCAGGCAGATCGCCCGGCAGCGGTCGACGAAGCGTCGCGGACAGACGCTTTCACTGGCGATCTGCCCGATGCGGACTCACCCGCGGGGCAGAGGCCTACCCGGCGCCGGACGGGTTCGGACAACGCCCCGAGGTCGGCGGACGCATCCGCAGCGGTTTCGGCGGTGTTCGCCGCACTGGACGCGAAGGCGGAGCGGGTGTCCGCAGCAGCGACCGCTGCCGCACGAGCCGCTGCCGAATCAGCCGATCATGACGGCACCGCTGACAACGATGCCGGGACCCCAGCGCAGGTCGAATCATCGACGCCGATCGCCGACCAGCCGGCTGCCGGTGGGCGGCGTCGTGGTCGACGCGCGGCGGGCCGTCCGGCGGGGGCGCCGGCAAGCAATACACCCAACGGCGGCGCCGAAACGGCTGTCGAAACACCCTTGGCGGCTGCACTTGCTCCTGCCGCGGTCTTCCCTGTCGCCGAGTCGCTCTACCCGGAAAACTCTGGTGTCCCCGACAGCCCCGGGGCGAAGTACAGCGCTGCCGACCAGTTGTCGGACCCGAGCAGCCCCCCGGTCGTGCCGGACCCGGCCGAGATGCCGAATGCCAAGGCTCCGCAGCGTCGGCGGCGGGCCGCGTCCCGTCCGGCCGGACCGCCGCCGGCCGGCGCGGCGGGCTGAGCCGGCGAACCGACGCCCTGGCGCACTGTTGGTGGTCCTGGGAACAGCTGCTGCAGTCCGGGCTGTGACCAGGACGACCGGGGTTTTTGCGGAGCGACCGGCAAGTTCGTGGTGTGCAGGCTGTATGCCGGCCGCGCCCGACCGACGCGTTTGGCCTGACCCGGCGTAGCCGGTAGGGTAACGGAGTCTGCCCGCTGCGACTGCAGCGGGTTTTCCACTGCGTGACGCCATGGGCAGCCCGAATGGGCCGCGCCAGTGCGCAGAGCATCAGTTGATTGACAGCTTCACCCCGATCGCGCTCTCCCTCGTCGGTGGGTCCCCCCGGTGAAGGGTTGGCGGGTAAGGGAGTCCGTGCGGCCGGACCGGTGTCGGCCCGGCCAGCACGACAGCAGCACCATCTATGACAAGAAGCATCACGAACAGTTGAGGAAGGCGCGTCCAAGATGTACGCGATCGTCAAAACCGGCGGCAAGCAGTACAAGGTCGCCGAGGGCGACGTCATCGAGATCGAGAAGCTCGAGGGCGGGCCCGGCGCAGCCGTGACGTTCCCAGCCGTGCTGCTTGTCGACGGTACCGACGTCTCTGCGGCGGCGGCAGATCTTGCCAAGGTCGTCGTGGCCGGCGAGGTCGTCGCCCACACCAAGGGCCCGAAGATCGTCATCCACAAGTTCAAGAACAAGACCGGGTACCACAAGCGTCAGGGTCATCGCCAGCCTCTGACCCAGGTGCGGGTCACCGGGATCACTGTCGCCGGCGCCCCGGTCCCTGCGGCCGGCTGAAAGAAGGAAACGACATGGCACACAAAAAGGGTGCATCCAGCTCCCGTAACGGTCGCGACTCGAATGCCCAGTACCTGGGGGTCAAGCGGTTCGGCGGGCAGGTTGTCCTGGCGGGCGAGATCCTGATTCGCCAGCGGGGCACCAAGTTCCACCCGGGCGTCGGTGTGGGCCGGGGGAAGGACGACACCTTGTTCGCCCTGACGCCGGGCGCGGTCGAGTTCGGCAGCAAGCGGGGTCGCAAGACGGTCAACATCGTCCCGGTCTCCGTCAGCGCTGAAGTCGCCGAGCCGGTCAGCGTCTGAACTCGACAGCGTGATGCATGGGCGGGACTGCGGTTGAACGGAAGCTGGTCACTGCGTTGACCACCAGCAGGTTGGTCGACGCGTTGATTCCCAGGGGTCAGGACGAGGGGCGGTTCCGGGTTTCCGGATCCGCCCCTCGCCTGCGTTCGGGCTCCCCTTCGCGTTCGTCACAAAATCTCGTGGCCGGTCCCCCCGCAGAGTCGCCGAACCCGAGAACCTTTCGTCCATCGAAGTAGGTTCAGAAACACAGGAGGTGCCCATGGCTCGCTTCGTCGATCGTGCTGTCCTGCATTTGCAGGCCGGTGACGGAGGTCACGGCTGCTCCTCCGTGCACCGGGAGAAGTTCAAGCCACTGGGTGGCCCGGACGGTGGCAACGGCGGCAACGGTGGGGACGTCGCCCTGGTCGTCGACCCGAATGTGCACACCCTGCTCGATTTCCACTTTCACCCCCATGCCAAAGCCGGAAACGGCCGACCCGGCGCCGGCGATCACCGCGAGGGCGCGAACGGTGCCGGCCTGGAACTCGCGGTCCCGGAGGGCACCGTCGTGGTCGACGAGAACGGCGTGATGGTGGCGGATCTGATCGGCGCCGGTACCCGCTATATCGCCGCGAAAGGCGGCCGCGGCGGTCTCGGGAATGCTGCGCTGGCCTCGAGAGCCCGCAAGGCACCCGGTTTCGCCCTGCTGGGAGAGCCTGGCGAGCCCGCCGACATCACCCTGGAACTGAAGTCGATGGCCGACGTCGGGCTGGTCGGATTCCCCAGCGCCGGCAAGTCGTCCCTGGTTTCGGTACTCTCCGCTGCCCGGCCGAAGATCGCCGACTACCCGTTCACCACGCTCGAGCCCAATCTCGGGGTGGTGACCGCGGGCTCGGACATCTTCACCATCGCCGATGTTCCCGGCCTGATTCCGGGCGCGAGTCAGGGTAAGGGCCTCGGGCTCGAATTCCTGCGGCACATCGAGAGATGCTCTGTACTGGTTCATGTCGTCGACTGCGCGACGTACGAACCGGGCCGGGACCCGGCGGCCGATATCGAAGCCCTGGAATCGGAACTGGCCCAGTACACCCCGTCCCTTTCGGTTGATCTCTCGGACCGTCCGAGATTGGTCGTGCTGAACAAGATCGATGTTCCCGAGGCCAGAGAATTGGCCGAATTCGTCACCGAAGATCTCGAAGCCTCTGGTCATCGGGTCTTTGCCATTTCCACCGCGACCCATGAGGGCCTTTCCGCTCTTCGATTCGCGATGGCGGAGGTCGTCGCGGCCGACCGCGTCAACCGACCGGTCGCTTCGGCCCAACGGCTCGTCGTCCGCCCCGCCGCGTTCGACGAGGCGCAGTTCAAGGTGGTTCCGGACCCGGATATCGACGGGGCTTTCATCGTCACCGGGGTCCGTCCGCAGCGGTGGATCCGGCAGACCGACTTCAACAACGACGAAGCTGTCGGCTACCTGGCAGATCGGCTGGCCCGCCTCGGTGTCGAGGAGAAGCTGTCCGCGCTCGGTGCCAAGCCGGGTGCGCCGGTCACCATCGGCGACATCAGTTTCGACTGGGAACCGACCACGATGGCCGGCGTCACGATCGAACCCATCGAGCGTGGATTCGATCCCCGACTGGATCAGCCGGAGCGGGTTGGCGCCGCCGATCGTAAGGCGCTGCACCGGCTTCGGCGCGGCTTGGAGGTGCTGGACCCGGAGTTGGTGGATACCGACATCGACGTCCTTCGGTCCCGGCTCGGTCCGCGGGACGACGGCAGCGCCGCGTGGGACGACGCGGGTTGGGCGGACACCGGATGGGCGGACAGTTCTGCGGCGGACAGTTCTGCGGCGGACAGTTCGGCCGCGGACAGTTCTGCCCCGGACGTCTCTGTGGAGCCCGAGCGCCGACCATGACCACGACCCGGTCGGCCATCGGGTCGGCGCGGACGGTGGTCGTCAAGGTCGGTTCTTCGTCGCTGACCACGGCAACAGGGGGGCTGGACCCCGATCGGCTCGACCTGTTGGTGGACGCGCTGGCGGCCCGAGCGGCCCGGGGTAGCTTGGTGGTCCTGGTGTCCTCCGGAGCGATCGCCGCCGGACTTTCCCCGTTGGGCCTCAGACGCCGTCCCAGGGACCTGGCCACCCAGCAGGCGGCGGCGTCGGTCGGCCAGCAACTGCTCGCCCAGTGCTACGCCGCATCCTTTGCCCGCCACGGGTTTCACATCGGTCAGGTGTTGTTGACCACCGACGACGTGGTCAGGCGGGCGCACTACCGAAACGCTCAGCGCACCTTCTCGAAGCTGCTGGCCTTCGGCGTCGTGCCGGTGGTCAATGAGAACGACACCGTCGCGACCGACGAGATCCGGTTCGGTGACAACGATCGGCTCGCCGCTCTGGTTTCCCACCTGGTCGCTGCCGACGCGCTGATCCTGCTGTCCGACGTCGATTCACTGTATTCGGCGGATCCGAAATCCCCTTCGGCCCGGCGCATTTCGGAAGTGAACAGCGCCGCGGACCTGGCGGAGGTCGAGATCGGCGCGCCCAGCAGTGCTCTGAGCACCGGCGGCATGGCCTCCAAGCTGTCGGCGGCATCGATGGCGACCGGCTCGGGCATCCCCGTCCTGTTGGCCGGCGCCGCCGACGCGGCGGACGCGCTGACCGGGGGACCGGGCGCTCCGGATGCCGGCGTACCCCGGGTCGGCACGGCGTTCGCCCCGGCCGTGCGGCGGACCAGCGCGCGGCTGTTCTGGCTCCGACATGCGGCCAGCAGTACCGGATCCCTGTTCCTCGACGCCGGCGCGGTGAATGCCGTACTCGACCGGCGCAAGTCCCTGCTGCCCGCTGGGATCGTCGGCACCGCAGGCGATTTCGAGTCCGGTGACGTGGTCGACCTGGTCGGCCCCGGCGGGTGGACAGTGGCCAGGGGTTTCGTCGGGCACGACGCCGGCGCGATGACGGCGATCATCGGCCGGTCACTGGCGGACCTGCCGCCGGAGCTCCGCCACGAGGTCGTGCACGCCGACGACCTGGTGACCATCGATCCGCCGTCGAGGGCAATCCGGCCAACTGCGGCCGTCGCAAGGGCAGCACGGAGCACGGAACAAGTCTCATGACCGGCCCAACAAGGAGCGTTCTGCGATGACCACCATTGACGAGGCTGCGCCCGCTGATCTGGCCGCCCGGTCATTGCGGTCGGTGTCCGCGACCCGGGACGAGGTTCGGGCCGCGGCCCGCCTGTGCAGGGAAGCGGCGAGGGTGCTGGCGGTGCTGCCGACCGCCACCAAGAACGGGGCGCTCACGGCGATGGCGGCCGCGCTCCGGTCGAGGAGCGCAGACATTCTGGCGGCCAACGACATCGACGTCGCCGAAGCAGTCTCGGCCGGCACGTCTCCGTCACTGATCGACCGATTGCGCTTGACCGGGGACCGGATCGAGGCGATGGCCGGCGGGCTGGACGATCTGGTAGCGCTGGCCGATCCGATCGGCACCGTGGTCCGCGGATCGGTGCTGGCCAACGGAATCCAGCTGACCCAGATCCGGGTGCCGCTGGGCGTGGTCGCGATGATCTACGAGGCCCGGCCCAACGTCACAGTCGATGCCGCCGGTATCGCGCTGAAATCGGGCAACGCCGTGCTCCTGCGCGGATCGGCCTCGGCGCAGAGCTCGAACGCAGCCCTGGTCGAGATCCTCACCGAAGCCGCAATCGCGCAAGGACTTCCGGCGCATACCGTCACCTTGGTGCCCGGCACGGATCGGGAGTCGGTGACCCACCTGATGACGGCGCGCGGTCTGGTCGACGTCATCATCCCGCGCGGCGGTGCCGGCCTCATCCAGGCCGTCGTCAATTCGTCGACAGTGCCGGTGATCGAGACCGGCGTCGGCAATTGCCACATCTTTGTGGATTCGTCCGCCGATATCGATATGGCGATCAGCATCCTGGTCAATTCCAAGACACGGCGCCCGGCGGTCTGCAACGCCGCCGAAACCCTTTTGGTACATGCCGACATCGCCGGAGTCTTCGTGCCCAGGGCGTTGGCGGCTCTTGCCGCGTCTGGGGTGACCGTTCACGGCGATCCGGCGATCCTCGAGATGGCCAAAGGAGCGCCACATGTCGTTCCGGCTGTCGACGAAGACTTCGACACGGAGTACCTCAGCCTGGACATCGCGGCCGCTGTCGTCGACGACCTGGACGCGGCGATCGAACACATCGGCGTTCACGGCACCGGGCACACCGAAGCGATCGTGACCTCGAACCTGCTCAGCGCCAACACGTTCACCGCGCGGGTCGACGCGGCCGCGGTGATGGTGAACACCTCCACCGCCTTCACCGACGGCGGCCAGTTCGGCTTCGGCGCCGAGATCGGCATCTCCACCCAGAAACTCCATGCCCGGGGGCCGATGGGGCTGACCGAACTGACCAGCACGAAATACCTGGTGACCGGTTCGGGACAGATTCGGGCGTCGTCATGAGCACCGTGGACGACGCCGACACCCGGACCGGCGAGTCAGCGCTCCAATCGCTCGGGGACGGCTTGCTCGAGCGTCGGATCGGCGTGATGGGCGGAACTTTCGACCCGATTCACCACGGTCACCTGGTGACAGCCTCGGAGGTTGCCGACCGGTTCCACCTCGACGAAGTGATCTTCGTGCCGACCGGTCAGCCCTGGCAGAAGAGTTCGGTCAGCCCGGCGGAACACCGTTATCTGATGACAGTCATCGCGACGGCTGCGAACCCCCGGTTCTCGGTATCCAGGGTGGATATCGACCGGGCAGGTCCGACCTACACCAAGGACACCTTGCGCGACCTCCGTCGGCGAGATCCCGGTGCGGAGTGGTTCTTCATCACCGGCGCTGATGCGTTGGCCGCGATCATGGGCTGGAAGGATGTCGACGACCTTTTCGGCCTGGCGCATTTCGTCGGGGTCACCAGGCCCGGCTATGTCATCGACGGTCTGCAGTTGCCCGCCGGATCCGCGACGTTGATAGAGGTTCCGGCGCTGGCGATCTCATCCACCGACTGCCGGCGGCGAGTGGCAGCCGGAGCGCCCGTCTGGTATCTCGTCCCGGACGGCGTCGTGCAGTACATCGCGAAACATCGGCTCTACCTGGGCTCTTCGGATCTCGGGCGCCCGAGAAGAATTGCTGCCGCGGGCAGCACAACAGAAGGAGACCATTGACCGCCACCGATTCCGCCAAGGCCATGGCCAAGGTCGCAGCCCAGGCCGCTGCCGACAAGCTTGCCAAGGACGTCCTGCTCATCGACGTCTCGGACCGGCTCGCCATCACCGACATCTTCGTCGTGGTCACCGGCGCGAATGAGCGTCAGGTCGCCGCGATCGTCGACGAGGTCGAAGAGAAGATGCGTCTGGCCGGGGTGAAACCCGTTCGGCGCGAGGGCGAACGGGACGGCCGCTGGGTGCTGCTGGATTTCTTGGATGTGGTGGTTCATGTCCAGCATTCGGAGGAGCGGGTGTTCTACGCGCTCGACCGATTGTGGAAGGACTGCCCGACCATCCCGTTCACCGACGCCGCCGCGCCGGCCGAAGATGTCGCGCCGGCCGGGTGAGCCTTTCCCACCTCATCCTGCTTCGTCACGGGGAGACCGATTGGAACGCCGAAGCTCGGATGCAGGGTCATCGCGATGTTCCGCTCAACGACGTCGGCCGCCGCCAGGCCGGAGCCGCCGCCCCTTCGGTGGCTGCGCTGGGGCCTGAGGTAATCATCTCCTCCGATCTGGTAAGAGCCCGGGAAACCGCGGAAAGCGTTGCGCAGCTGACACGTCTGGAAGTATCGACTGACGCGAGGCTCCGCGAGACGAGCCTGGGACTGTGGGAGGGGCTGACCCGCGACGAGGTGGTCGCACGTTGGCCCGGCGGTTGGGAGCGCTGGCGGACTGCTTCGGCGCACAGTGCGCCGCCGCTCGGCGAGTCGAGGTGGCAGGTGGCCACGAGGGCATCGGCCGTGGTCGGCGAACTGGATGCCGGGGATGTCGAACGGGCGCTGCTCGTCGCACACGGCGGTCTGATCGTCGGCCTCACCGGAATGCTGTTGAATCTTCCGGAGGACACCTGGGCGACGCTGGTCGGGGTGGGCAACTGTCACTGGGTGGTGCTCCACCGCTTTCTCGGCGCCTGGCGGCTGCACTCCTACAACGCCGGCCTGGGCGGTGTCGTGCTGCCCGGGGATGACGAAGAAGTAGCCGGCGCCTGAAACCCGTGCCTGCGGGGTGGGGTGGGCCGGGTGGCCGGCTCAACTGCCGGGCGTCCGGGCAATGGGCAACCGGGCAGACAGGTCGAGCGTGTTGCCACCCTCGTCGGGTGAGTGGCAACACGCTCGCATAAGTCAGGAGCGCACCCGGCGGTTCCTGATACAGCGATTCTGGTCCGGGCGAGGGCTCCCCGACCACAGCTGAGCGTACGAGACCGGCGACGTTGTCCCCATGTCCGAAGTTGTGCACATGAATCCTTTGATGTCGGCCTCGGGTCCTTGGTCTCCGTAACGTCCGGCGGGTGCGCAAACGTCCGGATTCCCGTCCTCGGCTGGCCGCGCTGACTCCCGACGTCGCCGATTCGCAGCTGCACGGAGGCCGGCCATCCCGTCCCCGGATGGGCGATGCCGACCAGCGCCGTTTCGAGCCTGC
>JBBRDH010000116.1:0-17111 GCA_038204125.1 Mycobacteriales bacterium
AGGGGTGACTCCGAGCCGGCCGGCGCAGCAGGAGCGGGGCCATTGGCCAATTCCACCAGCCGGCGCCGGGCACCGGCCGGGTCGATCCGATAGGCGTCCTCGGCCAGCGTCGGCTCCATCACCACCTCGCAGTCGAGCGCCTGGGCAAGCGGTGCAACGGTTCCCACACACCGCTCCACCGGGGCGCTGTGAACGGTCGCCGGCCCGAACGGCAGTAGTTCCGCGACCAGGGCAGCTGCCTGCTTACGCCCCTTTGCGTCCAGCGGGCGCAGGGCGTCGTCCCCCTGGAATGCCTCCCGCTGCCCGGCGCGGGCGTGTCGGACCAGTAATACGGCGGAAAGGTCGGCCTCTTCGACCGCAAAGGTATCCAGCACTGCCTGGTCGAAGGAATAGGTCATCCTGGCCCTGGCCTGCGGTAACGGCAGCCATTCGAGCCGGTCCACTTCTTTGTTGGGCTCGAACTCGCCGGACAGGCTGCGAGCGGCGAAGTATTCGACGACCTTCGGCCGGCCGGCTGCCAGATAGGACACGGTGGTCAGTGCCCGGCCGAGTACGCAGCCGAAACCGGTCTCCTCCTTGACCTCTCGGACGGCAGCGACCGGGGCGCTCTCGCCGGCATCGGCTTTGCCCTTGGGCAGCGACCAGTCGTCGTACCTGGGACGGTGTACCAACGCGATCTGAATTTCCGCTCTGCCCGACCATCGCCAGAGCAGGGCTCCGGCGGCCCGGATGGGCGGCGGGTCATTCCGCACCGGCGGCACCTCGGCGCAGCAGTTCGGCCTGGAGATCTCGGCCGCTGCCGTCGGAAGGTGAAGTGGTCCAGCCGTCCGGACCCAGGACCCAGCAACGGGTGTCGGGGCGGGCAATGGCGGCCAACAGGGCTCCGATCTTGTCGGTGGCCGACTTGTCCTTGATCTGCACCAGCGCCTCCACCCGACGATCCAGGTTGCGATGCATCATGTCTGCGCTGCCGATCCAGTATTCCTCCTGGCCGCCGCCGCCAAAATAGAAGACGCGGGAGTGCTCCAGAAAACGACCGACGATGGAGCGGACGGTGATGTTCTCGCTCAGTCCCGGGACGCCGGCGCGAAGCGCGCATATCCCGCGGACCGTGACATCGACGGTCACCCCGGCGATCGACGCCCGGTAGAGCGCGTCGATCACTCCCTCGTCGACGATGGAGTTCATCTTCAGCCGGACGATACCGCCGCGACCGGCCCGGTGATGTTCGATCTCCCGGTTGATCCGGTCGACGATTCCGCTCCGGATCGAATGCGGTGCGACCAACAGGTTCCGGTATTCGGTCTGCCTGGAATATCCGGTGAGCACGTTGAACAGATCGGTCAGGTCCGCGCCGAGATCCTCATCTGCGGAGAGCAGACCGAGGTCCTCGTAGATCTTGGCCGTCTTGGGGTTGTAGTTGCCGGTGCCGATATGGCAGTAGCGCCGAAGCGTATTGCCTTCCTGTCGGATCACCAGGGCTGTCTTGCAGTGCGTCTTGAGCCCGACCAGGCCGTAGACCACGTGGACGCCGGCCCGCTCCAGGGCTTTGGCCCAGGTGATATTCGCCTGTTCGTCGAACCTGGCCTTGATCTCGACCAGCGCCACCACCTGCTTGCCGGCAGCGGCCGCAGAGATCAGCGCATCGACGATCGGCGAATCGCCCGACGTCCGGTAGAGGGTCTGTTTGATCGCCAGGACGTGCGGATCTTCGGCGGCCTGTTCGATGAAGCGCTGCACGGTGGTGGCGAAGGATTCATAGGGATGGTGCAGCAGCACATCCGATTCGCGGAGCCGGGCGAAAACGCTCTTCGGCTTTTCCCCCTCGACGAATGCCTGATTGGTGGCCGGCACGAAGGGCGGGTCCTTCAGCGCCGGACGATCCAGGGAGTACAGCTGCCACAAACTCGAAAGGTCAAGCAGGCCGGGGACTTCGACGGCGTCGGCCGGGTCCACGTCCAATTCGGAGAGCAGCAGATCGAGGATCCGCTCACTGGTGGTGTCGGTGATCTCCAGCCGCACCGGCGGTCCGAAGCGGCGGCGGGCAAGTTCCCGCTCGAGGGCTTGGAGCAGATCTTCGTCCCGATCCTCCTCGACCTCGAGATCGGCGTTGCGCGTCACCCGGAAGATCTGGTGCTCGACGACTTCCATCCCTGGGAACAACTCGGCCAGGTGGGCCGCAAGCAGGTCCTCGATGGGCAGAAAATCCGTCTCGCCGCGCCGGACCCTGATGAACCGCTGCACATTGTTGGGGACCTTGACCCTGGCAAACCGGTCCGCTCCGGTCTCCGGGTCCCGCACGATGATCGCCATATTGAGGCTCAGGCCGGAGATGTACGGGAATGGATGGGCCGGATCGACCGCCAGCGGGGTGAGCACCGGAAAGACCTGCGCCGTGAAGTAATCGGCCAGCCGGGCCCGGTCGTCGGGTTCGATGTCCTTCCACCGGACAATTCGAATTCCGGCCTCGGCGAGAGCCGGCATCACCTGATCGGTGAAACAGTGGCCCTGGCGGTCCACCAATTCCTGCGTGCGCGCCGATATCAGCGCCAATTGATCCGACTGGGTCAGCCCGTCCGCGCTGGCAACCGCCAATCCCATGTCCCGCCGGCGCATCAGACCGGCGACCCTGACCATGTAGAACTCGTCGAGGTTGGACGCGAAGATCGCCAGGAACTTGGCGCGCTCCAGCAGCGGCTGCTCCCGGTCCTCGGCGAGTTCCAGCACGCGGGCATTGAAATCCAGCCAACTCAGTTCACGGTTCGAGAACCGGTCGGCCGGCAGAGGTTCGTCCGGCGCGTCCGCCTTGCGCGACCGACCCACCGGCGGCCGGCTCGTCTTGGCGTGGAAAGGCTCCACCGCCGGTGCCTCGATGTCCGCGGCCGGACCGCCGGCTGCCGCGGCGTCGTCCGGCGGATCCGGCGCGGTCCGGGTCGGCGGAGTGGTCTGCTCGGTGGTGGTCACAGCCGCCATTGTCGCCTGCCGGACGTCCCACTCGCCAGCAGGTCGAGCGGCGGTCGTCATTGCGCTCCGCGCGGGGGCGGCCATTAGGCTCGGGCTTCCGGTCGTCGGGCCGGTTGCGAGGTACATGCCGGTTGCCGGCGAGGTCGACGTACTGCGGGCGCCCCGGAGGGTGTTCCGAGAGGAGAAGCCATGGGTCGTCGGAGCCCGGTGCACGAGAAGGCGAACGGCTGGATCCGGACGTGCGCCGCGATCCTGTTTCCGTTGACCCATCTGCTGGCCCGCCGCAGCTTCGAAGGCATGGAGCACGTCACCGTTCCCGGCCCGATCCTGGTGGTCGGCAACCACATCTCCCACCTCGACCCGGTATATACAGCGGTGTTCCTCCGATCGTCGGGCCGGATCCCGCACATCATGGCCAAAGCCTCGCTCTGGAAACTTCCGTTGGTCGGAAAGGCCCTCACCGGGACGGGTCAGATACCGGTCGAGCGCGGCGGTGGGTCTGGCCAGGCCGGACTCGACGCGGCCGTCAACGCGCTGAAAGCCGGTGAGATGGTGCTGATCTACCCGGACGGCACCATCACCAGGGACCCCGACCACTGGCCGATGAAGCCGCGGGCCGGTGTCGCGGCCCTGGCGCTGTCCGGGGATTTCCCGGTGATCCCGCTGGTGCACTGGGGCACCCAGAACGTTTTTGTGCCATACGTCAAGAAGCAACGGTTCCGCCCGCTGCCCCGCAAGGAGATAAGAATCGTCGCCGGGCCTCCGATCGACCTGTCCGCCTACCGCGGACTGCCGGTCGACGCCCGACTGATCCGGGAGGTCTCGCTGTACATCCAGGGCGCGGTCCGGGACCTGCTCGGGCAGGTGCGGAACGAGGTACCGCCGGTCGCGTTCTACGACTTCCGCAAGGCCCAGCGGTTGCAGGCGGCCACCGAATCCCCGGCTGCCACGCGGACCGGGCACCCCGACAGTTGACCGTGGACACTCCGGCTCGACGTGCCGGCCCGACGCGGACCGAATTACGCCGGATCGCCGTGCTCGGGGCCGGATCGTGGGGGACCACCTTCGCCAAGGTGCTCGCCGACGCCGGCCGGGACGTCGTCCTGTGGGCCCGGCGGGACGCAGTGGTCGCCTCGATCGCCGAGCAGCACCTCAATCCGGACTACCTGCCCGGGGTCCTGCTGCCGTCCCGGGTGTCCGCGACTGCCGATGTGGACGAAGCCCTCGACGGCGCCGACGCCGTGGTACTGGCAGTGCCGAGCCAGGCCCTGCGGGAGAACCTCGCCGTCTTCAAACCGGCGCTGCCGCAGCATGTTCCGGTCATCTCATTGGCCAAGGGGGTGGAGATCGGCACCGGGCTCCGGATGAGTCAGGTCGTTGCCCGTGTCGGGAATGTCGCCGCCGAGCGGATCGTGGTGCTGACCGGCCCGAACCTGGCCGTCGAGATCGCCGCCGGCCGGCCGACCGCCTCGGTACTGGCGTGCGTGTCCCACGAGATGGCCGTCCTGGTGCAGCATGCCTGTGGCACGCCATATTTTCGGCCGTACACGATCACCGACGTGGCCGGCGCCGAGATCGCCGGCACCGGCAAGAACATCATCGCGCTGGCCTGCGGCATTGCGGACGGGCTCGGTCTCGGGTTGAACACCGCCGCCTCACTGATGACCAGAGGGCTCAACGAGATCGCCCGGCTGGGAGCCGCACTCGGCGGCCAACCCCTCACCTTCGCCGGACTCGCCGGGCTGGGTGACGTGGTGGCCACCTGCTCGTCGCCGCTGTCCCGCAACCGGACCCTGGGTGCCCGGTTGGCCGCCGGGATGACAGTAGAGGCCGCGACCGAGGCGGCCGGCGGCCAGGTGGCCGAGGGTGTCGTCAGTTGTCGTTCCGTCCGGGACCTGGCCCACCGCCACGGGATCGAGATGCCGATCACCGAAGCGGTGTACCGGGTCTGCTACCTCCACATGGCGCCGACGGATCTGATCCGGGCCCTGATGGACCGGCCTTACACGCCCGAGTAGCACCTGCCGACGACCGCGGGGGTCCCGGTCCGGAAGCACTCCGTACCCGGGTGGCGCGGCCGGGGAGCGGGCCGGGCCGACCGTAGGGTGACCCCCATGGTTTCTGATCGGGTCAGGGTGGCCGTCATTTTCGGTGGTCGCAGCGGTGAGCATGCCGTGTCGTGCATTTCGGCCGGCAGCGTCCTGGCCCACCTCGACCCAGCGCTGTTCGACGTGACCGCAGTCGGCATCACCCCCGACGGCGCTTGGGTGCGGGTCGACCCCGACCAGGTGCTGGAGAAATCCGGTCGGACCCTGCCGTCGGTCTCGGCCGGCGCCGGGGTGATCCTGCCCGCCGACCCGACCTCCCACTCTCTGGTCCCGGTGCTGGGCAGCGCATCCGGGGTACTGGACGTGGACGTGGTGTTCCCGCTGCTGCACGGTCCGTTCGGTGAGGATGGGACGATCCAGGGCCTGCTCGAGCTGGCCGGGCAGCCGTTCGTCGGCGCGGGTGTTCTGGCGTCCGCTGCGGGCATTGACAAGGAGTTCACCAAGAAGCTGCTGGCCGCCGACGGACTGCCGATCGGCGACCAGGTGGTCTTGCGGCGCGATCGGGTCGGCCTGACCGAAGCCGAGAAGGTGCGTCTGGGTCTGCCGGTTTTTGTCAAGCCGGCCCGCGCCGGGTCGTCGCTCGGGGTCAGCCAGGTGGACGACTGGGCCGGCCTGCCCGCCGCGATCGACGTCGCCCGCCGGGCCGACCCGAAGGTGCTCGTCGAGGCCGCGATGCTCGGCCGGGAGATCGAGTGCGGGGTGCTGGAGTACGCGGACGGCCGGGTCGAGGCCTCGCCGACCGCCGAGATCCAGGTCGCCCCCGGCTACGACTTCTACGACTTCGACGCAAAGTACCTCGACGACGTGGCGACCTTCGACCTCCCGGCCCGGCTCCCGGACCAGGTCACCGCTCAGATCAGGGACCTCGCGGTGCGGGCCTTCAGGGCGCTCGACGCTCAGGGCCTGGCCCGCGTCGACTTCTTCGTGCTGCCGGACGGCCGGGTGGTGATCAACGAGGTGAACACCATGCCCGGCTTCACCCCTATCTCGATGTATCCCCGCATGTGGGGGGCTGCCGGGTTGTCCTATCCGGACCTGCTGACCGAGCTCATCCGGACTGCGATCGCCCGCGGAACCGGGCTCCGCTGAGCCGCCGGCTGCTGCTCAGATCTCGACCGGCCGACAACGGCGCAATCCGGTCTTCCGCGGTACCGGCTCAGCCGACGTCCAACGGGAGCAGGCGGCCGCCGGAGCAGGGCTGTCGGAGCGGGAGCACGGCCGTCACCACGTTAGAAATGTCCTGGACGGCCCCGGTGCCCAAGCCGTCCGGGACGGTGACTGCGATGCGGACGGTCCGGTCGGCGGCGATGTAGGTCGTCTGCCCGGCCGCGGACAGTTCGAGCCACGAGACCACGTTGATCTGGATCAACTCGGCGCTGCAGGTCAGTTCGGCGGGTGACTCCAGGCCGCATCGCAGTATCACCGCCGGATCACCCCAGGCCGCCGTACCCGCGATCTGGCTGGCCAACTCACGCCGCGGTTTCCCGCCCACCCGCACCGGCAGGGCCGTCATCAGCTTGCCGCAGGCAGGCGTACCGGACCCGGGCTGTCCCACCGGCCCGACGGCCAACGGGCCCGCGACCACCGGGGTATTGGATCTCACGACCGCCAGCACCACGATCGACACGATCGCCACCGCGGCCACCACCAGCGCCGCGAGCACCTGCCAGGGCCTGGCCGGGCGGTCGGCCAATTCGGCGGGCGCTACAGCCGGATGACGGGACAGGTCAGCGTCCGGGTGATCCCTGGAACGCCCTGCACCTTGGCCACGACGAGCTTGCCGAGGTCGTCGACGGATTCCGCCTCCGCCCGGACGATGACGTCGTAGGGGCCGGTGACGTCCTCCGCGCTGGTGACTCCGGGCAGTTCGGCGATCGCCCTGGCGACGGCCGCTGCCTGGCCGACCTCCGTCTGGATGAGGATGAATGCCTGGACCACGGTGGGACTCCCGTTCATCACGTTCACCCGCGGTTGCCGAGGGTGTCGCCGCACGCCTACTCCCGGGGGACCGGCGGGCGGTAGCAGGGAGTTTATCGGACGGGCCGAATCGGGACGACGATCAGTTCGAGCGGTTCAGCTGCGGCGGGTCGGTGCGAAGCCGGCGGATCGCACGCCGGTGCAGAGCGTGCGGGTGACGGTCGGGCACGATGGCTCCGTCTGCACGATCAGCGCAGGAGCCGGGTCGCAGGCCCGGCACGATCAGGAGGTCCGTCATCACCAGCCCGCAGGGACGATCCGGCAATCCGGCGGGTGGCAATCCCGCGCACGGCAATCCGACCCGGGACAATCCGACCCGTGGCAATCCCGAAGGCACCGGTCGCTCGAAGGCGGGGGCGGGGAAGGTGCCCGAGCCGGGGACGCTGGCCGAGATGGGGGAGTTCGCCCTGATCCGCGCCATCACCGCCGGCCACCCCCAGTTGCCGGGCACCACCGTCGGACCCGGTGACGACGCGGCTGTCGTCGCGGCCCCCGACGGGCAGGTGGTGGTCAGCACCGACGTGCTCGTCGACGGTGTCCACTTCCGGACCGATTGGGCGACCGGCGAGCAGATCGGCCGCCGGGCCGCCCTGGCGGCGATGTCCGACATCGCCGCGATGGGGGCGGCGACCACGTCGCTGGTGGTCGGGTTGTCGGCCCCGGGTACGGCGAGCACCGATCTGATCTTCGGCATCGGCAAGGGCCTGCAGGACGCCGCCGTGGAGTTCGGCGCGGCGGTGATCGGTGGTGACGTGACCCGCTCGGAGACGCTGACGATTTCGGTGACCGTGCTGGGTGACCTGCGGGGTTCCCCTCCCGTCCTGCGGTCCGGCGCCCGGGCCGGTGACCAGCTCGCAATGATCGGGCGGCTCGGCTGGGCCGCGGCCGGGCTGGCGGTGCTGTCGAGAGGCTTCCGCTCGCCGGCTGTGATCGTCGGGGCCTACCGGGTGCCGGAGCCGCCCCTGACCGCGGGGGTGACCGCTGCCGAGGCCGGCGCAACCTCGATGATCGACGTCTCCGACGGTCTGCTGGCCGATGTCGGCCATATCGCCACCGCCTCGCAGGTGTCGATCAACGTCCGGTCTGCGGCCTTGGAGATCAACCCGCGGCTGGACGAGGTGGCGTCCGCGTTGGGCAAGAACTCGATGGATTGGGTGCTGACCGGCGGTGACGACCACGCATTGATCGCCACCTTCCCCGAGGGGGCGGTACTCCCGCCCGGGTGGACGTCGATCGGCACGGTCGGCCCCCCCGGGGACGTCGGGGCAGTCGTCACGGTTGATGGCGCACCACGGGACCAACCGGGCGGCTGGGATCACTTCCGCTGACCAGTCCTTGCTCGAGGACTACGTTGTCGCGACCGAATCGGAGGAAGCAGAACCGATGTCACCAGCTCTTGCCGAAACGATCGACCCCGGCTGGGCGGCCGCGCTCGAACCCGTCGCCGACCGAATCGCGGCGATGGGGGACTTCCTGCGCGCAGAGATCGCCGCCGGCCGGACCTATCTTCCGGCAGGGCCGAATGTGTTGCGTGCGTTCAAGTCTCCGCTGGCCTCGGTGAGGGTGCTGATCGTCGGGCAGGATCCCTACCCGACACCCGGACACGCGATCGGATTGTCCTTCGCCGTCGATCGTCAGGTCCGGCCGCTGCCCCGTTCGCTGGCCAACATCTATCGCGAGTTGGCCACAGATCTGGGCGTCGTCCCGCCGGCCCACGGCGACCTGACCGGCTGGACCGAATCCGGTGTGCTGCTGCTCAACCGGGTGCTGACGGTCGCCCCCGGGCAGTCCGCCGCGCACCGCGGCAAGGGATGGGAGCAGGTGACCGACCGGGCCATCGAGGCCCTGACCCAGCGGCGGCAGGCGTTGGTCGCAATCCTCTGGGGCAAGGATGCACAGAGCCTGGGACCGCGACTGACCGGTGCCGGCGTGCCGGTCATCGCCTCGGCCCACCCGTCGCCGATGTCGGCCGACCGGGGCTTTTTCGGCTCCCGGCCGTTCTCCCGAGCGAACGCCCTGCTGGTCGAGCAGGGCGCCGAGCCGGTGGACTGGTCCTTGGCCTGAGCGCCACAGTTGGGAGCTGCGCTGGTGGGAACGTCATCACCGGCGGCTTCTTCGCAACGCCTGCGCCGGCCTCACAACTGGTAGAACGGTCCGGGGTGTTGCGAGGACGCCCCACGTGCTGCGACCCGAAGAAGTCCCAACCCGGACTGGTGGCAAGGCGGTGACAGGAGGTCCCATGGCAGTACAGACAGTCGCCCCGCTCTTGGCCGGGCGAGCCCTGTCGGCGCAGCGCTGGGCGAATCTCACGTTCCTGCACTGGCCGGTGGACCCGGCTGCGGTCTCTCATCTCATGCCGCCCGGGGTTCGCCCCGACGTCTTCGACGGTGTGTCATATGTTGGCCTGGTTCCATTTTCGATGCGCGGGGCGGGGCCGGGTGGAGGGCTTCCCGTTCCCTACTTCGGCGCGTTCTGCGAGACGAACGTCCGGCTGTATTCGGTGGACGACGCGGGCCGGAACGGGATCGTCTTCGTGACGCTGGAGGCGGACCGGTTGGCGACGGTACTGCTCGCCCGGCTGGGTCTGGGGTTGCCCTACACCTGGGCCCGGATGCGGGTCGTGCACGCCGGGGAACTGTGGCGGTACCAGACCTCCCGCCGCTGGCCTCGCAACTCGACGGGTCCGGGTGCCGTCAGTCGGCTGACCGTCCGGGTGGGAGAGCCGATCGGGCCGACGCCGCTCGAGGTGTGGTTGACCGCCCGGTGGGGACTGCACACCCGGGTGGCCGGCCGGACGATCTGGGTGCCCAACGAGCACCCGCCCTGGCCGCTCCGCGCCGCCGAACTGATCGACCTGGACGACCACCTCGTGGCCGCGGTCGGCGTGCCCACCGCCGGAGAGATGCTGCGGCCCTTGTTCTCCCCGGGTGTCCGGACCACCTTCGGCCTGCCCACGGTGGTTGCGGGGTGACGATACCGCGCAGCCAACACTTGCATCTGGTACCTGGGTACGGGTTTACCGTCTATCGATGACCCGCCCTGAGAAATCAGACCAGCAAGCCTGGGTGCCGGTACCCGCATGCACTCTGCCTGCGGTCGACCAGCCCCCCCGCGCGGACGCGCTCGACCAGTTGTTCCGGACCGCCGTGCTGTCCACCCAACTGCTCAGCCCGACCCGCGCGCACCTTCGGCTACGACTGGACCCGGAGGTGGCGGCGCAGGTCGCGGGATTGGCCGCGCGAGAGATCGACTGCTGCTCGTTCTTCACCTTCACCCTGACGATCGGCAGCGCCGGGTTCGGCGTGGACATCGCCGTGCCCACAGAACATCAGGCCGTGTTGAATGCACTTCTGGCCCGCGCCGGACTTGTCACCTCGGCGCGACGGTGAGCGGCGGTCTGCGGGCCGGGCAGGTTGCTGCGGCAGTCGGGGTCAACAGGCAAACCCTGCGGTACTACGAGCGCCGCGGCCTGCTTGCCGAACCGGACCGGATCCTGGGCGGACACCGGCTCTACCCGGGCAGCGCAGTGACGACATTGCGCGTGATCAAGGTGGGTAAGGGGCTGGGGTTCACCCTCGCCGAGATGTCCGAGCTGCTGGAGGCCGGCACCCATCATCACGGCGCCGCTCACGACAAGGGCCTGCGGGCCCGGGCGACGGCGAAAATCGCGGAGATCGACGGGAAGATCAACGGCCTGATCACCATTCGTGAGTCGCTGCAGCAGGCCGTCGCCGCCGGCTGCGACGACCTGATCGCCTGCGCCGCAAGTACTTGCTGCCCACTGCCCCTCACCGACCTCACTCGAGGGCAAGCACCCGATCACGGCTGTACCTGACCTCGCCGGATGCTGCTCAAGTCGTCGGCCGACCGCGCCCGATCGATCAGTGCACGAGTGATACCTCCTGCCCCATGGCCCGCCGAGCGGTACTGACCTGGGTGACCGTCGTGGTGGGGGTTCACTTCGTCGCACTGGCGCGGGTTTCGAAGGAGGTGTCGGTGACCTGGCTCGGGTGGGCGCTGACGGGTTGCGGCGTCGTCGGTCTCGTTCTCGCCATGATCCACCGGAGTTCCGCGTCCATTGCCGTGGTCGCCGGAACCGTCCCGGGTGCGATCCTGCTGGCGGGCAGCTTCTGGGGAGCCGGCCGAATGAGCAACCGGCATCCGACGATTCCGGGCTCAGCCAGGATTCCGCCGGAGTTGCCTGGCGATTGAGCGTAGCCGTGCGGCGCTGAGCGAAGCACTGGTGAGCACAGGTGGTGAGTTGTCGGCGCAGGAGCGCGCCTGGGCGGACGGCGTGCTCGGACACGGTCGTCACGCCGGCGCGGCATGACCGCCGGCATTACGTTGGATGCCGGTGCCCTCATCGGCCTCGACCGCGGCGACCGTCGGGTCGTCGCGTTGCTGGCCCGCGCACAGCAAACCTCCGCACGCGTGACCATCCCTGCGACCGCACTCGCGCAGGGGATGCGAAATCCTGCGCGCAAGCACGCCTTTCCCGGCTCCTTCGCCAACCGGGAACGGCTGTGATTGCACTGGATCGCATGGACGCAACGAGCGTCGGACGCCTGCTGGCGGCGTCCGGCACGGCAGACATCGCGGACGCCCACGTGGTGCTGTGCGCAAGGCGGACCGGGCAGGCGGTGGCGACCACCGATCCGGACGGCCTGCGGGCTCTGGACCCGTCGCTCATCCTCGTCAGACTCTGACTTGCTCTTCGAATTCGACGTGGCCAGGGGCCGGCCGGGTCGACCAGGCTCCGGCGCCGGCGACCGTTCGCGCCGCTCTTCGTCGGCGATTCAGAGCAGTTCGGTGTCCCATTCGTCGATGGCGTCCACGGTTCGGTCGACGCCGGCCTCACCCTTCATATCCTCGGCCTTCCTGACCAGCGCCGCGATGGTTGGAACCAGCAGGGTGGCGGCGGTGCCGCCGCCCGCCCGCACCGACCAGGACGTCAGCGGTGTTTTTCCGAGCACCTCCAGCAGGCGGTGGTGGGTGCGCTCGGGAGCGAGCGACGTGCAGACGACAAAAGCGCTGGACCCGGGAGCGAAACGGTTCGCCAGCAGTGCCGCGACCGTGCTCGGCACATCGTCGACCAGGACGACGGTCCGGCGGGCGGCTGCCTGCGCGATGAAGCCGGTCAGCGCGGCGAGGTCGGCGCCCCCGGCGCAGCGCAGCAGGGTGTCGGCATCCGTCCCGATCAACCTGGTGCGGTACAACGCATCCCGGACAATTGCCACCTTGCGGATCCAGGCGCTGTCACCGATTCCCGAGCCTCTGGACGTTGCATCGACCGGTTCGATTCCGAGGAATCCGGCGACCAACACAGCCGTTGGTGTGGTGACCGCGACGCCGCACACCGCTCCGACCAGCAGGTCCGCTCCCTCGTCGATCTCCACGTCGGCGATCGTGCGGCCGGCCTCGAGCGCCGCATCCAGTTCGTCGGCGCTCAGCGCGTCCTCGATGTCGATGCGCCCCGACGACCGGCGCACCTTGACCGAGGTGTCCACCCCGGTGCCGTCGAGTTCGTCGTCCACCGCGATGTCCACGGCCCGGATTCCGACCCCTGCGCCCGCGGCGATGGCGGCTCGACGTCCGACGCCCTTCGCCAGATCGATGATCCGGCGCCGGGTATCGAGTTGGGGGAACGCGGACACACCAAGTTGGGCTATGCCATGGTCACCTGCGAAGACTACAAGCCGCGGCCGAGCGATCAACGGATCGGAAGGCCGGCAGGCCTCGATCAGGCTGATCAACGGTTCCAGCGCACCGAGCGGATCGGAGGCCCGGAATTCGTAAATCTCGGCCTGCGGTGGTTCCACCTCGGCGAATTCGACCGTCACGACATCCCCTTCCAGCCCACCCTAAGTGGCAGCACAACCCACGCTACCGCCGGGAGATGTTCACAGCGGTCTTGCACGCGGTGACGTTCTGACAGCGTTCAGTGACCGAGAATCAAGAAATGTGGCGGGGTTCCTATTGTTAACAACCGTTCACGTCTGGCATCCTGGGACTTGTCGAAAGGAATGACATGCTCCGGAACTCCGGGCCTGACGGCTTGAACTTCATCGAACCGGCCGAGTACGCCGACCTGCGGGCCGCCATCCGGGAAATCACCGCCGCTCACGGCGCGGCCGAGTACGCCGAGCACGGCCGTAACTCCACCCCGCAGTCGGGCTTGTGGTCCGACCTCGGCAAGGCCGGCTTCATCGGGATCAACGTTCCGGCGGCGTACGGCGGCGGCGGCGCCGGAATGAGCGAGCTGGCGCTGGTGGCCGAGGAGTCCGCCGCCGCCGGCTGCCCGCTGCTGCTGCTGCTGGTGTCCAGCGCGATCAGCGTCGAAGTGTTGGCCCGCCACGGTTCGGCAGACCAGCGGGCGCAGTGGCTGACCAGGATGGCCGACGGCAGCACGAAGATGGCCTTCGCGATCACCGAGCCGGACGCCGGCTCGAATTCGCACGCCATCACCACCAGCTCGGTACGGGACGGCGATGATTACCTGATCACCGGATCCAAGTACTACATCTCTGGAGTCGAGGAATCCGCCGCCATCCTGACGGTGGTGCGCAGTGGCGTCGACGAGGACACCGGCAAGGCGAGGATGTCGCTGTTCATCGTGCCGACCGATGCGCCGGGCCTGAGCTGGAACCCACTGCCGGTAGCAGCGCAGATTCCGGACAAGCAGTACACCGTCTTCTACGACCAGGTCCGGGTGCCGGCTTCCGCGCTGATCGGCGTCGAAGGCGAAGGCCTCAAACCGCTCTTCGACGGGCTGAACCCGGAACGGATCGCCTCGGCGGCGATCTGCGTCGGCATCGGCCGGTACGCCGTGGCAGCGGCCGCGGAATATGCAAAAACCCGTAGCGTCTGGGGAGCGCCGATCGGGTCACATCAGGGCGTCGCCCATCCGCTCGCCGAGGCGACTATCGCGGTGGAACTCGCTGCCCTGATGACGGCGAAGGCGGCCTGGCTGCACGACCGCGGGCTGCCCGCCGGCGAGGCGTCCAACATGGCGAAATTCGCTGCCGCCGACGCGGCGCTGGCCGCTGTGGACGCCGCCATCCAAACCCATGGAGGGAACGGCTTGTCGGCCGAGTACGGCCTGGTCCCGTTGTGGGGGATGGCCCGGCTGCTGCGCATCGCACCGGTCAATCGGGAGATGGTGCTCAACTATGTCGCCCAGCACAGCCTCGGTCTGCCGCGCTCGTACTGAGTGTGCATTCCGACGGGGGCCGGGCTTCCGGGCAGCGGTCGCGGCCACGACGCCCACCTAAGCTGGGCCGGTGACGCTTTCCGCTTCGACCCCCGACCGCGAGCTGCCCGCCCAGTACGACCCTGCCGCAGTGGAGGTACCGCTCTACCAACGGTGGCTGGCTGCCGGCTACTTCGGTGCAGACCCGGCGCGGGTGCTTTCCGGTGAGCGCAAACCGTTCTCGATCGTGCTTCCGCCGCCGAACGTCACCGGGAATCTGCACGTCGGTCACGCCCTGGACCACACCCTGATGGACGTGCTGGCCCGTTGGCACCGGATGTCGGGGGATGAGGTGCTGTGGTTGCCCGGGATGGACCACGCCGGTATCGCGACCCAGAATGTGGTGGAGCGCCAGCTCGCGGTGGACGGCAAGACCAGACACGACTTCGGCCGGGATCTGTTCGTCCAGAAGGTGTGGGACTGGAAGCACGAATCCGGCGGGGCGATCCTCGGGCAGATGAAACGGCTCGGCGATTCGGTCGACTGGAGCCGTGAGCGGTTCACCCTGGACGACGGCTTGTCCGCCGCGGTGCAGACCATTTTCAAGAAGCTGTACGACGACGGTTTGATCTACCGCGCCGAGCGGATCATCAACTGGTGCCCTGGTTGTCTCACCGCACTTTCCGATATCGAGGTCGAGCACCAGGACGACCTCGGCGAGTTGGTATCGATTCGCTACGGCGATGACGCCGACGGCACCGGCGATGGAATTGTGGTGGCCACCACCAGGGTGGAAACCATGTTGGGGGACACCGGGATCGCGGTTCATCCCGACGACGGCAGATATGCTCATCTCGTCGGCCGGACCTTGACCCTCCCCATCGCCGGCAGGCAGATCCCGGTCGTCGCCGACTCTCATGTAGACCCAACCTTCGGCACCGGCGCCGTCAAGGTGACCCCCGCGCACGACCCGAACGACTTCGAGATCGGCCGCCGACATGGCCTGCTGCCCATCACTATTCTGACCGAGGACAACCACATCGATGGCACCGGAACGGCTTTCGACGGACTCGGTCTGCTCAACGCCAGATCTGCGGTGAAGGAGGAACTCCGCCGTCAAGGGCGGATCGTCGCCGAGAAGCCCTACACCCACTCCGTCGGGCATTGCTCACGGTCGGGCGATGTGATCGAACCTCGGCTGAGCCTGCAATGGTTTGTCAGGGTGGCGCCGTTGGCCAAGGCCGCCGGGGATGCGGTCCGTGAGGGCCGCACGGTCATCCACCCGCCGGAACTGGCACCCCGTTACTTCGACTGGGTCGACAACATGCACGACTGGACCATTTCCCGGCAACTCTGGTGGGGCCACCGGATTCCGGTCTGGTATTCCACAGACGGCGAGATCCGCTGCGTCGGACCGGATGAGGAGCCGCCCGGCGACGGCTGGGTGCAGGACCCCGACGTGCTGGACACCTGGTTCTCGTCGGGGCTGTGGCCCTTTTCGACCATGGGCTGGCCAGACCGGACCGACGTCCTGGACGCCTTCTACCCGACGTCCGTGCTCGTCACCGGATACGACATCCTGTTCTTCTGGGTGGCCCGGATGATGATGTTCGGCACGTATGCCCTCCCGGCCGCCGATGGCGGTCCGGGCGTTCCGTTCAGAACCGTTGCGCTGCACGGGCTGGTCCGGGACCAGTTCGGCAAGAAGATGTCGAAATCGAGGGGCAATGTCGTCGATCCGCTGGCCTGGATCGAGGAGTTCGGCGCGGACGCCGTGCGTTTCACCCTGGCCCGCGGCGCCAACCCCGGTACCGACCAGGCGATCGCCGGGGAATGGGTGGCTGGCGCCCGTAACTTCTGCTCGAAGCTGTTCAACGCCACCAGGTTCGCAATGCTCAACGGCGGTGCGCTCGCAACGGGCCCGATCGAGCCGGCAGCGTTGACGGCGGCCGATCGTTGGGTGCTCGACCGCCTCGACGAGGTGATCGGCCAGACCACCGCGCTCCTCGAAGACTTCCAGTTCGGCAAGGCGGCCGAGGGGCTGTACCACTTCGCCTGGGACGAGTTCTGCGACTGGTATCTGGAGCTGGCGAAGGCGCAACTCCAGTCAGGTGACGAAGAAGTGGCCGACACCACCCGATCGGTGCTCGGCCGAGTGTTGGACTCCCTGCTGAAGTTGCTCCATCCGTTCATTCCGTTTGTCACCGAAACCCTCTGGACCGCGTTGACCGGGGGGGAGTCCCTGGTCATCTCGCCGTGGGCTACGGTCTCCGGGCGGACCAGTGATCACGTGGCGGCGCAGTGGGTTTCGGATGTGCAGGCACTGGTGACCGAAATCAGACGGTTCCGCTCCGACCAGGGTCTGCCGCCGGGTCGCCGGGTGCCCGCCCGGTTCTCGGGGGGATCGGCGTCGGTCAACGCGGCGGCGGCGTCGCTGACCCGCCTGACGCCCGCGGAAGCTGGTTTCTCGGCGACCGCTTCGCTCGTGGCCGCGTCGTCCGCCGGCCCGGTCGATGTCGAGGTGGACACCTCGTCGGCCGTCGACAAACCCGCCGAGATTGCCAGGCTCGAAAAGGACCTCGCCATTGCGACGAAAGAGATAGCGGCCGCCGAGGAAAAGCTCGGTAACGCGGCCTTTCTGGGCAAAGCGCCCGAGCCGGTGGTGGCGAAGATCCGCAACCGGTCCGACCGCGCCAGAGCCGATGTGCAGCGGTTGACGGTCCGGCTCACCGATCTCAGGAAGGATCGAACATGAGTAAGGATTGGGATGATGAGGCTGCGGACGGCGCGCTGCGGCCGTTTGTCAACGACGACCAGTCCGGGGTGGAGCGCGACGCCTTCGGACGGGACGACCGTGGCCGCCGCGCCCGAGG
>JBBRDH010000117.1:0-17020 GCA_038204125.1 Mycobacteriales bacterium
AGCAGCATCTGAATCAACCCGCGCCACCGGAGAGCCGGCACACCGGCAGCTCAGCTACGCCCCTCAACAGGACCTACAAAACCAAGATCAACTCGCTCCGCCCGGACCATCGTCGGACCTGGGTCGGTGGATCTAGGTTTAGGCACTGTTGGTGCCCAGTCGCACCGCTACAGCCTCTGCCCGAGTCCCGGGGGGTAAGTAGATCGTCGGCCGTGATCGTGGTCAGAGCGAGATCGAAGTTCGGGTCGTCGCAGATGATGGTGATCTGGGTGTTGTCAAGTTGGCCGACGGCCAGCATGCCGGGCCCGCGGGTGCGGCACTGCGACGTTCCGGAGGAACGCATCACCACCGAAGCGGTGAGAGCGTGGCTGGAGAAACGGCTCGCGTTCGCGCCGGCTCCCACCCAGCCACGGCCGATCCTGTTGGCTTGTGGGCCCAGGGACTTGCATACCGTCGGCCTGGAGGCGATGGCGATGCTGCTGCGATATCAGCAATTGCAGGTCCGCATACTTGGTGCCCGCACCCCGAGCGAAGTTGTCGACGCGGCCGCAAAGGCAATTGATGCAGCCGCAGTGGTGGTGGTGGCTCAACTGGCCACCGGACGTCGGGATGCCGTCGAATCGATCGAGGCCATCCACTAGATGATTGATTCCAAGCTGTTACAGGTGTGACTGGTGTTGCAGACGTGACATCGGGGCGAGGGTGTCCAAGATCGGCGTTGCACCCAAACGTCGAGCAGGAGGCCCGCGTGGACGCCGATCTGGACACCCTCGTCACGGCACTATATGTGCAAGTCGACGACATTTTGAAGGCCAACCCCGACCGGGTTCCCTGGCGCCCGCAGGTCGGCATCACGCCCCGGATCAGCGATGCGGAACTGGTGACTCTGGCCGTGGCGCAAGCCCTTCTCGGTTTCACCAGCGAAGCCCGCTGGTTGCGGTTCGGCCGGGCCCGCCTGCGGGGGTTGTTCCCCTACCTGCCCCAGCAGCCCGGGTACAACAAGAGGCTCCGCAAACTGGTCGACACCCTGGGCTGGCTCATCCGCGCACTGGGCACCCGGACGTCGATGTTCGACGACGACGTGTGGATCGCCGACTCCACACCGGTGGAATGCGGCCGTTCCCGGGAAACCGCGCAGCGATCGGACCTGGCCGGCTTCGCCGAGTACGGGTACTGCGCGTCCCACAGCCGCTACTTCTGGGGACTGCGGCTGCACCTGCTGTGCACCTTGCACGGGCTACCCATCGCCGCCGCGGTCACCGGCGCCAAAGCCGACGAACGCCAGGTCCTGCTCGACCTGCTCGACGATGCGGACCTGACCCGCCAGATCCGCGGCACCACCCTCATCGCGGACAAGAACTACTACGGCCGCGAATTCGAAACCACCCTGTCCGCAGCAGGAATCGCCCTGCTCAGACCCACCCGCAAGGGTGAGAAAACCCGACCGGGCCGGCAGTTCTTCAAACCCCTGCGGCAAACCGTCGAGTTCGACACCTTCAAGGGCCAACTCGACCTGGAACTGCACGGTGGACGGACCCCTGCCGGAGTCCTGGCCCGGGTTTGGCAACGCGTCCTGGCCCTCACCGCAGCGGCCTGGCACAACGAGAACACCGGCCAACGCGTCAAACGCTCACTGATCGCCTACGACCACTGACCCTTGGAATCGATCATCTAGAGCCGATTGCCGGTGTTCTGCGCTGGAGACGCCTTCAGTGCCCCCGCAGCCGGATAGGTGCCCGGGAGCTACCCGGGCATCCGGATCGAGGACCTCTGCGGCCAGGTCATCAGCGCACTGACCGCAGACGAGATGCCCGCGGCCAGTTAACGGCCGCGGGACATCCGATCGACGCCCGCTCCGATTTCAGCTGATCCGCTGAGCTCCCGGTCAACCTTGCGAGAGGATCGCTCCCTATCTGCTGATGGCCGCATGTCCTGGAGCGTAGGTTGAAAGGGCCGCAGCAGGTGGCCGGTCCCGACCGGCTGTGAGGCTGGCGTGCATCGGGTTCGGCGCAGCCGCGCTGCTCGCCTCGGGTGTGACAGATCGGCGGATCGGGACGCGCCGGGTGTGTCGGCTATGGATACTGCTGCATTCCGCTGGGTCGGGTGGGTGTCGTCGCCGCGGTGTCGAATCGCCCGCGCGCCGGTCCGGTGATGGTCGGTCATGGTGATCCGGAGATGACAAGCCCTGCCCTGTCGCAGGTCGTCGACGTGCCCGCAGCGGTTGGTCGGTCCGCGGGTTTGGCGGCGCTGCCCAAGGCCAGGACGGGTATCAGCGGGCTCGACGAGGTGACGGGCGGGGGTCTTCCGCAGGCTCGTCCGACCCTGGTGTGCGGGCCGGCCGGGGTGCGGCAAGACTCTGCTGGCGATGCAGTTCCTGGTCCGCGGGATCACCGATTTTGGGGAGTCGGGGGTGTTCGTCGCGTTCGAGGAGTCCGCTGGCGACCTGATCGCCAATGTGGCGTCGCTGGGGTTTGATCTGGCCAAGTTCGAGGCCGCCGGACAGTTGGTGATCGACCATGTCAAGGTGGCGGGCGGCGAGATCGAGGAGGCCGGCGAATGGGACCTCGGGGGACTGCTGGTGCGGCTCGGCGCAGCCATCGACTCCGTCGGCGCGAAGCGGGTGGTGATCGACACGATCGAGACGCTGTTCGGCGGGTATCGCAACGTGGCCATTCTCCGGTCAGAGCTTCGTCGCCTGTTCGATTGGCTCAAAGACCGTGGGATCACGGCGGTGGTCACCGCCGAGCGGGGAGAGGGTGCCCTGACGCGCCACGGGATCGAAGAATACGTGTCGGACTGTGTCATCGTACTGGACCATCGTGTCACCGAGCAGACCTCGACCCGACGGTTGCGGATCTTGAAATACCGCGGCTCTTTGCATGGAACCAACGAATATCCGTTCCTGATCGGCGCGTCAGGGGTTTCGGTGCTGCCGGTCACCTCCGGCGGTCTTCAGCACGGTGTGTCCAGCCAGCGGGTGTCCTCCGGCGTGGCCCGGCTGGATTCCATGCTCGGAGGCGGGTTCTACCAGGGCAGCACCGTTCTCATTTCCGGGTCGGCGGGGACCGGCAAATCGACACTGGCCGCACAGTTCTGTGGGTCTTCGTGCGCGAGAGGCGATCGGGCTCTCTATTTCTCGTTCGAGGAACCCCAGGATCAGATCATCCGCAACATGTCCTCCGTCGGGATCGATCTGGGCCAGTGGGTGGATGCCGACCTGCTCAGATTCGAATGCTCTCGACCGTCCGTGCTGGGGCTCGAGGCACACCTGTTCGCCATGCAGAAGGCAGTCACCGAGTTCGCCCCCGCCGCGGTGGTCATGGACCCGGTCTCGGATTTGTGGCGGATGGGAACGGGCGCGGAAGTCTCGGCGATGCTGACCCGGCAGATCGACTTCCTCAAAGCAGCCGGCGTGACGACATTGATCACCAGCCTGAACTCGGAGGTCGATCCTGCGCAGGCCGACCAACACATTGCATCGCTGGTGGACACCTGGATCCTGGTGAAGGTGATGGAGGGAAATGGGGAGCAGAACCGGATACTGTATGTGCGGAAGTCCAGGGGAATGGCGCATTCCAATCAGATCCGCGAATTTCTTCTCACAACGAGTGAGATCGAGTTGGCCGATGTGTATCTCGGTCCGCAGGGGGTGCTGACCGGTTCGGCTCGCCAGGCCCAGGAAGCGAAGGAAAAGTCGGATGAGGCCGCGCGGATCGATCAGATCGAGCAGCGCAAAGGCGATCTGGATCGGCGCCGTGACGGTGAAGGCACAAATTGCTACCTTGTGGCGCGAATTCGACGATGAAGCGGACATCGTGGGGCGCTTGGTCAGCCACGGTTCGACCAGCACGGAGGATCGAGACGGCCAGCGGATCGAGCAGGGGAAGCTTCGACGCGCGGATGAGGACGAGTCAGGAAACGTCGAGGACGAGCCGTCGGCAAGCTTGCGCCCGGCGTGACCGACATCAGGGACCGTGTAGTAGATGGCCCCGGCCGCGAAGAGAAGTGGCACCTTCGCTTGTACATTGCCGGGCAGTCGCCGAAATCACTGCGAGCGCTGAACAATCTGCGGAAGATCTGCGAGGAGTATCTGCCCGGTCGGTACGAGATCGAAATCGTTGACCTGGTGGAGCTTCCCTGGCTGGCCCGGACCGACGATATTCTGGCGATTCCCACCCTGGTCCATCGGCATCCCAGCGCCTCCCGCAAAATCATCGGTGATCTTTCCAATACCGAGAAAGTGCTCACTGGGCTACAACTGGATCAGCAGCGACCACGATGATCACGTCCACCGGGTCACCGCACCCGCCGGCCGATGCCGCCCCACCCGACTGGGTCGTCTCCGATGTGATTCTCTTCGTGGGCGGCGCCGAGGTGGTGCACATTCCGGACCTGCCGCCGGTGAACAGGTCACGGCATGCCTGATCGCTTGCGCAAGATTGCTGCGATGCCCTCCCAGGTTGCGGGCACGCAACCGCCGACCGACCCTGACTCGGGTGTTGCCGGTCCCGCCGGCGACCCGGTGTCCCCGGTGGCCGGTCTCACCGGCCGTCCTGAGGTCGCATTCGAGGTCCGGGAGGCGCAGGACATCCTGCGGGCGATCAGCGCCGGCGAAGTCGACGCCTTCGTGATCACCGACGACCGGGGGGCCGACAGGTGTTCACCCTGTCCACCGCCGACCGGCCGTACCGGATGTTCGTGGAGAGTATGCGTGAGGGCGCAGCCACTGTCTCCGCCGGCGGGACCGTCCTGTATGCCAATCGCCGTCTGGCCGGCCTGCTGTCCCGTCCCCGGGAGTCGATCGTCGGTTCCGCTCTGTCCTCGTTCGTCGCCGGGGGTGTGGACGTTGCCCTGCAACTGATCCGCTCCGTCAGCGAACCGGGCGCCACCATCGAACTGGACATCGTGGACGTGGATGGGGTGAGCATTCCGGTCCTGGTCGGGATCGCCCCGCTCAACGTCGACGGCGATGATCTGACCTGCCTGACCTTCACCGACCTGAGTGACCAGAAGGCCCAGGCACAGGAGATCTCCCGATTGGGCTTTGCCCAGGCCGAGAGGCTCACCCAGTTGCAGAAGGCTCAGGCCGCGCTCACCGAGCAGGCCACCCAGGATGCGCTGACGAGCCTGCCCAATCGGGTGCTGCTGCTGGACCGCATCAGCCGGGCCCTGACCGAGGCGCGGAGGACCGGTTTGAATGTCGCGATCCTGTTCATCGACCTCGACCGCTTCAAACAGGTCAATGACAGCCACGGGCATTCGGTCGGCGACACCGTCCTGCGCAGCGTCGCTCTGCAGCTCAGCAGAGCAATCCGGGCGGGAGATACCGTCGCGAGGATCGGCGGCGACGAGTTCGTCGTGCTGGCCCACGAGGTCGACAGCAGCAGGCAGGCGGTCGAGATCGCGAAGCGCCTCATCGAGGACCTCCGCCAACGCTCAGGCGCCGCCGCCGACGGCGGGCAGGTGGCGGCCAGCATCGGCATCTCCTTCTCGATAGCCGGCCGGGGTAACCCCGAAGCGCTCCTGGAAGAAGCAGATGCAGCGATGTACCACGCCAAATCGATGGGCGGAGCGCGAGCGGAGGTCTTCGGCGTTGCCCTTGGCCATCAGGTTCACCTCCGGTCGGCCGGCCGACAGCTACTCCGATCGGCGCTCGACCAGGACCGGGTCATCGTTCACTACCAACCGATCGTCGACCTGACCACCGCCAGAGTCGCCGGTTTCGAGGCCCTGGCCAGGATCGCCGAACCCGACGGTTCGATCGTCCCGCCATCGGCGTTCATCCCCGCCGCCGAAGACAGCGGACTGGTGGTGCCCCTGGACCAACGGGTGCTGCACCTGGCCTGCCGGCAGAGCAGCAGCTGGCGACCAAGCACAGCCACCGACCCACCGCTGACCGTCGCGGTCAATCTGTCCGGCCGACAATTCGAGCGGGGCAACCTGCCCTCGCTCGTCCACGCCACCCTGGAACAGGCGCACCTGCCCCCGCAGCGCCTGCACCTCGAGCTGACCGAGACCGCGATTATGGATCTGCGGCCCGATGTCATGAAACAACTCGGTCAGATCAAGGAACTCGGCGTCCAGATCGGCCTCGACGACTTCGGCACCGGCTACGCCTCGCTCACCCACCTCCGGCGGCTACCCCTGACGTTCGTCAAAATCGACCAGTCCTTCGTGCAGGGCCTGCAGAGGAACCCGGAGGACGCCGGCATCGTCACCGCAGTCATCGCCCTGGCCGCCAACCTGGGCCTGCGGTCCATCGCCGAAGGCGTAGAAACAACAGGCCAACTCGACCGCCTCCGAGAACTCGGCTGCGACCAGGCGCAGGGCCACCTGTTCGCCCGACCGATGCCGCCAGCCGATGTGCCCGCCGCCATCCAACGCCCACCCTGGTGACACGGCGGCGACCTCGGGCCCGGGAATTCGCGCCCATGCCGGCGATCTGCCCGGCCGAAATCTTCTCTTCAGCCGTGGATACGGGTGCCCGCACGCCTGCACCATGAACCACAGCACGGCGACGAAGACCACCAAGATCGGCAGGATCGAGAAAATCGTCCGCGATGAACAGCTAGCACGGGTTGACGGTCTGCGGGCGGACAACCCAGGCCCCATGACCCTGGACGGAGCGAACTCCTACCTGTTCATGAGCGGAGGCGAGGAGTGTGGTCGCCTGAGACCCCGCGAGCGGCAGAGTCGACCGCCGTAAACCTTGCTTTCCGGGCGGGAGCCGACGTCGAGACGCTGGTGGTCAGCGTAGCTACAGAGCAGGCTATTATGGTGTGAGTCGATCGGTTCGGTCGACGTTCCACCGATTCTCGCCGGTCGCGGACTTCAGGGCCACCGGCTCCTCGCGATCCGTGGTCCGATCGACGGTTCCCGACCTGGCGACAGCCCTGAACGTCCCGTCCCGGCTGCGTCGGTGCAAACCAGAAGGCCAGTGCAAGATGCCGAATTTCATCAAAGGAACTCCGCCAGTGCAGACCCACCTGAACCCGCATCGGTTAACGGCCACTCCCGGTCTCCCCGCACCGAGACGTTCGGAACGCTACAGTCCGCCTGTCTCGCCGGCGCACCGCTCTGCCCAAGCGCGGCAGCGCAGCGAGGCTGTCCAGACAGCGATCGACATCGCGCGCGGATAGTTACGAACCGACGCCGGTGGGGCCGCCTATGCCAACTGACTCGGCTGGGGCGGCGGGTTCACTCACCCGCCGCCCAAGCTAACACCCTGCGGTCGCCGCCGTGTGCAGCCAACGCCCGTGACCAGCGGAACGGCACCAATCGCAGCGCAGGATCGTCGTGGTGTGCAGAGCCAGACAATGGCGGGGCCACCCCGGTGCACGGAACCACCCGACGTGACGTCGGGGATGACCCGCTCCGCGCGGGCCCGGCGCCGGCGAGCTTGGGACGGCCGCTACCCGGGCGGGCCAGGCATGTTGCTGGCCGACGCCAGGGGACCACGTTCAGTCTGTGCGTCCTGGACGGCCGCGTGCGGCGCCGCGGCGAGGCGGGCCGCGGAGCGTGTGCCCGAGATCCACTGCGGGCTATGGTGGAGGGAAATCCGCCGTTTCTCAACGGGGACAGGTCGATTCTGCATCCAGGAGCATTTTCTTTTGATCAGGACGGCGGCTGCCCATGGCAGAACGCGAGCAGGACGGCCCGGCGCCGGATAGCAACGGTCAGCCCGGTCGCGCTCCCGCCGACGATGAGTTGTCGGTCACGATCTCCTGGCCGGCCGGCTGGGCGACGGTCTATCTTGAGCGCACCGCTGGGGGGTCCGATGAGCGTGACCCTACGAAGGCGACCCAACGCGTGAGATTTGTTGGTGGCAGCGCCGATGGCCTGTCGGATCTGGTGCTGGAGGCCACGCCGGGTCGGCTGCCCCGCGATCTGGAGACGATGGGTTCGGTCTACCGGCTCGTCGGCAACTCCGGGGATGGTCCCAGCTATCACTGGAATGGTTTCGAGCGAAACTGACCGTCGGTGGTTGTCGCACGATGTGGCGGGAGGGGTGATCGGGGTGCCGCCGCAGTCGCCCCGGGCCCCGCGGTTCGCCGACAGCAACCTTTGCTGGGCTGATCGCCGGGGTGGCCTCCGAGACCCGTGGCAGGGGCCGGGTTGGGGTGCTGGTCCGAATAGCCCAGTTCGACAACGGCGACGCGCCTCTTGAAAGAGCTGCAATGAAACAGATTTGAATGCTCTCGAGCAGGCGGACATCTCTGGGCGGGACGATCTCGACCGTCGGGAGCGCGACGCGGCCGACCGCGATCAGCAGGCGCAGCGCATCCTTGCCGCCGCTGTCGAGCGGGATGAGGCCGCTAGCTGGCATGCCTTCGTCTCCGATGAGGGCGACTACGGCGCACACTCAAGGCGCCACGGTCCGCCGCGTTGGACCGGCTCGACTTCTAGGATGACCGTTACATCCTGCGCACAGGTCCGCCTCGCACCGGCCGGGGCCGACCCAGTGCAGCCTGCTGACCTGCGTGCCGTCCACTGATTTAGTTTGGTGCGGCCACCAAAGTGATGGGGACCCTGGACAACCGTCCCTACCTGCTATCCCGCAATCTCGCGATCGCTACTTGGGCGGCGGGCGGCGCCTGCGCGATAGGGGGCGACGACGTCGGGCCAGTACTTGCTCGGCGTCACTGTCGTGTTCGATTGGCCTGCGGGGCCGGTGGCCCAGACCTGGGTAGAGGGATTCGCCGGGTTGCATCGCTTGGGTTGTCCTGATGCCCGTTCTTGGGAGGCCAGGGGTCGTCGCTGACGCACGGTTGCAGTGCGGTTCCGGGGTCGGAGTGCCACCAAGGGCTGGGCGGCGGCCCCGCGGTCCTTTCCTATCCGCTGACAGCAAAGAGAACGACGAGGCCAATGACGATCAGGACTTGAACAACGAACGGATGACGCTGGCGGAAGTTCTGGCCGGCAACGGCCGGGCGGGTGCAGGTTCCGGCCGCAGGTGATGGCGTCGGCGACTGCGCGACTACCCGGAGGTGTTGTACGAGAACCGAGGTGCTCATCGTGATCCCTCTCGTGAAGTTCGCGACGGCCATGCCCGAGACTGGATTCGTTCAGCGGGTTTCGACCGGTTTTTGATGCTGATTCAAGTCTCTCACCGCGCGGCCGGCGGCGCGGATCTCGCTCCGATTCTCGATGGGGTGGTTGTCGTCCCTCTCCGGACCGCTTTTTTGGTCTGCAACTTGCGAATCTCACGGTGTGTGCGTTGGGCAGCGCCATTTCCATTCTTTCGGATGGTCGATCTCCCCCGATAAGCATCCTCGAAATGTGCGACCAGGGCGATTTCAGTGACCGGCCAGCTTCGGTCGCGCGGCGTGTGATACCTATCTCGCCTCGTTTGCCGTGCTGGCGATCCTGCCGGGGACATCCGATCAGGAAGCAGTAGATTGCGCCTGTCGTCGCTTTCGCGATCCGTTGCCCGGGACTGAAACAGCGTCCGCGGCCCTGGTGAGGTCGGGCGCCATGCCCGCCGGGGCCGGGCTGGATGTGCGGAGGCAAAGATCATCGCGTTGAGGTGACCGGCGCTGGATCCGCTGAGCGTTGTGCCCTGCGGGTGGCAGATTTCGCGGTGGTCCCACTGCGAGTGCGGAACCTGTTCGAACCGCCGGTTGACGCGCGGGCCACAGCGCACGCCGACCCCGACGGGAATGTGGATGGTCGGGTGAGGTCGCGGCTGATCGCCTCGAGCGGGAGCATGATCTCGACCCGGCCGTTGTCTTCACCGGGAAGTCAGCAGCGCGGGACGCAACCGGATGCAAGCTCCGTAATGGGACCCGCAGATGTTGCACCGCAGCGGCCTGGTCAATGGCCGATCCCGCCACTCTTCCTCCAGCCGTGGCTGAACCCGCTGACCTCGCCTGGGGGTGAAAAGCTACCGCGGACCCTTAATACGTAAGTCCGAATAGTGGATCGAGAAACCACCTCGCCTTTTCTCGAAAGGGCTTGTTTCACCCGTTGAAGGGTGACCGACTGATGAGGTCGGGAGGTAACGTGTGAGCTGATAGCGGCTGGGTGTGAGGGAGTCCATGACGAAAAGCGACCAGCCGGGCTCGGACGGCGACGATTCGACGGATTCCGAAACAGCGCCGCAGCGCGACGCCCGGGAGGAGTCTGAGGACTTCGACCTGGCGGAAAGCGTGACGGCGTTGTCCCGGTTGTCATCGGGCTGGGACCGGATCGAGGATCTGCTGGTCCAGGTGGCCGGCTACGCCGTCCAGGCCATTCCGGGCGCGGACGGCGCCGGGTTGACGCTGAGCGAGATGGGCCGACCGGACATCATCGTGAAGACCGCGGACTTCGTCCGTGAAATCGACGACATCCAGTACAGCCTGGGCCAAGGCCCCTGCATCAGCGCTGCCGCCACCGGCACAGCGATGCGGTCCGGTTCACTGAGCGGCGATCCGCGGTGGCCACGGTTCGGCCCCAGGGCCGGCCGGCTCGGGGTGCACAGTGTGCTGTCCTTGCCGTTGCAGACGCCGTCCGGTGTGGTCGGCGCGATGAATATTTATGCGCACGCCAAGCACGCTTTCGATAGCCGCGGCGAGGAATTGGGGCAGATGTTCGCCGTCCCGGCGGCGATCGCTGTGCACAACGCGCAGATTCTGGATCAGACCGGCCGGCTCGCCCGCAAACTGCAGGCCGCGTTGGTCAACCGGCCGGTGATCGACCAGGCAATCGGCATTCTGCGCAGCAGGAGCGGCGGAACCGCGGAGGAGGCCTTCGAACGAATTCGGTCGATGAGCCAGGCCCAACATGTGAAGGTGACCACCGTGGCGCAGACTCTCGTCGACCAGGCCGTGTTCCGGGCACGGGCCCGACGCACCAGCCAAGAGTAGCCCGCCGGACATCCCCGGCATCGGCAGATCGGAAGGTTCAACTGCGCGTAGGGTCGAAGGTGCTGTCGATGAGTTGTTCCGAGCCCCGACTCGAGTTGACTCTGGGAGCTTCGAGCCAGCCGTTGCCGTTGGCTCGGCCGGGTACGAATACCAGCGGTATCGGGACCACCCCGGAGCCCCGTCCGATGTCACCTGCAGATCCGCTGGCCGACCAACTCGCAGAGCTCACCGATGCCCTTGACGAGCCGGGCGCCGATCTGGGGGCGATCATCGCCGTGCTGGCCGATGACGTCCGCGGCGCGGTGGGCTCGTTTCTGGGCTTGACCATCCACCTGGCAGTGGAAGGCATTCCGTTCCTGCTCACGGCGATCGGCGGCGAACACATTTACGCGGCCACCACCTCCCTGCGAATCCCGCTGCACGTACCGGGCTCGCCCGCCGCCGGCCACATCATCTTTTATGCCAAGAATGCGAACGCATTTTCTGGTCTGGCCCACGACGCCGGCCGCAGCCCCGCATTGACACTTCACATCATCCTGGACCAGGACTTGCCCCAGGAAACAGATTCGGTCGAGACCAACGGCCACGCCGATCAACGGGATATCAACCAAGCCATCGGTGTACTGATCGAACGAGGCCAACTACCGGACCAGGCCCGCGAACAACTGACCGCCGACGCAGCCGAAAACAATATCCCGGTTGCCGAGGTCGCACGGCGGCTCCTCAATACCCTCGCGCCGACCCCGCCGGGAAAGACCGGGTAGGGGCCTTAACAAGAACGCGACGTGCGAACCAACGCCGGATTGGTTGAGCTCCTCGACGAGGAGCCGGGCATCAACGGTCAACGCGTCGGCTATATCCCGGCCAGCATGCTGGAGATCCCGGCCAGCATGCTGGAGCAGAACACCGACCGGCAACTCGACGGCATCGAAATCGACCGCACCTTCGCCGGCAAGGACCTGCACCGGCCACGGCTGGCAGCGATGCTCGCGTTCGTCCGCGACGGCGACACCGTCGTGGTCCACTCGATGGACCGTCTGGCCCGCAACCTCGACGACCCTACGCGCCACCGTCCGCACGCTAACCGCCCGCGGCATGCAGGTCCGGTTCATCACGGAGCAGCTCACCTTCACAGGCGGGGACACCGCGATGGCGAGGCTGCTGCTCGGTCATGGGCACGTTCGCCGGGTTCGAAAAGAGCGTCAACGCGAAGGGATCACTGTGGCCCAGCAGCGGGGCGTCTACCGCGGTCGCCGCAAAGCCCTCTCTGCCCGGTGACGGCAGCTTCCGCCGGGATGCCCTGACCGGGTGCCGGGTGCCCACGATCGGAAGTTGCCGTGGCCGCAGGTGTCGTCGACCGACCGGGCATGTTCGCTTCTGCCGGATACATGAGGGTGGTCCATCGTCTTCCGCCGACTCTTTCCTTTCGCCCAATGCCCCTACTGGGCAGCGGTCGCCGCGTTCGGGTCGACCCATTGGTACCCGGCATGCTCGCCGGTCCAGCTGGTGAAGCGGTACTGGTCCGGTTGGTCGATCGTGCGCACCTGCACAGCGCTGACGAGGACGGCGCGACTGTGCGGAGCGGGCACCCCAACCCAGAGGTCGGAGTACAGCCGGCCGTGCAGATTTCCTGGCGCTTTCGCGCCGAAGCCGTCCAGGGGCCCACCCTCAGGCCAATCTGAACACTTCCCGTTGTATCGCGCATTGGGGGCGAACGTACCGGTCCGGCGCGGCAGCGCATGACGGGTCGCGCTCACTCCACGTAAAGCGGGTCGTGAGAGCCCGGAAATCGCGTGCCCGAGCGGCTTTGCGCCTGGGTGGGTGGGTGGGTGGGGTTAGGCGGCGACTTGTCGGCTGCGGGGGGTGAAGGTGTTGTCCCAGAGACGTTTCCAGCTGTCGGTGGGGGGCCAGTGCCGGGGTGGGTGCAGGGTTCGTCGGCCTGGGGGTCGGGCGATACGGGCGGGGACGTTGACCAAGTCCCGGCGCAGGGTGGGGCCGGGCAAGTCCAGTTGCCGTTCCTGGGGGGCCTTCTCGATTGGTGGCAGCGGCCCGACCGTGGTCGTGGAACGGCCCGCGGCGGATGCCTGCGGATGCTGCCATCCCAGCCGTCCCACACCGCGAACCAACACCGCTCCGGCGTCCCCGTGTGACCGGTCAAGATCGCACAAAGAGCCGACAACGCGTGGACGTCCAGGTTCCCGATGGCAGGATCACCCGGGAAGCTGCGCCGATGGCGCCGCTCCTCCGGAGCATCGTTGATCCGGTCCCAGTCCGCGCTGGCATGCATCATCCGGCTGAGCCGGGCGACATCGGCCCACCGCTGGGCATCCGGCCCGTCATCCAAAGGGTGAAAGATCCGGGCATACGCCGCGGCGTATATGAGGTCCTCGGCCTCGCGCTGACCGAACACGAGGGAACGATCATTGCGCCGATGACCGTCGTCGAGTCGGCTTACTTCGATGAGATTGTCGGTCTTGGGCTGCGCGAGCGTGGTCATGATGTTCGGCACTTCGCGCTGCTTACCGAACGGGACACGGTCGTGCGGCGGCTTCGTGAGCGGGGCCTGGGTCATGTCCTTCACGTGTTGGTGGTGGAACCGGGGCGCCACTGCGCCGGGAAAGTTTCGCGGTCTCCAACCTCGACCGCTGCCTGGCGTGGCTTCGCGAACCCGAGTTCGCCGAGCATGTCTGGACGGACCACCCGACCATCTCGCAGGTCGTTGAGCACATTGCAGCGTCGGCGGGACTGTCATTTGCCCCAACACCGATGGCGCTCTTCGGCGTCGGCTTCGTCACGCATGGATTGGTGCCGAACACATTCGATTCGATTGATCATTTCGTCATGAGGGTGAGTAAGCTGTCTCGGTGGACAGCCGTCATCACGTTTTGGCAGGCGAGGATCGTAGACGAACCTTGGCTAACGGAACCTGCCTTACTCGCGGCGGCAGAGTGCGCATCGAATTGGTGGAGCAAGACGGCTGATTTGTCCGCCGCGCCTACGGATTCATCGTTGCTATGTCAGACTTCTACACGCATAGCGCGGCTGCCTGCCTGGGTGTAGATGCAGTCCGGCATGTGTCGCCTCTGTCGTTATCGAGTTTGTCCGAGGCCGGCCTCGCGTGCTCGTGCGGCGGCCGTGGTGCGGTCGGGGACTTCGAGCTTGAGGAGCAGCGCGGAGATATGATTGCGAACGGTCTTTTCTGACAGTCGGAGGCGGCGGGCGATTTCGTGGTTGCGTGCATCGGTTCCGAGCAGGTCGAGCACCTCGCGTTCGCGGGGGGTGAGGCTGGGGAAGGCTTGGGCGGCGTAGCGCTGTTGTGTTCCGGAGTAGAAAGCGACGATTCGTCGGGCGACTGCGGCGCCGTAGACGGCGTCACCGGCGGCGACCGCTTGCACGGCTCTGATCAGTTCGGGGCCTTCGGCGCCCTTTAGTAAGTACCCAAGGGCTCCGGCCCGCATCGCGGCGAACACTGATTCGTCGTCGTCGTGCATGTTCAGCACCAGAATCGCCAGCGTTGGGCGTTGCGCGAGGAGTTGACGGGCCGCGGTGGCACCGTCCAGGTCGGGCATGCTCAGATCGGTGAGCACCACATCCGGGTGGGTGGCGGCGACGACGTCGAGCAGTTCTCGGCCGGAGGTCGCTTCCCCGACGACTTCGATGCCGGCCGCGTCGTCGAGTACGGCGCGGAGGCCATACCGAAACATCGGGTGGTCGTCGGCGAGCACGACCTTGATGGGGATGGGGTTCATGTTCCGTACCGTGGCAACCGGGCGTTTATGGTGGTGCCGTCGGACCCGGACAGCACGTCCAGGCGGCCGCCGAGCGATTCGGCGCGGTGGCGCATTGATGCCAAACCCACCCCATCGTGGAACACGGTTGGCATCCCGTGCCCGTCATCTCGAATTTCGAGGCGCACCTGGCTGGTGTCCGCTGACAGATGAACAGTGCAGTTCTTGGCGCCCGCGTGCCGGTGGACGTTGGTGAGCGCTTCGAGTGCGATCCGGTAGGCCGCGGCTTCCACTTCCGGGTCCAGTGAGAATGGTCCGCTGTCGGCGGTGACCTGCACGGCGAGCCCGTCGACGCCGTCCCGAGCGTGGACGCGCAGTGCGCCAACGAGTCCGAGAGCATCGAGTGTCACAGGGCGCAGATTGTCCAGGATGCGGCGGACCTCGCTGACGGCATCGCGGACCTCTGCCTGTGCCCTGTTCAGGATCTGGCTGGCCCGATCCTCATTGTCGCCCAGGGCACCGCGCACGGATTCCAGGCCGAGTGCCACCCCAGACAGGGATGGTCCGAGTCCGTCGTGCAGATCGCGTCTGAGGCGGTTGCGTTCGGCCTGCGCGGCGTCGATGACGTGGCGGCGGGCCTGGTCGAGTTGACTGTTGAGTGCGACAGCGTGCACGACCATCGCAACCTGGGGGGCGAGCGCGACCAGTAGGGCACGGCCGGTGTCGGTCAGCCCGCCGGGTGGGGGAACGACGTTGAGCGTGCCAAGGTTGTTTGACAAGGATCTGGTGCAGGTGGTCCTGGTCGGAGAACGGGCCGATCGGGGCGGTGTGGCGCAGGAACACCTGCCGGGAGTCGCTGGCCGGACGGCCGTGCCGGATGTAGTCGATGACCGCCCAGCCGACCTCTTTCAGCAACGGCAGCCACACCCGGCGGCCGGTCTTGACCTGCACGATCGACAGTCGGTTGCCCGGCCAGTCGAAATCGGAGAACTCCAAACGCTTCACGTCGATGCCGCGCAACCCGAGTCTGGTGACCAGCAAGATGATCGCGTAGTCGCGTTTCCCGCCCGGGTTGCCCCGGTCGATCGCGTCCAGGATCTTGGCCACATCGGCCGGGTCCCAGACCGACGGGATCCTGGTCTGCCGGCGGGACTTCACCGCCGGGACCAACTCCAGCACGGCGGCGTCGATCACTCCCTCGCCGGCGGCGAACCGCAGGAAAGACCGCACCGCGCAGAGCTTCTGCTCGACGGTCTTGAACTGGTATCCCGCCAGCGTGGCGACGAACGCCTCGATCGCACCGCCGCCGCAACCGGCCAGGCCGCCGCGGGTGTCCAGGAAAGCGAGGAACTCCCCGGCCACCGTCGCATACGTCCGCACCGTCGACACGGCGCGATCAGCCTCGCGCAGCCACGCCCGGAAGCGGGTGAGCAGGTCAGCCCCGTCGCCGGTCACCCTGCCGATCGTGCGCGAGTAGCGGCGCAGCACCGCCCCGTGGGCCGCGTAATCGCCGAGCATCTGGGCGACCCTGAACAAATAGATATCGGCCGGTTTGAGCGTGCCCGCCCGTTCCTTGCCGAAGAAATCGCAGGCATCATCGACCCATTCCATCGCCAGATCGAGCGAGAACTCCTGCGCATCAACAGCAGCGAAGAACCTCGCCAACCGGCGCCAGCACCCCCGATACCAGAGCATCGTCGAGTCCTTGTAACCCAGACGCACCAACTCGTCGTCCAAACCAGACACCAGCGCAGACAGAGCCACCATCACGGCCTCCAATCACAGGCCCGGCACCATGCCGAGCCACGCGATCAGAGTTCTCACCAGTTATGCGCAGCGCTTCACCCCCGGCCCGCCGCCCACCAGGCCCGATAGGGCGACGCTGCGCATAAGCCAGCCCTGCTCATTAGGTGGGTTATGTTCAGCTACTCATAACCCACCTTGCGGAACACCCTTCTCGGTGGGGGTGAACCGACCGCGTTCGCTCACGCCCGCTGTCAGCCATTGCTCGATCAGTTCCTTGCCAGGGAACCCACCTAGCGACGCCACAACGTGATCATGATCGAGTCGGTCGAAGGCCGCTTCCAGGTCGGCATCAAGCACCCACAACCGTTTCGGCGATTTCCCGCAAACGGTCCAGTAGATAGCTGTAATGGCATCCTGGCAGCCACGACCCGGCCGAAAACCGTAACTTCTCGGCTCGAACCGCGCCTCCCATTCGGGCTCCAATGCGTTGACCGCCAGGGCCTGAAGGCATCTGTCGGCTATCACCGGAATTCCGAGCGGGCGCCGCTTTCCGTTGGACTTAGTGGTCACAATCGTAAGTTCGTCGGTGGTTCAGGTCCACGCAGTGGGGTCGCCGAGGTAGAGGCCGCAGGCGCAGTCCAGGGCATCTTCGGGTAGGCCCGCCATTTGTCCGTTGGGTAGGAACGAGGGTTCGTATCC
>JBBRDH010000118.1:0-16625 GCA_038204125.1 Mycobacteriales bacterium
GGCGAAACCGAGCGCACCATCAGGATGATTTTCCAGCGGGCCCGGGAAAAGGCGTCCGAGGGCACCCCGGTGATCGTGTTCTTCGACGAGATGGATTCGGTGTTCCGAACCCGCGGGACCGGCGTTTCCTCCGACGTCGAGACCACCATCGTCCCGCAACTGCTCAGCGAGATCGACGGGGTGGAGGGGCTCGAGAACGTCATCGTCATCGGCGCTTCCAACCGCGTGGACATGATCGACCCGGCCATTCTGCGGCCCGGCCGGCTCGACGTGAAGATCAAGATCGAACGGCCGGATGCCGAGGCGGCCCGGGACATCTTCACGAAGTATCTGATCGCCGGGCTGCCCATTCACCCTGACGATCTGGCCGAATTCGGCGGCGACCGTTCCTCATGTGTGCAGGCGATGATCGAGCACACGGTGGAGCGCATGTACGCCGAAACCGACGAGAACCGCTTCCTCGAGGTCACCTACGCCAACGGTGACAAAGAGGTGCTCTATTTCAAGGATTTCAACTCGGGCGCGATGATCCAGAACATCGTGGACCGGGCGAAGAAATCGGCCATCAAGGAGCGGATCGAAACTGGCGGCGGTTACGGCACCGGCGGTCTGCGGGTGATCAACCTGCTCGATGCGATCGTCGACGAATTCGCGGAGAACGAGGACCTGCCGAACACCACCAATCCCGACGACTGGGCCCGCATTTCCGGCAAGAAGGGCGAACGGATCGTCTACATCCGCACGCTTGTCTCCGGCAAGCAGTCCGAAGGCTCGAGGGCGATCGACACCGCGTCGAATACCGGCCAGTACCTCTGAGCGGAAGGCCCGCCTGTCCTTGTCGAAACACGGGGGGTGGGTCTTTTGCTCTTAATTTTTCTTGTGCAGCGCGCGCTGATTGCACGATCAGCTGACGGCTCGAGCATCCTTCGTCGTTCCGAGCCTGCGGCGAGTCAGCAAAAAAATGCAGAACAATGAAACCCATACATAGGAACTTTCGAGAATCTGGCCGGCAGAGTCGATAATCCAGCCGGAGTTCGAATCCACAGCCAGCTGGCCCAATCGGTGCACCCGACCGACCATCAGCAGATAGATGAGTACTCCTGCCGTGACATGCCTTTGCTGCTGGCCGTTCCCGACGAGGACTCCGACCGCAGGAATCAGCCACACGAGATAGTGCGGCCAACTCACCGGCGACACCAGAACGCCGGTCAGACCGATCAGGCAGGCAGCCGCGAGCTCGCCGTGGTCGCGAAGCACCCGCCGGACGCAGGTGAAGGTGTATATCGAAAAGACCAGAGCGCCGGCGAGCCAGGCTCGATGGGCCCAGTCCGCAGGCAGGAGCCGGATGAATGCGCCGTCCAGGGACTGGTTCCCGATGGTGGCGTTGTTCCCCAGGCCCACTCTGACATCCAGGTGCCAGAGAACATCGAAGAAGTAGCTGCGGGAATCAGCAGGCTTCAGCAGGAAGCCAACCAGGGTTGCCGCCGAACCCGCCGCGGAGGCCGCCACTGCGGCCCGGACCCTGCCAGTGACGAACAGGTAGACGATGAAGATCGCGGGCGTGAGCTTGATCGCGGCAGCCAGTCCGATCAGGCAACCCATCGGGAGCCATCGAGGTCGGAAGCCCATGACATCCGCCAAGCAGGCGGCCATCAGCAACACATTGATCTGGCCGAAGCCAAGATGGTCACTCATCGGCACCGAGACGGCAAAGCCGGCGACCAGGATGAACTGAACCGCGGTCCGTCGGGCACCCAGACGCGAGAGCAGCGGATCGAAAAATCTACCAATGACCCAGCCACACAGTAGAACAGTTCCGAATGCCCAGAGCCATACAGTGGCCGCCCACGGAAGCGGAAGAAGCAAGGTCAGCGGGACTGCGGCAAAGGGCGGATACGTAAACGGAAGGCGCGACGGGAATGCGTCCCCGTAGAGGCCGATATTGTGCAGGAGCGAATAGGCTCCGGACCGGTAGACCTGCAGGTCTTCTGAGTGAACGGTCGATACTTCGAGCAGCAGCGTGACCAATGATGCGCATCCCAGGAGGTACGCCGCTGTCCGCCGCCCGCTGCTCGACGACCACGCTGCCTGTGCAGCATGGCCGAACCGCCGGGCCAGGGTGCGGGCAGAAGTCGATGTTTTCATGCCGAGGATCTTCGTCAGATCAGTGGCACCAACGCGCTCAGGTCTCTTGGAACCACCCTGAACCGCTCTCATTGTCGCGCCTCGCGTTGAATTGACGGAAACCGATTGTAAACGTTCAGATTCGTACACCGGGCGATATAGGCGGTGATCGAACGGTCAGGTCCCCTCGACGGACTTGTGGTTGGTCTCCGCCCGTTCAGTCGGCACCGCGGCGGCCCGCAGCCCGGCGTCCAATTCGTCGACGATCCGGGTGGTCTCGACGACCAGGGTGCCGAGATAGATGCCGCGGTTGACGTTCATCGCGACCATGTCCCGGACGTCGGTGGAGATGTCGGTGATCGACCTTCTCGCCCGGTCGATGGCAGCCCTGGCGGCCATGTCCAGCGGCTGGCGGCCGGTACCGCCGACGGAGCCTGATGGGTGCGGCACGCCGTCGGCGAGCAGCGCCTGCGCAAACGCCTCGATCGCGCAGGCCGTATTGGCCAGCATCTCGGCCGCCATCGGCAGCGGGCTCTGCCGGTCACCGCTGACCGCAAGGTCGTCGGCGGTGTCCCGCAAAGTCCTGGCCACCACCCTGACCTGGACCTCGACGGTGCGGAGGGTCTCGGTGGCCTGTCGCACCGAGCGCAGCGGGCCGGTCCAGTTGGATCTGCCGGGGTGCAGCCTGAGCGATTCGGCGGCCTGCTCGAGGTCGGTTTCGGCTGACATCGAGCGGCCGGCATTGCCCCGCGCGGTGCGCAGCCAGCCGGCCGCCTGCTCCCGCCGCCACGGCCGGGCGATGCCGGCCGCCATCGTCGACAGCACGTCCACGACCTCATCGGCGAGCTCAGCCAGGCCGCGCCGTGCGGTCTTGACGTGGTTCGGCGGCGCGATGACGAAATTGACCACGACAGCGGTGACGGCGCCGATGACGGTGTCCAGCACCCGCTGCGTGCTCTGGTTGCTGCCCAGCGCGAGGATGAAGAGGCCGTTGATCGGGATCTGGGCCGCGGCGGCCGGGATCAGCCGGAGCACCTTTCCGACGACGAACCCGATCGCCACGATGAGCCCGACGGTGACGGCGTGCAGACCTACCAGTCCGCTCAGCCAGACTGCCACGACCATGCCGAGGACCACCCCGAAAACGCGCTGGATCGCATCTCGAACCGAGGCCCGGACGGTCAGCAGGGCCACCAGGGAGGCGGTGATGGGCGCCCAGATGGGCGACGGCGAGTGGAGCAACAGTTGAGCCAGCGCCCAGCTCAGGCTCGCCGAGACTGCGATCTTCACGGTCTCCAGCAGCGTCGCGCCGTTCAGCCCGAGCAGGTCGAGCAACGAACGGTTGCGCCATGAATGCAGCGGCGCGATCTCCCGCAGGCGGGCCGTCACCGCTGCTCTCGACCGCAGCGCGCCCCACAGCCTGCCGGGTAGCTCCCATCCGTACGCCATGACGCTGATCCTGCCCGCCTACCTGGCCTTCCAGAAGCGAGGTGCGCCGAAGTGCGGGATGTCACCCGCGACGCAATACTGTCCGTGGCAAGGGACCTCCGGTGACGTACGGCGACTCCGGGGCCGGGACCTGTTGCCGCCCGGGGCCGCCGGGCGGCGGACTTCGACGAGGAGGTACCCGATCGTGGGTCAGACGCTGTGCATCGGAACGGCGAAAGGACTGTTCCTGGCAACCAGCCAGGACGACCGCAGGACCTGGAACATCTCCGCACCGCAGTTCCCGATGACCAGTGTCTATGCCGTCGGGATCGATTCGAGGACCCCAACTCCCAGGTTGCTGGCTAGCGTGACCAGTTCCCATTTCGGCCCGAGCGTGGCCGTCAGCGACGACCTCGGAAACACCTGGAGCGAGCCCGGCTCGCCGCCGCTGGCCTTCCCGGAGTCAGCCGGCGTCGCGTTGGACCGGGTGTGGCAATTCGCTCCCAGCCCGACCCAGCCGGGCGTGGTGTATGCCGGAACCCAGCCGTCCGCGTTGTTCCGGTCTGACGACGGCGGTGCCAGCTACGAATTGGTGCCCGGCCTCTGGGATCACCCGCACCGGCCGGAGTGGGGAGCCGGATTCGGCGGCCAGGCGGTACACACCGTGCTGCCGCACCCGACCGACCCCGACCGCCTCCTGGTCGCCATGTCCACCGGCGGCGTCTACCGATCGACCGACGCCGGGAAGAGCTGGAACCCGGCGAACAAGGGGATCAAGGCCTACTTCTTCCCCGACCCCTGGCCGGAATTCGGCCAGTGCGTGCACAAGGTCGCCCGCGATGCCGGCGATCCCGAACGGCTCTACGCCCAGAACCACCACGGCGTGTACCGCTCCGACGACGGCGGCGACAATTGGCAGAGCATCGCCGAGGGCCTGCCCACCGATTTCGGCTTCACCATCGTCGCCCACCCTTCGAAACCAGGTGTGGTGTACACCTTTCCGATTCAGGCCGACAGCCGGCGCTTCCCGCCGGACTTCCGCTGCCGGGTCTACCGGTCCACAGATGCCGGGGCGAGTTGGGAGGCGTTGACCGAGGGTCTGCCCGACGGCGACTTCTACCCGGTGGTGCTGCGCGACGCCATGTGCACCGACGACTCGCCGGTGGCCGGGGTCTACTTCGGCACCAGGTCGGGTGAGGTGTTCGGCAGCGCCGACGAGGGCGACACCTGGTCGCTGGTCGTCGATCACCTGCCCGACGTGCTGTGCGTGCGGTCCTTCTCGTCGTGAGCGGGTTGGCTGGCAGGGACTCCGGGCAAGCCGATGCACAGGTGCGGGTGCGGGTTCTAGTTCCCGGGGTCCTTCGAGCCGAATGCGACGGTGAACCGGTCCTGGAGCTCCAGTCCGGGCCGAGGCTGGGGGCGTTGCTGGACGAGATCGCCGCCCGCTGGCCGCGGCTGCACCGCCGGATCCGGGACGAACAGCTCGTCATCCGGCGGTACGTCAACGTCTACGTCGACGGTGAGGACTGCCGGACCGGGGGCGGCCTGGACACTCCGCTGCGCGACGGTTCCGAGGTGCAGTTCCTGCCGTCCGTCGCTGGTGGCTGACCCTTCGGATGAGTCCATCAGCTCGGGTCAGTCGAGTTGGAGGGCCAGACGCAGCGACTTGTCGATCTGCTCCAATTCATCGAAGCTGACGTGCCCCGCGAGGGCTCCCAGGCGCTCGGCGGCCACTGCCGTGGTCTGTTCGATGAGGACCTGAGTCTGCTCGCCCGCGATGGTGATCGTCGGTCGAAAGACCCGAGGGGGCGCTGATCGGGACGTAGGCGAAACAAGAACTGTCGACAGCATCAAATCGTCGGATTGAACGACAACGGCGTACCGGGAACCTGTTTGTTCGATTCCACGTGGCCCGCGGGGAGCCCGAAGACGATAGATGTCCCCGCGGAGCATCTTCACACCCGCAGCTCATCCATGTCGGCAAGTACCTGTTTCGCCTCCGCAAGATCCGCGGGATTTTGACTGGCGGCCAGTGACTCCCTTCGCATCTGCTCGCGCCGCTTGAGCCTGACAGCGTCGACGAGAGCTTGCCTGATTGCTTCGGAGACCGTCGCTCCGTCGGCCCGAAGCTCGGCCAGCGCCTGCTCAGATCGCTCGTCGGTTCTGAAATTCAACACAGCCATGCGGCGAGCGTACGACAAAACGTAGTGCAATTCAACATACAGGCCAAAGCTCAACACGACCAGGGCACTAGATTTGACCTCATGACAGTGCGCCGCATCATGGGGACCGAGGTCGAGTACGGGATCTCGGTGCCGGGGGAGCCGGGGGTCAATCCAGTGATCTCCTCCACTCAGATCGTTCTCGCCTACGCCGCGTCGGTGGCGGCCCCAAGGGCGCGCCGGCCGCGTTGGGACTACGAGGTCGAATCGCCGCTGCGCGACGCCCGCGGGTATGACCTGTCAGCGCTGTTCGGCGTCACCGAGCCGGACATCGACGACATCGGCGCCGCGAACGTCATCCTGTCCAACGGTGCCCGGCTCTACGTCGACCACGCGCACCCGGAGTTCTCCGGACCGGAGGTGACCAACCCGCTCGACGCGGTGATCTTCGACAAGGCGGGGGAGCGGGTGATGGAAGCGGCAGCCGTCCTGGCCGCGTCCGTACCCGGCACGAAGCCCGTTCAGCTGTACAAGAACAACACCGACGGCAAGGGCGCTTCCTACGGCACCCACGAGAACTACCTGTGCCGCCGGGACACCCCGTTCCCGTCGCTGATCGCCGGGCTGCTGCCGTTCTTCGCATCCAGGCAGGTGTTCGCCGGCGCCGGCCGGGTCGGCCTCGGACCGGCCGGGAACACCCCCGGATTCCAGCTTGCCCAGCGGTCCGACTACATCGAGGTGGACGTCGGGCTGGAGACGACGCTGAAGCGCGGGCTGATCAACACCCGCGACGAGCCGCATGCCGATGCCGACCGCTACCGGCGGCTGCACGTCATCATCGGCGACGCCAACCTGGCCGAGACGGCGATCTACCTCAAGGTCGGGACCACGGCGCTGGTGCTGTCGATGATCGAGGCCGGCTGGCCGATGCCGGTGGAGCTCCAGCATCCGGTCAATGCGGTCCACCAGATCTCCCACGACCCGACCCTCAAGACGACCGTGCCGCTGTCCGACGGCCGGGCCTACACCGGCGTGGACGTGCAGCGGGCCTACCTCGACGCCGCGGCGGCCTATGTCGCCGACACCTACGGAAGTGACGTCGACGCCGACACCGCCGATGTGCTGACCACCTGGAGCGAGGTGCTGGACAAGCTCGAGCAGGACCCGATGCAACTCGCCGACACCCTGGACTGGCCGGCCAAACTCCGGCTGCTGGAGGGCTTTCGAAGCCGCGATGGACTGTCCTGGGGTGCTCCCCGGCTGGCGCTGGTGGATCTGCAATATGCCGATGTCCGATTGGACCGCGGCCTCTACAACCGGTTGGTGTCCCGGGGGTCGATGAAGCAGCTGGTCACCGAGGAGGCGATCCGGCGGGCGATGACGACACCCCCCGAGGACACCCGGGCATATTTCCGCGGTCGGTGTGTCTCCAAATACGCGGACAAACTGGCCGCAGCCTCCTGGGATTCGGTGATCTTCGACATCGGCCGGGAATCGCTGGTCCGCATTCCCACCATGGATCCGTTGCGCGGCACCAAGGCCCATGTCGGGCAGCTGCTCGACGCCGCCGCTGACGCCGGCGAACTGGTCGACGCGCTGACCCAACGCGCTTGATCTAGATGCGTCGACCGCACGTTATCGGGTGCATTCAACACTGACATGGTGCGATGCCTTTTACGGCTGGACAGTTCTGGCCCACTCGGATCGGACGGCTCCCAGGATGTCGGCCAGGGGGAGGGCCTTCCGGCGGGCGAGAGCGACGACGGCGAGGGCAGCATCATGAAGTTCACGGTCAACGGTTTGGCTCGCCAGGACCCGTGGTCCGCTGGAGCGGTTCGTCTGGATCAGGCCGGCAGTCTCCAGTCCTGAATACGCCCGGGCCACTGTTCCCGGGGCGACGCGGAGATTTGCTGCCAGTTGGCGGATCGAGGGCAGCCTCTGCCCGGGGCGAAGATCTCATGGGTTGATTGCCTGGGGGCGTGAACCGGCCGCGCACCGCAACAGGCCCGGCCGGAGTGATTCCGACCGGGCCTGCCTGCTGTGGGCCTCCTGGATCAGGGGGCGGGGAGCGGGTTCGTGTGCAGGGAGTTGAAGGCCTGGACGCCAGCGGAGTTGTCGCCGTCGAACGGGGTCACCGGGCCCTTGTTCTTGCCGAGGCAGAAGTCGTCACCTGCGGGGTCGGCGAACCACATGCCGACCTGGTTCAACTCGGTGCGGACGCGTTGTCCGTTGAGCAGGTTGGAGGAGAACGCTTCGGCGACAATGAGGTGGAAGGCGTTGCTGGCGTTGCCATTGCGGTCGGTGAAGACGTCGCCGATGTATTCCGCGGCGCCGAAAGGTGCATCGGCCTGCTGGAGCAGGAAGACGGTGAAGGCGGTGTTGGCGGGCAGGCCGCTGGCGTTGATGTGGAAGTCGTCGAAGCCGATCAGGTCGGTCTTCAGCTCCACCTTGACGTTGACGTTGGCCTTGGGCATGCACGCGGCGAGCTGCGGCGAGGATGCGGTGAGGTGCAGCGACACCGACGGGGTGACCGCCGCTGCGGCGGATGCGGAAGAGGCCGGGGCGGGAGCGGCGACCGCGGCGCTGCTGCTCGCGGCGCCCAGGACGCCGGCGAACAGGGCTCCGGCGGCGAGCAGGCCGGAGGCCAAACGGGTTTTGATGTTCATGGGGCGGTTCCTTTCGGGGTGAAGCCGGGTCGATGGCTTCCTGATTTCGGCGGCGGCTTGTGCCGTGCCGGGTTTGGTCGTCAGGGGTACGGGGCCGAGAACCGTTCGGTTCCATCGACTTTTGCAATCAGCCGAGAACGGTCCCTGACTTGTCGGCTCCGCTGGGTAAAGTCGGCAGCAGCGCGGATGGGCCGGCGCGGCGATGGGAGAAGCGGACATGGCACAGGAGCAGACCACCCGGCACGGCGGCGGCGACGACGGTGACGAGGCCGCGGTCGACACCGCAGGCCAGGAGCGCCGCGAGAAGTTGGCCGCCGAGACCGACGACATCCTCGACGAGATCGACGGCGTGCTCGAGTCCAACGCCGAGGACTTCGTCCGCTCGTACGTCCAAAAGGGCGGCCAGTGACCCAGCCCGACGGCCGGAGTTCCTGGCCCGTGGCGGCGGTTCCGGCGGCCTATCTGACCCCGGGCGCCGGATCCTTCACCGATTTCCTGGCCAGGGCGGAGCCGCATCTACTCCCCGGCCGCCGTTGGCACGAGGACGGCCGTCAGGGAGGTGGCGGCCAGGCGATCGGCGGCGGAGGATCGTCCGTGCACGTCCCACACGGGACCACGATCGTCGCCGTGAACTGCGCAGACGGCGTGGTGATGGCAGGTGACCGACGGGCCACGATGGGCAACCTCATCGCTCAGCGGGACATCGAGAAGGTGTTCGTGGCCGACTCGCATTCCGTCATCGGGATAGCCGGGACGGCCGGGATCGCGATCGAGATGGTCCGGATGTTCAAGCTCGAACTCGAGCACTACGAGAAGATCGAGGGCGTCCGACTTTCTCTGGATGGCAAGGCAAATCGCCTCTCGTCGATGATCCGTGGCAACCTCGCCGCAGCCATGCAGGGACTCGCCGTCGTGCCCCTGTTCGCCGGATACGACATCGACCACGTCGCCGACGCCGGAGCCGGCCGGATCTTCTCCTACGACGTGACCGGCGGACGTTACGAGGAGCAGGACTACTACGCCGTCGGCTCCGGGTCGATGTTCGCCAGGTCTGCCCTCAAGAAGCGGTACGACCCGGCGGCGGGGGTCGACGCGGCAGTGCGGGCTGCGGTGGAGGCGCTGTACGACGCCGCGGACGACGACACGGCAACGGCCGGCCCTGATCTGACCCGCCGCATCTTCCCGGTAGTGATCACCGTCACTGCCGCCGGTGCCAGGCGGCTCTCGGAGAGCGAGATCGGCGCCGTGTCAGAAGCTGTCGTCGCCGGCCGGATGCTCAACCCCGGCGGCTGAAGCCCGAGCGATCGTGAAGAGGTCCGTCAGCAGCTATCGCCGAATTCGAAACCAGCCGGAGCCCTAACACCGTGACAATGCCCGTCTATGCCTCTCCCGAACAGTTCATGCGGGACCGCTCCGAGTTCGCCCGTAAGGGCATCGGGCGGGGCCGCAGCGTCGTTGTCACCACCTATTCCGGTGGGGTGTTGTTCGTCGCCGAAAATCATTCGCCGACGCTGCACAAGGTGAGCGAGATCTACGACCGGATCGGATTTGCCGCGGTCGGCCGGTACTCGGAGTTCGAGAATCTGCGCACCGCAGGCATCCGGCTGGCCGACGTCCGCGGCTACTCCTACGACCGGCGGGACGTGACCGGCCGTTGGCTGGCCAACGCTTATGCGCAGACGCTGGGGGCGATTTTCTCCGAGCACCAGAAGCCGTACGAGGTCGAGATCTGCGTCGCCGAGGTGGCCAGGTTCGTTGGCGAACCGGTGCCGGCGCCCGGTGAGACCAGGCTTGGCGCCCCGGGTCAGCGGGATCAGCTGTACCGCATCTCCTACGACGGGTCCATCAACGACGAGACCCGCTACTTCGTGATGGGCGGGGTGACCGAGCCGGTGGCCGGCGCCATGGAAAAGCTCTTCGTCGCCGGCTGGGACCTGCAGACGGCGCTGGCCGGTGCGGTCAGCGCGCTCGGCGCCGGGGGGGAGGGCGCGCCCCGCTCGCTGGAAGCGGCGCAACTCGAAGTAGCGGTCCTGGACCGGACGATGCCCGAGCGTACCTTCCGGCGCCTGGAACGGGAAACCTTGGGCCACCTGCTCGCCGCAGGTAAGCCAGCAGCCGCGCCTCCGGAATCCCCAGCACCGGAAACAGCCGGACCCGTCACGGCGGCCCTCGAATCCGCGACGGCTGTCGAAGGCCACAAGTCCGCGGAGAAGGGAAGGGGCACACCGGCCGCCGACGGTTCGGACGCCGACGCCACCAACGCATGACCGGGCGGGCCGGCTCCCTGGACCGCGCCGCGGGGGTCGCGCAGGGGCGGAACGGCCGGCTGCTTGACCCGCGCCACCACGCCTCGACCGGGCCTGACGGTGTCGCCGGAGTCACCGCCTACCACTGCGAACGACTGCTGGTGGCCCGGCACGACCGGGCGCTCCGCGAGCGGGTGCGGCGCGAGCTGACGACGCTCGCCGGGCAGATGTCCTGCCGGTGCGAGTTCTCGCCCGGCGGCGTCCGCCTGGTGCCGATCGGGGACGGCTCCGGCCCGGATCCGTGGGCGGTGCTGTCCGCGGTGCGCCGGGTCGGCGACCGGGAACTGTCCTCGGCGGTCGGCCTCGATCACCTGCTAACCACCGCGGAACAGGTGGGCGGCAACCCTTTCGCCGTGCACCACGGACGCCCCGGCCTCGACCTCTACGGCAGTCCCGGCTACACCGGCCGCGGGCCCGTCTCGTGGGTCGGCATCCCGCCTTCGATGATCGATCACGGACGGCGTCCCAGGGTGGTGGTGTTGGACACTGCCATCGGCGACCACCCGTGGTTCCGTGCCGACACGGTCGAAACGATGCCTGTGGAACCTCCCGACGGAGACCGTCCGGCAGTGCTCTCCTTTCCGGCGTCGGCCGGCGTCGGGCTGATCGCCAACCCGATGCTCGGCAACCTGGCCAGCCACGCCGGGCACGGCACGTTCATCGCCGGTCTGCTGCGGCAGAGTTGCCCGCCGGCCCGAATCGTGACACTTCCGGTGATGGGCGCCGACGGCATCGTCCCGGAGACGACCCTGAGCGACGCGCTCGCCCTGGTGCTGCGCCGGCAGCATGAGGAACCCGGCTGGGCGGACGCGATCGTCCTGTCACTGGGCTACTACACCGAAACCGGCGACGACCTGACGTACACCTCGGCGTTGCGGGAAACACTGCTGGACCTCGGTCGGCGCGGGGTGGCCATCTTTTGCGCCGCCGGCAACGACGCCACCGAGCGGCCGTCGTTCCCGGCCGCATTTGCGGCGGACCCGGCGTTTACCGGCGACCCCGATGTGCTGCCGATGCTATCGGTCGGCGCCCGCAATCCGAACGGGTCGCGGGCGTCGTTCTCGAACTTCGGCCGCTGGGTGACCGCTGGTGCGCTCGGGGTCAACCTGATGTCCACCGTGCCGACGGCCGCCGCAGGGTCGTACCGGCCGCGGGTGCTGACGGCAGCGGGCCGGGGGCGGATCCGCTCCGCCGTGGACCCGGACAGCCTTGCCGGCGGGTTTGCCTCGTGGAGCGGAACGTCCTTCGCCGCACCGCTTTTGGCCGGCCGGTACCTGGCCGCACTGGCCGACGCCAGCGTCACACTGCACGTGTCGGCGCGCCGCCGGTTCCTGCTCGAAGCCGGCCAAGCCGACCGGGGTAAGCCGGGGGATCGCACAGGGATCGGCTGACCTTCTCCGCCCGGGAAGCGGAATGCTCGTCGATTTGGTATCAACAAGCACACCGAGGACTCTTTGACTCGACGCGCGCTCACCGAGGCCGACCCCGAAGGACGGATAGATGACCGATCCGAACGCCCATCCTGGACCTGCGGATCCCGCTCCGGCGGCCTCGGGAGCCGAGGCCGCCATGGCCGCCCAGCCCGATCCTGGAGCGGCGACTGTCCCCCCTGAACCGCCGTCGCCTTCCGCCGAGCGCGGCCGGCCCGGACAGCCCGACGATCCCTTCGTGCGATTCGACGCCCGGGTGCTGGACCCGGCCACCGCGGTGCGGCCGCCCGACGGGATTGCACCGGCGGCGACCGCCTACCGCGGAGACCGGCTGCTGATCACCGCACCTACCGTGCAACTCGGACAGGCTCGGATCGCCACTGTCGACACTGTTGCCGCGCAGCTCGGTCTGCGGGTAGCTGGGCCGAGTCCATTCGCGCTGCTGGACCGTTCTGAGGAAGACCCGGTCATCGCGGACCACAACCAGCTGGCCCGGCTGCTGGCGCTGGCCGAGCAGACCGCCACCCCCCTGGTCTTCCCGCTCCGCTTCCGGCCCGTCGACGACAAGAACCCTGCGCCGGCCGTCGATGTGTGGCCGTTGCTGCAGCGACTGCGTGCCGGTGGTGACGCCGACCTCGCGGCCGCGGTCGGTTTGGACCATCTGATGTTCGCTGCAGTCGGAATCAACGGCAATCCGTACTCCCCCCATGGTTTGTCGGTGGTCACCGGCAATCCTTACTCACCCCACGGACTCGCCGCCGAATACGCGGCGTCCTATCTCGCTGCCGGCACTGGTGGCCACGGCCCGGTGGCAGTTGTGCTGCATTCGCCCCAGCTCGATCCCACCCGGCCAGAACCGTCGGTCGTGGTCCTGGACACCGGGGTCGGCGTACATCCATGGTTCACCGACCGGCCGGTGACCAGGCCGATGCAGGAGTCCGGCGGCACGTTCGTCGGCCTGGATCCGAACCGACCGGACGTCACGGACACCGACCCGGAAGGCGAAGGCGCCGTCGGGGACCTGATGACCGGGGGACTGACCAGCCACGCCGGCCATGGCACCTTCATCTGCGGGCTGCTGCGGCAGACCTGCCCCAACGCGGCCATCACCGCGCTGCGGATCATGGACGCCGACGGGGTAGTCCCCGAGGACCGGCTGACAACGGCGCTGATCGGCCTCGGCATCAAACTGGCCCAGGAGCCGGGCACGATCGACGCCCTGGTGCTGTCCCTGGGCTACTACGCCGAGACCAGGGAGGACGAACGGTACAGCGCCGGCCTGCTCGACCTGCTCCGGACGATCGCGGGCCGCGGGGTGGTCACGTTCGCCGCCGCCGGGAACGACAGCAGCCAGCGCCGGTGCTATCCGGCCGGGTTCGCCGATTACCCAGGATTCGATGACTTGCCGCTGGTCGCGGTGGCGGCGCTGAACCCGGACGGTTCGGTCGCGTTGTTCTCGAACGACGGGCCGTGGGTGCTCGGTGCGGCCCCGGGCGCCAATGTGGTCTCGACGTCACCAGTCGTTGCCCAGGGCTCGCTGCAGGCCGGGGTCTCGTTCAGCGGACCCGGCAACCGCGAGCGGGCGACCATCGATCCGGACGACTTCTCCAGCGGCTTCGCCACCTGGAGCGGAACCAGTTTCGCCGCACCCGTGCTCGCGGGGCAGTTCCTCGCAGCGCTCGTCGACAAAAATTGCCCAGCCGATGTATCAGAACGCCGGAAGCTCATTCCTTTGCGTTGAAGGAGCCGTCATGAACCGAGCACGTCCTCCGTACCACTCGACCTGCTGCTTCTCGAAAACGGCCGGAGGTAGGCCGACGTGACAGTCGAGACCAGCCGGCCAAATGGAAACGAGAACCTCGAAATGCAGGCCGGGGATAGCTTCCGGCGGACGAGGGACCAGGCGGCGGAGAGCCTGCGGCGGTCTGCGGCTCCCGGGCCGCGCCGGCACGGGGAGCACGGTGACGCGGGAGATCTGGTCACCAAGGCTGCCCTGGCGTTCCAGGATTACCGCGATGGCGTGCCCGGCGGCATCGATCGGCTGGTGCGGTTGGTAAGCCCGCTGTTGTGGCACACCGCCCGGTATTGCGGGTTGTCGGCCGCCGAGGCCGAGGACAGTGTGCAACAGACGTTCCTGGCCCTGGTTCGGAGCGGCAGCACGATTTCCGACCCGCTGGCAGTGATCCGCTGGCTGACGGTGACCTTGCGGCGGCAGGCTTGGAAGGACCGGGCGCTGTCCGCGCAACGGTCCGGCACGGAGCCGAATGAGGAGGACCTCCCCCGCGAGCCGTCGGCGGAGAGCGCGGCGGTGCTGACCGACGAACAGCGGAGATTGTGGGCACATGTCGGCGCCCTGTCGGACCGGTGCCAGCGGTTGCTGGCTGTGATCGCGTTCTCACCCCGGCCCGACTATGCAGCCATAGCAAGAGAAATGACTATTCCGATCGGATCGATCGGACCTACCAGAGCCAGGTGTCTGGACAAATTGCGCACCCGACTACAAGGGGAGGAATGGTCATGACCGACTTCGACGACCGACCGCGGATGGATCGATACGACCTGGAGATTTTGACTGACCTGGCCGCCGTTTATGACGCTCTCGACCCGATGCCGCCGGTCCTGCCGGATCTGATTCTGTTCGCGCTCGGCGCCACCGACCTCGATGCCGAGATGGCCCGCCTGGTGGAATCGGAGGCGGCTCTGGCCGGTACCCGGGCGGCTGCGGGCGTAGAACTGACCCGCCGCATCACCTTTTCCAGCGAACACCTGTCGGTGATGATCGCCATCGAGCCGTTGCCGGGCGGCGCCGTCAGACTCGACGGTTGGGCCGCACCAGGCGCGGGTCTGCATGTCGAACTGCGCACCAGCGGAACGGAGCTGACGACCGAATGCGATGAGTCCGGTCGGTTCGTGTTCGAGTCGGTCCCTGCTGGCCCTGCGCAGATCGTGCTGTCGCCGACCGCTGGATCAGACCCGGCCATTTCGGTGCCGGTGCACACCCCGGCAATCAGCCTGTGATGCGATTCGGCGGGGCGCCTGTGATGATGGCTGCGTGTCGACCGGCCGCCCCAAGGATGTCAGCTCGAGAGATGCTGGGGAGCAACTGCTCCTGCAGGTCCGTCAAGCCGCCGACGAGGGTCATCCGCGCACGGCTGTCCGACTCGCCAGAAAGGCGCTGCGGCTGCTGGCCGACCACGGAGCGGAGAATGCGTCGCTGGTAGCCCAGCTGTCGATCAACCTTGCGGTCAATCTCGGTGACAGTGAATTGGGCCGCCGAGCGGAAATAGAAGAACTGCTCGACACCGCAGCCACGACCGATCCGGACCAATTGCCCGCCGTCCGAACGGCGAAGGCGATTCACTTCACAAGAATTGGCGACACCGGCCGGGCACTCGACGAGTTCGCCAGGGCAATCGACGGGATACCACCCGCAGCCGGCCGAACCCTGGCTGTTGCTCTGATCGACCGATCTCTGATATTCAACAACTTGGGCGAGTTACGAAAAGCCCAGAAGGACGCGTCGCGAGCGGTCGAGGTCGCCCGCAATCTGGACAACGCCTACTTCGCCCCGATGGCAGTCCACAATCTCGGCTATCTGGAGTACCTGTCCGGAAATCTACCGCCAGCGCTGGTCCGCATGGCCGATGCCGCAACTGATATGCCCCAGGGGAACGAGGCGATCTTGGCGCTCGACCGGGCGCACGTACTGCGCGCAGCCGGCCTCTACTGGGATGCGCTCGAACAGGCAACGGCCGCCGAATCTCTCATCCGCGCGGACGGCCGGCCCGCCCACCACATCAATGCTCTGCAAATCATCGGTGAACTCCAAATGGTGCTCGGGCAATTGCCGGACGCCCGGTCGGCATTCGAGCAGGCGGTGCGAATCGCGAAGAAGCATCGCAACCGGAATTTGGCGGCCATCGCCGAATTAGGCTATATCCGGGCAGGAATTTTGGCCGATACGGCCGACGAGTCCGAGGCGGGTCGGTCAGAGCCGCCCACCCGCAGTTTGCAGAGACTGCAGTCGATCGCCGAAACCCTGACCAGGTCCGGGCTCATTCACGATGCCGCCGCAGCGCTGCTGCTCCGGGCAGACGCCCACCTCGCCGCCGGTCGGATGACCGCTGCGGAAACGGATCTACGGCGGGCCAGATCCGCAGCCAAGCGGCCCTACATCGGTATCAAGCTGCACACCCGGTTGGTCGCCGGGCGGATAGACATGGCCGCCGGCCGTCAAAATGACGGCCTCAAGGAACTGCGCATGGGCCTGACTGAACTTGCGGAGTTCCTGACCAGGTTCGGCTCTCAGGACATGCAGGTCGCCGCCGCCGTCCACGGATCTGAGCTGGCTACTCTCGGGCTGCAAACCGCTGTGCGGACCGGATCGCCCGCGCTGATCCTGCACTGGCTGGAGCAGGGCCGCGGGGTGACAACCAGGTTGCCGGCGGTGCATCCGGCGGCCGATTCCGAACTCGCCGAACTGCTCGGCACGTTGCGCCACGCCGCTAC
>JBBRDH010000119.1:0-16553 GCA_038204125.1 Mycobacteriales bacterium
CCGAGAGGAAGCCGATCACCGAATCGGGGATGTCGAACCGGGCGGGGTCGGCTTCGAACTCGGCCGGGGGCACCCCGGCGCCGACCAGGTGCAGCGCCAGATCACCGACGACCTTTGACGACGGGGTCACCTTCACCAGTCGCCCAAGCATGGCATCGGCTGCGGCATAGGTACTTTCGATCTGTTCGAACTGCCCCCCCAGGCCCAGCGCCAAAGCCTGCTGGCGGAGGTTGGAGAGCTGGCCGCCCGGTATCTCGTGCCGGTAGACCCGGCCGGTCGGCGCGCGGAGTCCGGATTCGAACGGCGCGTAGATCGCCCGCACCGCCTCCCAGTACGGCTCCAGGTCGGCAACCGCCTGCAGGCTCAGACCCGTTGCGCGGTAGGTGTTGTCGAAGGCGGCGACCAGCGCGGACATGGACGGTTGCGAGGTCGTCCCGGCCATCGGTGCGCTCGCCACGTCGACCGCGTCGACCCCGGACTGGGCTGCGGCAAGGTAGGTGGCCAGCTGACCGCCGGCGGTGTCGTGGGTGTGCAGGTGGACCGGCAGGTCGAAACGGCTGCGCAGCGCCGTCACCAGTGTCGCGGCCGCCGGCGCCCGCAGCAGGCCTGCCATGTCCTTGATGGCGATGATGTGCGCGCCGGCCTCGACGATCTGCTCCGCGAGGGTGAGGTAGTAGTCGAGCGTGTACAGCCGTTCGGCCGGGTCGGAGAGGTCGGCGGTGTAGCAGAGCGCGACCTCGGCCACCGCTGCCCCGTGGGCCCGGACGGCGTCGATCGCCGGCCGCATCTGGTCGACGTCGTTGAGGGCGTCGAAGATCCGGAAGATATCCACGCCCGCTCCCGCTGCCTCGTCGATGAACGCGTCGGTGACAGCGACGGGGTACGGCGTGTAACCGACGGTGTTACGCCCGCGCAGCAACATCTGGATGGCGATGTTGGGCAACGCGGCGCGGAGAGCGACGAGTCGCTCCCAGGGGTCCTCGGCGAGGAATCGCAGCGCGACGTCGTAGGTGGCGCCGCCCCAGGCTTCGACCGAGAGCAACTGCGGGGTCAACCGGGCGACGGCCGGGGCGATGGCCACCAGGTCGCGGGTGCGCACCCTGGTAGCCAGCAGCGACTGGTGGGCGTCCCGGAAAGTGGTGTCGGTGACCGCCAGCGCGGTGCTCTCCCGCAGCCAGTTGGCGAATCCCCGCGGGCCGAGTTCGGCCAGCCGTTGCCGGCTTCCGTCGGGCGCCGCGGCGCGCCGGTCGATCCGCGGGAGCTTGTCCGCCGGCTCGATCAGCACAGCCGGCCGGCGGCCATTGGGCCGGTTGACGGTGACGTCGGCCAGGTACGTCATCAGCCGGGTCCCCCGGTCGGCGGAATGCCGCGCCGTCAACAGCTGCGGATGCGTCTCGATGAACGAGGTGTTCACCCCACCGTTGGCGAAATCCGGGTCGTCGAGCACCGCCTGCAGGAACGGGATGTTGGTCGAAACACCGCGGATCCGGAATTCGGCCAGCGCCCGCCGGGCCCTGGCGACGGCCTGCGGCCAGTCCCGCCCGTGGCAGGTCAACTTGACCAGCAGCGAGTCGAAGTGGGCGCTGACCTCGGCGCCCGAGTGCACCGTCCCGCCGTCGATCCGAACGCCGGCGCCGCCGGGGGAACGGTAGGTGACGATCCGTCCGGTGTCCGGCCGGAACCCGTTGGCCGGGTCCTCCGTGGTGATCCGGCACTGCAGCGCCGCCCCGGTGACCTTGATGTTCTCCTGCCCGAGCCTGAGGTCCGCGAGCGTCTCGCCGGCCGCGATCCGGATCTGCGAGGCGACGAGGTCGACGTCGGTGATCTCCTCGGTGACGGTGTGCTCGACCTGGATCCGGGGGTTCATCTCGATGAAGTGGTAACTCGGAGCTGCATCTCCGGCGCCCAGCAGGAACTCCACCGTCCCGGCGTTGACGTAGCCGATGTGTCGGGCGAAGGCGACCGCGTCGGCGCACATCTTCGCCCTCGTTTCGGGCGCCAGCCCGACGGCCGGGGCAACCTCGATGACCTTCTGGTGGCGCCGCTGCACTGAGCAGTCCCGTTCGAAGAGATGAACGGTGGCGCCGGTGGCGTCGGCCAGTACCTGCACCTCGATGTGCCGCGGCTCGATGACCGCGCGTTCCAGGAACACGGTGTCATCACCGAATGCCGACTCCGCCTCTCGCATCGCCGTGCCGAGCGCCTGCTCCAGCTCCTCGGGCCGGTCGACCCGGCGCATTCCGCGGCCGCCGCCGCCGGCCACCGCTTTCACGAAGAGCGGAAAACCGACCGCCTGCGCCGCGTCGGACAAGACGGTGACGTCGGCTGACGGCTCCGACGAGGAGAGCACGGGCAGACCGGCGGCCCTGGCCGATTCGATCGCCCTGGACTTGTTCCCGGCCAACTCCAGCACGTGGGCCGGAGGCCCGATGAAGGTGATGCCCGCTGCTGCGCAGGCCTGGGCCAGGAAGGGATTCTCCGAAAGAAATCCGTAGCCGGGATAGACCGCGTCTGCCCCGGCTGCGACAGCCGCCCTGACGATCTCGTCAACGTCCAGATAGGCCCTGACCGGGTGGCCGACCTCGCCGATCTGGTAGGACTCGTCGGCCTGCTGCCGGTGGAGCGAGTTCCGGTCCTCGTACGGGTAGACCGCCACCGAGGCCACGCCCAGCTCGTACGCCGCCCGGAACGCACGGATGGCGATCTCGCCGCGGTTGGCGACCAGGATTTTCGAGAACATCAACCCTCTCCTCGGGGCCGCAGCAGGGTGCTGCCCGGTCCGGTGCGACGGTATCGCGGTCCAGCGCCGCCGTTTGCGGTCAGCCTTTCAGGTCACAGCTGTACGGCAGGACCGGCGGCCGGGTCGTGCCTGCTGTCAGCCCTTCTCCAGGTAGACCTGGTCCTGCTGGGCGATCACCGTCGCCACCATTTCGGCGAGGCCGGGATGGCCGGTCATCGTCGGGTCGTCGCCGACCAGCGCGAGTGCGTCGGCGCGGGCGTGCTCGATCACATCGCGGTCGCGCAGCAGCGAGAGCTGCTTGAGGCCGGAGGACTTCCCCGCCTGGGTGATGCCGAGAACGTTGCCCTCCCGGCGGAGCCCCAGGTCGGCCTCCGCCAGGACGAAGCCGTCGTTGGTGGCGGCCACCGCGGAGAGCCGTGCGCGACCCACCGACGCTTCCGGCGACTCGCTGACCAGCAGGCACACCCCCGCCGCGGTTCCTCTCCCCACCCGGCCGCGCAGCTGGTGGAGCTGCGACATCCCGAACCGTTCCGCGTCGAGGACGACCATCATGGTGGCGTTCGGGACGTCCACGCCGACCTCGATGACGGTCGTGGCCACCAGCACGTCGAGGTGCCCGGCCGCGAACGCCGCCATCGCCGCGTCCTTCTCCGGCGGCGGCAGCCGGCCGTGCAGGATGCCGAGCCGGAGTCCGGCGAGCGGGCCGTCCCGCAGTGATTCGGCCACCTCGAGCACGGCCAGCGGGGGCCGGCGCTCGGTCAGGTCGCCGGGCCCGTCGTCCGCCTCCAGATCCATCCCGTCGTCCGACTCCTCCGCCCCCCGGCCACTCTTCGCACCGACCGGTTGATCACCGATCTTCGGACAGACGATGAAAACCTGATGGCCGGCGCCGACCTCCTCCCTGACCCGCTGCCAGGCGCGGTCCAGCCACCCCGGCTTCTCGGCCACCGGCACCACGGTGGTGGCAATTGGTGACCGACCCTTCGGGAGTTCCGCGAGGATAGAGGTGTCGAGGTCGCCGTAGACCGTCATTGCGACCGTCCGCGGGATCGGGGTGGCCGTCATCACCAGCACATGCGGCGGGCTCTTTGCCGGGTGCTGGCTGCGCAACGCGTTGCGTTGCTCGACACCGAAACGGTGTTGTTCGTCCACCACGATCAGGCCCAGTTCGGCGAAGAAGACCCCCTCCGACAGCAGCGCGTGCGTCCCCACTGCGATGCCGGCCTGGCCGGATGCGATGTCCAGCAACGCTTCTCGTCTTGTCCCTGCGCCCAGTGAACCGGTCAGCAGAGTGATCTTGATGGCGCCAGGTAACGAGCCCAGCTCACCTCCCGCACCGATCGGCCCGAGGATGTCGCGCAGCGATTTCGCGTGCTGCGCGGCCAGCACCTCGGTCGGCGCAAGCATCACCGCCTGCCGGCCGGAGTCGATCACCTGCAGCATCGCCCGCAGCGCGACGACCGTCTTGCCGGAGCCGACCTCACCCTGCAGCAGCCGGTTCATCGGGTGGATCGTCGCCAATTCCTGTTCGATGGTGCGCCCGACGGCGATCTGACCGGCGGTCAACTCGAAGGGCAGGTTGTCGTCGAAAGCGGCGAGCAGTCCGCCCGGGATCCGCGGGCAGGGCTCCGCCGGAAAGGCTTTGGCCTCGGCCCGCCGGCGGGCCAGCACCAGCTGGATGGACAGCGCCTCGTCGTAGCGCAGCCTGGCCTGAGCGGCGGCCAGGTCCTCCGCGGTGCGCGGCCGGTGGATGTCCCGAACTGCGGTGTCCAGGTCGGCCAGCCTGCGCATCGCCAACAGGACATCCGGGACGGGGTCGGGGATGCCGTCCAGCACCTCCAGCACGGTCCGGACGCAGCGCTGCATCAACGCCCCGGTGATGCCGTCGGTGAGCGGGTAGACGGGGATCACCCCACCCGGGAACGATTCGATGACGTCGATCGCGTCCTTACCGGCTGCGCTGCCGGGATCGAGCTTGGCGACCTGCGGCGAGGTGATCTGCAACACCCCGTTGAACCGGCTGACGGTGCCGGAGAACATCGCCTCGGTACCGACCGGAAGCTGGCCGGCGAGGTTCCAACGGTTGAAGAAGGTGCAGGTCAGATCGTGCTGCCCATCGCCGATCCGGACCTGGGTGACGTTGCGCACCTTCGCGGTCGAGCCCATCCGGCGGTCGTTGACAGCGAGGACCTTTGCCCAGACTGTGACCGGCTCTCCCACCTTCAGGCCGCCCAGATCGGTCAGCTTCCCACGCCGGTCGTACTTCCGCGGATAGTGCCGGAGCAGCTCGCCGACGGTCGTCAGCTCCAGCTTTTCCGACAGTTGGCGGGCCGCCCGGGTGCCGATCACGGTGCGCAGCGGGGTGTGCCAGCCGACCGGCTCGCCGCGTTCGGCCGCGCCGTCCGGTTCCGTCCGTGGCACCTGCTTCCCTCCCTCCACTGGACTGCGCCCCATCATGCCGGTCTACCCCGACAGCAGGCCCCACCATCGGCTTCCGCGGGTTCCAGGAGTGCTCGCGCCATGTCAATCGACCTCGAGTGCGCCGATCGACAGCGCGAAAACCGTGCCCATCGCGTAGGCCTGCGAGACGACTTCCGCCGCGTCGCGGGTGTGCACGTGGAACTCGCGGCGGTCGCCGTTCGACCAGATGACGACCTCATCGGCCAGCGGCTCCAGGTCGGCGCGGAGCCGAGCCGCATCGGAGTCGGAGGTGAAGACCACAAAGGTGACCTCGGCCCGGACACCGGACCCCCGGTGATCGCCGGGCCCGGCGCCGCAACTGGCCGGCTCGGCAGCGGGGGCGGGCGGCCTGGCGGCCCGTTCGAGGGCGAGCAGGATCTGAGCCACCAGGGTTCGGACCCGACGGTCGGCCACGGCCGATCGGCCGTCGACGGTGTCGGCCGCCCGGCCGTCTGTTGGGCCGACCGACCAGCCCCGCATTGCACTCTGCGCCGCCGCTGCGGCGATGTCGTGCAGACCAGCGCCGTCGACGACAAGCTCGGCGGCGGTGGTACCGGCCGCCCGGGCGATGTCCGCCGCACTGGGTCGTGCGGGCAACCCGGTCTGGCCGGGTGTCGATGCCAGGCCGGACATCGACCACGGAAACCTCTGCGCCGCTGCGCTCTCGGGCCGATGTCCATCCCTGGTCCCAGCCTCGGCCAGCTGGATGGCGGCGGCACCGGCGATCAGCCCGGCGACCAGGGCCAGCCGGTCCGTGCCCTCCCCGGACGGGCCTGCGGGCTCATCGGCCATCGGCGCCCGGTCGGTCCCGTGGGGTTGACCGGCTGGCGGGCCGGACAGGGAGCGACCGACGCCGGCGATTCCCGCGGCGACGCCGGCCAGATACTCCTGCAGCAACGCCGCCGTCGGTTCGGCTGCGGCGAGCCGGGCGGTCGGCAGCACGTCCGCCTCGATCGCGACCCCGATGTCGACTGCCCCCCACGCCAGGACCTTCCGCTCGCCCGGACTCGGCGTGACCGCCCAGATCAGCGGGTGGCGATCGCCGTCGTCGGCCGCCCGTGAATCCAGCAGCAACCCGAACCAGCGGCCCACCAGGGCGCGGTCGAACTTCGTCACCACCGTCCGTTCGCGATCGACCGACACGTTGGGCCTCCCGGCAGATCTGCTCATCGTGGCTACTGCTTGTTCGTCCTGGCAACACTTTGCTCGTCGTGGCAACAGGTATGACGGTTGCAGCTGTTGCGAGGATGCCACCTGCGTTGCGAGGATCGCACCTGCATTGACAGGCGGCCCGTCAATTTGGCCGTGCCCTCTCCGGGCGGCTATGCTTGGAGGGTTGCCCAGAGCGGTCGGGCACGCGATAGTTTGCGTACTTCATGACCGGCCGATCGGCCGCTCGCATTTCTCGGAATAGGGGTTGAGCCGACCGTGGCTGCCGTATGTGACGTCTGTGGCAAGGGCCCGGGCTTCGGAATGAGCGTTTCGCACTCCCACCGCCGCACTCACCGCCGCTGGAACCCGAACATCCAGGCCGTGCGCGCCCAGGTGGCCCCCGGCACCGTCAAGCGCGTGAACGCCTGTACGTCCTGCCTCAAGGCGGGCAAGGTCGTCCGCGGCTGACGCGAATCAGCGGGCGGGCCGGCCAGTAGGCTCGGAACACCGATCAGAACGGCGGAATCCTGCAGGGTTCCGCCGTTCTGGCGTTCCCCGGTTGTGCTCTTCCCGTGTTCCGGCCGTCCGGCGTTCCGGTCTTCCTACGTTCGCTCGTCCGGCGTGACGCTGATCCTCCGGCGCAGACTCAGCCGATCGGGACCAGCCAGCCGTGGGTGTCCGGGGCCGTCCCGCGCTGCAGGGCGGTCAGCGCCTCCCGGAGTTCGAGAGTCACCGGACCGGTGACGCCGCCGGCGATGTCGAAGCTGCCCTCGGCATGCCGGACGGACCCGACCGGCGTGATCACGGCTGCCGTCCCGCAGGCGAACACCTCGGTCAGCTCCCCCGACTCGGCCTTCTTGGCCCATTCATCGGTGGAGATACGGCGTTCTGTCGCCCGGTAACCGCGGTCGCGAGCCATCTGCAGCAACGAGTCGCGGGTCACCCCTGGGAGCAGCGAACCGGTCAACTCGGGCGTGACGACCTCGACATCCGCGCCCGAACCGAAGACGAAGCACAGATTCATGCCGCCCATCTCCTCGACCCACCGTCGCTCCACCGCGTCGAGCCAGACAACCTGATCGCAGCCCTTGGCGGCCGCCTGGGCCTGAGCAGCCAGCGACGCGGCGTAGTTCCCGCCGGTCTTCGCCGCCCCGGTGCCGCCCGGAGCCGCCCGGACGTACTCTGTCGACCACCACACGGTAACCGGTTCAATTCCCCCGGCGAAATAGGCCCCGGCGGGCGAGGCGATCACCGAATAGACGTAGCGGTTGGCAGGCCTGACCCCCAGGCCGACCTCGTTGGCAAACATGAACGGCCGGAAGTAGAGCGACGCCTCGTCACCGGTGGGCACCCATTCCCGGTCCGCCGCAACGAGTTCGCGCAGCGAACCGACGAAGAGCTCCGGCGGTAACTGCGGCATGCCCAGCCGGTCCGCGGACCGGTTCAATCGGGCGGCGTTCGCCCCCGGCCGGAACGTCGACACAGATCCGTCGGGCTGGGCGTAGGCCTTGAGACCCTCGAAGATCTCCTGCCCATAGTGCAGGACCATGGTCGCCGGGTCGATGGTGAACGGGCCGTACGGCACGACCCGCGGGTCGTGCCAGCCGGCAGCCGAGTCGAAGTCGATGACGACCATGTGGTCGGTGAAGTACCTGCCGAAGCCCGGGGCCCGCAGAATCTCCGCACGCCGCTCCGCAGGAAGCGGTGAGAGCGAGCGGGTCCTCGAGAATGCGGTCGTCATGTGTCAACGTTAGCCGATGATCGGACGTCCTACTATTGCATTTCCGACCCCCCGGCGGCCGGCTGGTCGATGCGCCACGCCAGCGGGTGTGAGTCAGTCGCCGGTGCGCCCGTCCAGACACTCCCGCAACAGGTCCGCGTGGCCGTTGTGCCTGGCGTATTCCTCGATCATGTGCAGGTAGATCCAGCGCAGCGAGACCTTGTGCACACCCTGACGTTTGCGGACAGCGATCTCATCCAGATCCGGGTGCTCGACGCCGATCTCCCGGCACTCGGCCACTTCGGACCGATAGGTTTCGAAGTCCTCGGCCGGGTCGGCGTCGTCGACGAGATCGAAATCGCCGTCCGGGTACTCGTCTGAGTAGAAAAGGGGCGGTGCGTCCTGCCCCTCCAGCACCCGGCGGAACCAGTTCCGCTCCACGTCCGCCATGTGCCGTACCAGCCCGAGCAGGCTCATCGAAGACGGCGGCACCGCGCGCTGCCGCAACTGCCCGGTGCTCAGGTCGGCGCACTTCCACAGCAGAGTCGATCGGTGGAAGTCGAGCCAGGCGTCCAGCAGGACTCGCTCAGGCCCGGCGAACGGCGGTTCCTCCCGGCCGGGAGCGACAGTGAATTCGGGTTCGGTCATCGGGCAACCCTAAATGCCGATGTGTTCCGACGCCTGTTCTTTACGAGCGCGGCGCCGGAGGGGAGCTACCGGACGTGGGAAGGCACGAAAGGGGGTTTGACGACCCGCGCCCGAAGTGGCCGCCCTCGAACGTCAGCTGTGACCTCGTCGCCGTCGGCAATACCGGCCGCCGAGTCGATCAGGGCCAGCGCGATGCCCTTGCCCAGCGTCGGCGAGAACGTGCCCGACGTGGTTTCGCCAATTGGATGTCCACCGGCGTCGTCGACCCGCAGGTGCGGACGGAGGACGCCGCGGTCCAGTGCCTCGAGCCCGCGCAACCTCCGCAGTGGTCCGGCCGCCCGCTCCGCGATCAGGGCATCCCGGCCGAAGAATTCCTCCTTGCGCCAGCCGACGGCCCAGCCGGAGCCGGCCTGCACCGGGCTGATGTCCGGACCGAGGTCCTGTCCGTGCAACGGGTAGCCCATCTCCGTGCGCAGGGTGTCCCTGGCGCCGAGGCCGGCGGCGAGGCCGCCCAGATTGGTGACCGCCACCAGGAGCGCTTCCCACACGCCGGTGCTGGCTTCCCACCGGGGCAGCAGTTCGTACCCGTGCTCGCCGCTGTATCCGGTGCGGCAGACCCGGACCGGGGTGGTCGATCCGTTCCGCCCGGTCCAGGCGGCGTCCGCCCACGACATGTATTCGAGGTCGGTGGGCAGCCCGATCGCTGCGACCACCTCGGGCGACCGGGGGCCCTGAACGGCGATCACGCCATACTCGCGATGCAGATTGGTGACTGCGATGCCTCCCGGTGCGGCGTCCTGGAGCTTGCGGACCACCGCGTCGGCGTTGGCCGCGTTGGGAACCAGGAAGACCTCGTCGTCGCTGACCAGGTAGGCGATCAGGTCGTCGATGACCCCGCCTGATGAGTTGCAGCACAGCGTGTATTGCGCCTGGCCGGGTCCGATCCGGCGCAGGTCGGCCGAGAGGCAGCGGTTGACGAAGTCCGCGGCGCCCGGTCCGGTGACCCTCGCCTTGCCCAGGTGCGAGACGTCGAAGACTCCGACGGTCTTGCGGACCGCGGTGTGCTCGGCGACCACCCCGCCACCCGCGTAGCTGATTGGCATCTGCCAACCGCCGAAGGCGGCCATCGTGGCACCCAGCGCGGCGTGCTGGTCGGAGATTGGCGAGCGCTGCAGCGCACCTTGGGCGGTCGACATGATCCGACCGTAATGCCCGCGGGCATTTCGGCCAGGCTCCGCCGGGCCGTTACCGTGCTGGACATGACCCCCGATATGACGCCCGACCCGACGCTGGACGCGCGCGGGGTTGCTTCGACCCCCACCACAGTTGCCCTGATCGACCGCAGACCTGCCGGCGAGAGCACCGACGCCCTGGTCATCGGCGCCTTCGTCGGACCGGAAGGACCGGTCGCAGCGGACTCGACTTTCGCCGAAGTGGTGTCGTCGGCCGCCCTCGCCGGCGCGACCGGAAAGGCCGGGGAGATCACCGTCATCCCCGGCGCCGGGCACGTCAGCGCCGAGCGGATCGTCGTGGCCGGACTCGGCGAGAAGGACGCGCTCGACGGCCGGGTGGTCCGCCGCGCGGCCGGGGCGGCCAGTCGCACGCTGGCCGGTCGGGCCACAGCTGTCTCCACCCTCTCCGCGCTCGATCTGGACGCGGCGGCCCAGGGACATCTGTTGGGGGCGTATGTGTTCGACCGATATAAGACGCCGACCGCGGCGCCGGTCGGCTCGATCGGGCTGTCCGTACCGACCGTGGACGCCGCTGCCGTCGCCATTCTTCGGAAGGCCGTCGCCACCGCCGACGCAGTGCGCTTCGCCCGGGACCTGGTGAACACCGCACCCAACGATCTCTACCCCGCGGCGTTTGCCGAAAGGGCTGCCGCCGCCGCGGAGGAAGCGGGCCTGACCGCCGAGGTGCTGGACGAATTCGCCCTCGCCGAGGCAGGCTTCGGCGGAATCCTGGCCGTGGGGTCCGGCTCGGCCAGGCCGCCGCGGTTGGTCCGGATCGACTACAGACCCGCCGGCGCACGGCGGTCAGTAGCGCTGGTGGGGAAGGGAATTACGTTCGACTCCGGCGGTTTGTCGATCAAGCCGGCCCAGGGCATGGAGCACATGACCAGCGATATGGGCGGCGCCGCAGCGGTGGTCGCCACGGTCATTGCCGCCGCCGCCCTCGAACTGCCGATCGCGGTGACGGCGTGGGCGCCGCTGGCCGAGAACCTCATCTCCGGCTCCTCCTACCGGCCCGGTGACGTGATTCGGCACTACAGCGCCGGGGACGAGCCCGGCAAGACCGTCCATGTCCTGAATACCGACGCCGAAGGTCGGTTGATCCTCGCCGACGCGATCGTCCGGGCCGCTCAGGAGAACCCAGACTTCCTGATCGACACGGCCACGCTGACCGGCGCGCAGGTGGTAGCGCTGGGGAACCGCACGATGGGTGTCATGGGGACCCCGGAACTGCGCGACCGGGTCGCCGAACTTGCCCGTGAGGTGGGCGAGGGCGGCTGGGCGATGCCGTTGCCCGAGGAGCTCCGGGAGGGTCTCGACTCCCCGGTGGCCGACCTGGCCAACATCAGCTGGGACCGCGTCGGCGGGATGCTCGTCGCCGCTCACTATCTCGCCGCCTTCGTCCCCGCGGGGCTGCCGTGGGCCCACCTCGACGTGGCCGGCCCGGCCTTCAACACCGGGAAGCCTCACGGGTACACCTCTTCCGGCGCCACCGGCGTCCCGGTCCGGACCCTGCTGGCCGTGCTCGCCGATCTGGCCTGACCGCGCCCAGCTGCCCGGGAGCCATCGCCGGGCAGCTGGCGGTCCCTGCGAAGGCAGTCTGCGCCGGCCCGCGGAGGGGCCGCGGCTCCTGCCGGGGTTGCGGGCGGCGCATGGACGAACCCGGGGGCTCCTGCCCCACCAGCACCAAATGGGCAACGTTGGTCCGTGCCTGCGACTTTGATCCTCGCCTGCCGGCGGCGGCGGGGGGCGGGCTCAGGAGCCGTCGGCGACCTTCCGGTCGGCGCGCCGCTCCAGGAGGGTCTGCCGGCGGGAATAGTCGCGCATCCGCTGCGGGTACCCGACGATGGTCGCGTCGTAGACGGTAGCCGATGCTGCCTGGCGAAAGTCTTGGCGGATTCCGGGTCGGTGACCTTCCTACGGGTGAACTCACCGTCGTGCGCGACGAGGACCATGGTGACCGGGCTGACCGCGGTCTTCGGCTCGACGGAGACCTCGACGCCGGTTCGAGCGGCCATCCAGTCCTCGAGCGCGTCGCCGGCGGCGCGACGATCGGCTCGAAAATCGGCGCGGCGTCCTGTCCCCCGCCCCTTCGGCCTCAATTTCGGCCACAGCTTCACTGCGTGCTCCCCGGGTGGTCCGAGCCACCGGCAGTCGTCCAGGACGGCCGGTGAGCGACGAATCGCTCGTCAACCAGTGTGCGTCCGCCCGATGACGGAATGGGGCGATTCGATCCGTCGCCCGCAGTTGATCGGTCGCGTGTGCCCGGAGCCGTCCCCGGTAGCGATCCCTCCAGCGATCCCCTCCAGCGATCCCCTCCAGCGATCCCTCCAGCGATCCCTCCAGCGATCCCCTCCAGCGATCCCCGGTAGCAATCCCCGGTAGCAATCCCCGGTAGCAATCCCATGGGGCCGGGGTCGAAGGAGAACCCGGCCGCACCCCTGGCACGGCTGTCGGGCCGGGATGCCAAGATGGAGGGCGCACCGAAGCCGCGGCCGATCCGGCCCCGCGGTGCTGTCCCCCGCGATCCCGAGGAGTTTGCTGTCCATGACAGACACCACTGTCGATCTGGTCGTGCTGGGTGGCGGGTCCGGCGGCTACGCCGCCGCGCTGCGGGCCGCCGAGCTGGGCTCTTCCGTAGTACTGATCGAGAAGGACAAGATTGGCGGAACCTGCCTGCATCGCGGCTGCGTGCCGACCAAAACGCTGCTGCACGCGGCCGAGGTCGCCGACGATGCCCGCGAGGGCGCCGCCTACGGCCTCAAGACCACCTTCGACGGAGTCGATGTGCCCGGCCTGCTGAAGTACAAGGACAGCATCGTCAACCGGGCCTACAAGGGCCTGGTCGGTCTGGTGAAGTCGCGCGGCATCAACGTCGTTGACGGCGAGGGCAGATTCGTCGGACCGAACACGGTCGTGGTGGGCGAGGACCGGTACATCGGCACCGATGTGGTTCTGGCCACCGGGTCGTACTCCAGGAGCCTGCCCGGGCTGGCCATCGAGGGCCGGGTCATCACCAGCGAGCAGGCCCTGCTGCTGGAGTGGATCCCGGAGAAGGCCATCGTGCTCGGCGGCGGTGTGATCGGCGTGGAGTTCGCCTCCGTCTGGGCCTCCTTCGGGGTCGAGGTGACGATCGTCGAGGCGCTGCCGAGCCTGGTCCCGGTCGAGGATCCCTGGACGCAGAAACTGCTGGAACGGGCATTCCGCAAGCGCAAGATCGCCTTCAAGACCGGCGTCAGGTTCTCCGGCGTCACCCAGGACGACAGCGGCGTGACGGTCACCCTGGAGAACGGTGAGACGCTGCAGGCCGACCTGATGCTGGTCGCCGTCGGCCGTGGCGCGGCCACCGACGGCTGCGGTTTCGAAGAGGCCGGCGTCAACATGGATCGCGGATTCGTGCCCACCGACGAGCGACTACGGACAAATCTGCCGCATGTCTACGCCGTGGGCGACATCGTCCCCGGGCTTCAGTTGGCCCACCGTGGTTTCCAGCACGGCATTTTCGTGGCCGAAGAGATCGCCGGGATGAACCCGACCGTGGTCCCCGACATCGACATCCCGAAGATCACCTACTCCGACCCCCAGCTCGCCTCGGTCGGCCTGAGCGAGGCCCAGGCCAAGGAGAAGCACGGCGACATCGAGACGTTCATCTACGACCTGGGCGGGAACCCCAAGTCGCAGATACTGCGGACCGCCGGCGGGGTCAAGGTCGTCAGGGTGAAGGAGGGCCCGGTGGTCGGCATCCATCTGGTCGGAGCCCGGGTCGGCGATCTGATCGGCGAGGCCCAGCTGATCGTCGGCTGGGAGGCCTTTCCCGAAGACGTTGCGCCGTTCGTCCATGCGCACCCGACGCAGTATGAGGCGATCGGTGAGGCCATGTTGGCAATGGCCGGCAAACCTCTGCACGTGCACAACTGACCCACCCGAACTGATCGCAGCCGTCCCGACAGCGTTCCGGGCGAGCCTCAGATCGCGACTCGCCCGTCGACCAGTGAGAGAAGAGATTTCATGTCGCACTCCGTGCAGATGCCGGCTCTCGGTGAGAGCGTCACCGAAGGCACCGTGACGCGTTGGCTCAAGCAGGTCGGGGACGAGGTCGCCGTTGACGAGCCGTTGGTCGAAATCTCCACCGACAAGGTGGACACCGAGATCCCCTCGCCCTTCGCCGGGATCCTCGAGAAGATCGTCGTCGCGGAGGACGAGACCGCCGAAGTCGGCGCGGAATTGGCCGTGATCGGCGACGGAAGTGGCGGGGCAGGCGCCGACGGCGATCAGGCTGACGGCGCGTCGCCGGCGGCAGCCGAGCCGCAGCAGGCCGAGCCGGAGCAGGCCGAGGCACAGCAGGACGAGCCACAGCAGAGCGACGCCGAGCAGGACGCGGAGCCCGAACCGGAAGCGGCTCCGGCCGCGGCCGGTCAGGCTGCTGACGCGCCGTCCACGGAGACCGATCAGCCGGCCGAGAAGCCGATGGCGCAGACCGGATCTGCGGCGGGCGCCGGAACCCCGGTGATGCTGCCCGAGATGGGCGAGTCGGTCACCGAGGGCACGATCACCCGGTGGCTCAAGCAGGTGGGTGACGAGGTGGCGGTCGACGAGGCGCTGGTGGAGGTCTCCACCGACAAGGTCGACACGGAGGTACCCTCGCCGATCGCCGGCACCCTGCTGGAGATCACAGTCGGGGAGGACGAGACCATCCAGGTCGGCGGCCAACTCGGCGTCATCGGCGACAAGGGCGCGGCCCCCGCCGCAGCGCCCAAACCTCAGACGCCCGAACCTGAAGCGCGGGAATCTGAAGCGCCCAAGGTAGCAGCGCCCAAGCCGGCGGAGCCCAAGCCGGCGGAGGGCAAGCCGGAGGCGGTCGCGGAGCCTGCCGCCGCACCCGAGGAGGAACCCGGATCCGCGCCACCTCCTGCCCCGGCGACTTCTGCCGGCTTGCCAGCGGCAGAAGCGGCCACCCCCGCTGCCGCGCAATCCCCGGCAAAGGTCGACTGGCAGCCCCCGGCCAAGGCGGAGCCCAGTGGCTACGTCACCCCGGTGATCCGCAAGCTCGCCGCCGATTCGGGCGTCGAACTCGCGGATGTCAAGGGCTCCGGCGTCGGCGGCCGGATCCGCCGCGAAGACGTCGTTGCCGCGGCCGCAGAGGCCAAGGCAGCCGCAGAGCGGGCCGCAGCCGAGAAGGCGGCCACTGAAAAGGCAGCCACTGAAAAGGCAGCCACCGGAAAGTCGGGTCCGGACCAGGCCGCGAAGCCGGCAGCCGGTGCAAAGCCGGACGCCGCGGCCAGTGCCCTCATCGGCTCCACGCAGAAGCTGCCCCGGATCCGGCAGTCGATCGCCAGGAACATGGTCAACGCGCTGCACACCTCGGCCCAGCTGACGACGGTGGTCGAGGTCGACGTCACCAAGGTGGCGAAGCTGCGTCAGCAGGCGAAGAGCGTTTTCGAGTCTCGCGAGGGGGTCAAGCTCTCGTTCCTGCCGTTCTTCGTCAAGGCCGCGGTCGAGGCTGCCAAGCAGTATCCGGTGATCAACTCCTCGATCTCCGACGATCTCAAGGAGATCACCTACCACCCGGCCGTCAACCTCGGTATCGCGGTCGACACCCCCCGCGGGTTGATCGTGCCGGTGATCAAATCGGCCGACGACCTGAACATCGGTGGGATCGCCCGCAAGATCGCCGAGCTGGCTGCTCGGACCAGGGACAACAAGATCGGGCCCGACGAGCTGTCCGGCGGAACGTTCACGGTGACCAACACCGGCTCGGTCGGCGCCCTGTTCGACACACCCATCTTCGTCCCGCCGCAGTCGGCCATCCTGGGTACCGGCACGGTGGTGAAACGGCCGATGGTCAGGATCGACGAGGACGGCAACGAGGTGATCGCGATCCGCTCGATGGCCTACCTGGCGATGTCCTACGACCACCGGAGCATCGACGGCGCGGATGCCTCCCGGTTCCTCGCGGCAGTGAAGCGGCGGATCGAGGCGGGCGAGTTCGAGGGCGATCTGGGGCTGTGACGGCCGTCGGCGGGATCGAGGGCAGGACCGGGCTCGACCTGGCCGCCGTGCCGGGTCAGGCGCGACCGGCCGGCGCCCCGGATCCAGTCAGGCAGGGCCGGTAGGTGCGCGTCGTCGCTGCCGGGGTCAGTGGGTTTTTGGGGACCAGGCTGACGAAGGTTCTGACGGCCGGTGGCCACCAGGTCATCCAGTTGGTCCGTCACCAGCCCAGCGGAGCCGGACAGGCCGGGTCACATCAAGCGCAGTGGAATCCCGACGCCGCGGAGTTGGACGTGGACCTGTTGGCGGGCGCCGACGCGGTGGTCAACCTCTGTGGGGTCGGCGTCGGCGACAAACGCTGGAACAGCAGTTACCGGGAACTGATCCGGTCTTCGAGGGTGCGCCCCACGGAACTGCTGGCCAAGGGCTGCGCGGCGGCCGGAGTACCGGTACTGGTCAACGCCTCCGGTATCGGCTACTACGGCCCGCACGGCGACGAACTCGTCGACGAGGCGACGCCGGCCGGCAGCAGCTTCCTCGGCCAGGTCTGCGTCGACTGGGAAGCCGCCACCGCGGCTGCCGACGCCGCCGGAGTCAGGGTGGTCCATCTTCG
>JBBRDH010000120.1:0-16230 GCA_038204125.1 Mycobacteriales bacterium
AGGCGGTGTTCAGCTACAAGTTCGGCTCGCCCGAGTCGTTCAACGACGCAGACAGCGCCCCGCACATGATCACCTCGGTCGTGATCAACCCGTTCTTCGACTGGGCCAACGATCGCCCGCCGAACGTCGATTACCACAACACCGTGATCTATGAGGCGCACGTGCGCGGTCTGACCGAAAGCCATCCGGAGATCCCGGAGGAGATGCGCGGCACCTACGCCGCCCTCGCCCACCCGGTGATGATCGAGCACTACAAGACGCTGGGCGTCACGGCGATCGAGCTGATGCCGGTCCACCAGTTCGTCCAGGACAGCACCCTCACCGACAAGGGGCTGCGGAACTACTGGGGCTACAACACAATCGGGTTTTTCGCGCCGCACAACGAATACTCGGCATTCGGCGACAGGGGTCAGCAGGTCCAGGAGTTCAAGGCAATGGTCAAGGCCCTGCACGCGGCCGGCATCGAGGTGATCCTGGACGTCGTCTACAACCACACGGCCGAAGGCAACCATCTAGGCCCGACCCTTTCGTTCCGGGGCATCGACAACGCCGCCTACTACCGCCTGGTCGACGGCAACCGGCAGTACTACATGGATTACACCGGTACCGGTAATTCGCTCAATGTAGGACACCCACATTCGCTCCAATTGTTGATGGATTCGCTCCGGTACTGGGTGACGGAGATGCACGTAGACGGATTCCGATTTGACCTCGCGGCGACCCTCGCCCGGGAGTTCTACGACGTCGATCGGCTGTCGGCCTTCTTCGAACTCGTGCAGCAGGACCCGGTGGTTTCGCAGGTCAAGCTGATCGCAGAGCCATGGGATCTCGGGCCTGGCGGCTATCAGGTCGGCAATTTTCCCCCGCAGTGGACCGAATGGAACGGGAAATACCGCGACACCGTACGGGACTTCTGGCGCGGTGAGCCCTCTACCCTCGGCGAATTCGCCTCCAGGCTGACCGGTTCGGCCGATCTGTACGAGAGCAGCGGGCGCCGTCCCGTTGCCTCCATCAACTTCGTCATCGCGCACGACGGTTTCACCCTCAACGATCTGGTGTCGTACAACGAAAAGCACAACGATGCCAACGGCGAGGGCAACAACGACGGGGAGTCGCACAACCGCTCGTGGAACTGCGGTGTCGAGGGCCCGACCGACGACCAGCACGTCATCACCCTGCGGGAACGGCAGCGACGCAACTTCCTCGCGACATTGTTGCTGTCGCAGGGTGTCCCGATGATCGCGCACGGCGACGAGATGGGCCGGACGCAGCTCGGCAACAACAACACCTACTGCCAGGACTCCGAGCTGAGCTGGGTCGACTGGGCCAGGGCCGACGAATCGCTCATCGAGTTCACCGCATCGGTCAACAGGCTCCGGCGCCAGCATCCGACTTTCCGCCGCCGCGGATTCTTCGACGGCCGGCCGGTGGCCCGCGGCGAGGACGAACCGCTGCCGGACATCGTCTGGATCAATCCCGGGGGGGCCGTGATGGCACCCGAGGAATGGGGCTCCGGTTTCGGACGGTCCATCGGAGTCTTCCTCAATGGCAACGGCATCCGCGGCATGGACCACCGCGGTGGCCGGGTCGTCGACGATTCCTTCCTGCTGCTGTTCAACGCGCATGACGATGCGCTGGACTTCACCCTGCCGCCGGAGGAGTACGCGCAGGCCTGGCACCGGGTGATCGACACCGCGGGGGTGACCAACCCGGAGGACGCCATGAAGGCCGGCGAGAACGTCACGGTGCAGGGCAAGGCGATGACCGTTCTGCATGCCAGGACCATCCCGGAGAAGGCGCCGAGCATGGTCTTCAACGCTGCTGCCGTCCCGGCCATCCCGCCCGTTCCGGCACCCACCGCGCCGGCGCACGATCAGCAGCCGGTCGAGCAGAGCGTCGTCGGGGCCGGCGAGGGCCAGCCGGCATCTGCTGCGCCACAACAGGAACAGCAGCCGGACCAGCCATTGACGGAGTCGGCCGCCGAGTCGGCACCGAAGCCGCGACGCCGCCGGGCGGCACCTTCGAAGGCGCCCGTCAAGCGCACCCGGACGGCGGCCGACACCGAGCCGACCCGAACCGAGGGCACCGATACCGCGGGCGAGGGGATGCAGGACCAGTGACCGAAGGAACCAACGGCCGCCAAGGTCTGCCCGTTTCGACGTATCGACTGCAGATCACCGCCGAGCACCCGCTGACCGAGGCGGCATCGGTCGTTCCCTATCTGACCGAACTGGGCGTCGACTGGGCCTACCTGTCGCCGATCCTGCGGTCGGAGCAGGGGTCGGACCACGGCTATGACGTCGTCGATCACAGCCGGACCGACGAGCCCCGAGGCGGCCGGGCGGGGTTGCAGGCGTTGGCGGACGCGGCGCACCACGCCGGGCACGGCGTCCTGGTGGACATCGTCCCCAACCACGTGGGCGTCGCCGATCCGCAGCCGGGCAGCTGGTGGTGGGACCTGTTGGCCAAGGGCCGGGACTCCGAACACGCCGAAGCCTTCGACGTCGATTGGGCGGCCGGCGGCGGCAGGATCCGTTTGCCCGTCCTCGGCGACGCCACCGGTGAACTCGACAAGCTGGAGGTCGTCGACGGCGAATTGCGCTACTACGACCACCGGTTCCCGATCGCTGCCGGAACCTTGGGCGGCAGCCCGCGCCAGGTGCACGACCGGCAGCATTACGAACTCCTCGACTGGCACCGGGCGGATGACGACCTCAATTACCGCCGGTTCTTTGCCGTCAGCACCCTCGCCGGAATCCGGGTCGAGGACCGGAATGTCTTCGACGCCTCGCACACCGAGATCAAGGCCTGGTTGGACAACGGCTGGATAGACGGGCTGCGCATCGACCATCCCGACGGCCTGGCGGATCCCGGTGGCTACCTGGACGATCTGGACGGCCTCGGCGCCCGGTACGTGCTGGTCGAGAAAATTCTCGAGGGCGAGGAACAGCTGCCCGAGTCGTGGAAGTGCTACGGCACCACCGGATATGACGCGCTGGCTGCCCTCGACCGGCTCTTCGTGGACCCGGCCGGAGAGGCGGCGCTGGATGCATTGGACGCCGAACTCCGAGGGGGCGCCCGCGTCGACTGGCCCCTCATGACGACCGTGACCAAGCGCGCGGTGGCGGACGGCATCCTGCATTCGGAGGTCCTGCGGCTGGCCCGGTTGGTGCCCGACATCGACCGCGCCGACGACGCAATCGCCGAATTGCTGGCGAACTTCAGCGTCTACCGCACCTATCTGCCGCTTGGACGGGAGTATCTGGACGAGGCCGTCGCAGCCGCGACCCGGCGCCGACCGGCACTCACGGAGACCATCGCCGCGGTCGCCGGAAGACTACTCGACGTCGGCACCGAATTCTCGGTCCGGTTCCAGCAGACCTCCGGCATGGTGATGGCCAAAGGCGTGGAGGACAACGCCTTCTACCGGTGGACCCGCCTGACCAGCCTCACCGAGGTGGGCGCCGACCCTGCTGTCTTCGCCCTGTCCCCCACCGGGTTCCACTCGGTTCAGGCCCGGCGGAATAGCGAGAACCCTTACACCATGACGGCTCTGACGACCCACGACACCAAGCGGGGCGAGGACGTCAGGGCCAGGATCTCGGTACTGTCGGAGCTGCCCGCAGACTGGGCGGAGGCCGTCCGCCGGTGGAATCGCCGGACGGGGCCGGCCGACGGACCGCTGTCGAATCTGCTGTGGCAGGCGACGGTCGGGGCCTGGCCGCTGACCCGCGACCGACTCCAGGCCTACGCGGTCAAGGCCGCCAAGGAAGCCGGTACTTCGACCAACTGGACCGCTCCGGACGAGGTCTTCGAGAAGAGCCTGCGCCGGATGGTGGATCTGGCGTTCGACGATCCTGAGTTGAACGCGGAGATCAGCGCGTTCGCCGACCGGATCTCCAGTCCTGGCTGGGCGAACTCTCTGTCGGCCAAGCTGTTCCAAATTCTCGGACCCGGGGTTTCCGACGTCTACCAGGGTTCCGAGCTCTGGGAGAATTCGCTCGTCGACCCGGACAACCGGCGACCCGTCGACTTCGACGTCCGGCTGGCGCTGCTTCGGCGGATCGACGCCGGGTGGCTGCCGGACATCGACCCAGAGGGAGCGGCGAAACTACTCGTCACCTCGCGGGCGCTGCGGCTGCGGCGCGACCTCCCGGAGTTGTTCACCGGCTATTCGCCACTATCGGCCCGGGGCCGCGCAGCGGGGCATCTGGTCGCGTTCGACCGCGGCGGCGTCGTCGCCGTCGGGACCCGGCTCTCCGTCTCCCTCGCTGCGGACGGCGGTTGGGGCGACACCACCATGGAGCTCCCCTCAGGGGTGTGGCGAGATCAGCTGCTGGGCGGGCAGTCGGCGGATCTCAGCGAAAGTATCCAGGTGGCAACGCTTCTTGGGCGATACCCGGTGGCAATCCTGGTCCGGCAGCAATGATCGAGCAGCAACGAGTGGGCGGGACAGCATGATCGATTCAACTGATTTCGAGGTCTGGGCGCCGAGGGCCGCCTCCATGGCTCTCGTCGCCGACGGCGTCGATGTTCCGATGCACCAGGTCAACGACCGGACCGACCCGGGTTGGTGGGCAGCGTCCACAGCGAAAAGTCCGCAGCGCTATGGCTTTCGGGTCGACGGTGCCGGTTCCGTGGTACCGGACCCGAACTCGAGGCGGCAACCCGATGGGGTGCATGGTCTTTCGGCCCCGTTCGACCCTGCCGCCTACCAGTGGGGCGACATGAAATGGACCGGTCGCCAACTGTCGGGCGGCGTGATCTACGAAATGCACGTCGGGACTTTCACCTCCGCGGGCACCCTGGACGCGGCGATCGACAGACTGGATCACCTGGTCGATATCGGCGTCGACTTCGTGGAACTGTTGCCTGTCAACGGTTTCAACGGCACTCATAACTGGGGCTACGACGGCGTGGCGTGGTACACGGTGCACGAAGGCTATGGCGGACCGGAGGCATACCAGGGATTCGTCGATGCCTGCCACCAGCGTGGGTTGGCGGTGATCCAGGACGTCGTCTACAACCACCTGGGTCCGTCCGGGAATTACCTCCCGCAATTCGGTCCCTATCTGCACGAGGGCCGGGCGAATACCTGGGGATCGTCGATGAACCTCGACGGCCCGCATTCAGATCCGGTGCGCCGCTACATCATCGACAACGCGCTGATGTGGTTGGGCGATTATCACGTCGACGGTCTGCGACTCGACGCGGTGCACGCGCTGGTCGACCATCGGGCGGTCCATTTGCTGACCGAACTGGCTGCCGAGGTCGACGCGCTGTCTGCGCACGTCCGGCGGCCGCTGAGCCTGATCGCCGAATCCGATATGAACGACCCGCGGATGATCAGTTCCCGGCAGGCCGGCGGCCACGGCATGACAGCGCAGTGGAACGACGACTTCCACCATGTGCTGCACGTCGCGCTGACGGATGAAACAGTTGGCTATTACAGCGATTTCGGGTCGATGAGCGCCATTGCCAAGGTGCTGACCCGGGCGTTCTACCACGACGGGACCTACTCCAGCTTCCGTGGCCGTAGGCACGGCCGGCCGGTAGACCTCGACGGGGTCCCGGGGTCCGCCTTTGTGGTGTTCACCCAGGACCACGACCAGATCGGCAACCGGGCGGCGGGTGACCGGCTGTCTGCGCAACTGGATCAGGCCGATCTGGCGATCGCCGCTGTGCTGCTGTTCACCAGCCCGTTCACCCCGATGCTGTTCATGGGTGAGGAATGGGCGGCGTCCACCCCCTGGCAGTTCTTCACCTCCCATCCGGAGACGGAACTGGCCGAGGCGACCGCAAAGGGCCGACTGGACGAGTTCGCCTCGATGGGCTGGGACCCCGAGCAGGTCCCCAACCCGCAGGACCCGGAGACGTTCCAGCGGTCGACGCTCGACTGGTCGGAGCTGGAAAAGCCCGAGCACGCCGCGACTCTCGACTTGTACCGACGACTTGCGCTGCTGCGCAGGGAGTATGCCGACCTGTCCGATCCCCGACTGGGCCGGGTGACCGCCGAATTCGACGACGACGAACGCTGGCTGCTGGTGGGCCGAGGGTCGCTGCGGATAGCGGTGAACTTCGCCCATTCCGGCCGGCGCTTCCCCATCACCGGCGAGGTCCTGCTCGCCACCGCCGACGACGCCGAGATCAAGGACGGCCGCCTGCTGTTGCCGCCCCGGTCGGCCGCCGTGGTGAAGGTCTGACGCGGGGGACCCATCGCTCAAGGAGCCCAATGTTTGGCGTCGGGGACGCCCCGCGCCTCGGCGACCCGAGCCACTGCGTCGGACGGGCACCCTTCCCGAGAGCTACGCACAAGCCGCTCGACCGCGGCCAGATCGCCGATGGCGTCGCGGACGACTGCACCCTCGTTGAGTTCCGCACTGATAAGGATCCGCGCCAGAGTGCCCGGGCGCAGGACACCCTCACCATCCTCACCCTTGGGCCGCATCCGTAAAGCTGTCCGCCGCCGGTCGCCTTCAGTTGTCTTTCAGCCGGCGAATTCAAGAACTATTCGGGCGAGGCGGGTTTCGAGGTATGAGATGTCGGGCCAGGGCGGCGAGGTCGGCGGTCGGGGTGGGTGGCTGGGGTAGGTGTGCCCGGTGGGGGTGGTGAGGTTTGATGGTTCCATCGTTGTTGCTGGCGGGTGGGTCGATGGTGTTCCGCCAGCCGGGGGCCTGTTTCGAAAGATTGCACGCCGTGCACAGTCCTTGGCCGTTGTCGATCGTGGTGGGTCCGCCGCGGGCGTGGGGCTCGATGTGGTCGATGTGCCGGATCGGGGCGTCGCACCACGGGGTTCGGCATAGTTGGTCGCGGGCGATCAGGAACCGTTGCGCCCCTGCGGGAAACAGCCGTTGCCGGGAGTCCATCGCGATCAGTTGCCCGGTGGCGGGGTCGGTGTAGAGCCGGCGGACGAAGGTGCGGGTGGCGGTGTCGGCGTGGCCCACGACCAGGGCCCTGGCGAGCGGGGCCGGGATCGGGCCGTAGCCGGTGAGGTGAGCGGGTTCGTCGTCGCCGCCCAGCAAGGTCCGGTCGGTCATGATCAGGTTCAGCGCAACGGCCGGACCGGGGCCGGCTGACGCCCCGACGGCGGCGGGTGACTCGGCAGGTGCATCGGCGAGTGCATCGGTCGGGCCGGCGGGTGTGGCCGGGCCGTAGCGGGGCACGCCATAGAGGTCGCCACCACTCACGCTCTGGCCGGTGACCCGGGAGACAAGATCGTCGGCCATCAACTGCCCACGGCTGCGGCCGTCACCGGTGCCGACCGCGGTGTCGGCGAAGGATCGCAGAGCTGCATAGACGGCGACACCCTGGGCCACGGGCAGCAGCGCGGACAGCCAGGTCATCGTGTCCGGCGCGGGCCGGATCGACACATGCCGGTCCGACACGGCGCCGCGGACCTTGCCGAGCACCGCCTCGACGTCCAGCCGGCAGGCGATCGCCGCCGCCCGACTCGACGCCGACACATCCCCCAACGTGGGCAGATCAGCTGCGATCAACGCATCGGCCCGCCGCCGATCCGAAGGGGTCAGGCAGGCGAACTGATCCACGACCAGCATCGCCCGGCGCTCCGAGGTCACCCCCGACCGCAAAGCCGCCAACATGCACGGCATGTCGGTGACCAGCGCGCCGGCCAACCCGACCAACCGGCCACCGCGGTGCCTCGAATCCCGCCGCGCCAACCCGACCTGCGCCGCGACGCTGCGCCGGGTCAGCTCCGGCCGGACCTGGCGGGCCGCACCGTCAGCGGTCTGCGACGCCACCAACGCATGCGTCAACACCGCCTGCACCGCCGCGCAACACGACTTCAACCGCTCCAACAACCCGATCCGGTCGACCAGGACCGCGTCGGAACCGTCGGCATCCAAACTGCTCACCGCACGGATCACCTCGGCCAGATCGACCCGCGGTGCAGCGCCCTCCGCAGGTGGTTCGCTGCCGCACATACGTTCGATATTATCCCATGAGCTGGTCTTCCGCAAGCTCTCATTAGGAAACCACCCGTGACTGGGAGTGCTCGTCTGGCGCACAGATCCACCCGGCCCTGCAGGTCAGGTAGGTCCGGGCGCGACCGAGAGGGCCGAGATATTCCTCGGCGAGAATGTCGCCAGGATGGATCGGCGCGATGGGTGATGCAGTCCTTTTATTTCCTCCGTGATTGCCTGGTCAGAGCGCAAGGGCCCGATCTGATCTGAGGCATTCACCATGACGATCCGGTGCCGCCGGCGCAACCATCAGCGCAGTCCGGGTCCGCGGACAGCCGCCGCCAACCCGACCAGCCGGTCGAGGATGACCTCCGGGCCGACAAGGAGGCCGGCGTGCTCGTCGACGAAGACCGAAGCGCCGGGAACGTGGGCGGCAAGCCAGGCTCCGTGGGAGGCGGGAACCAGGACGTCCTGGCGCCCATAGCGGATGTTGACCGGGACCCGGATCTCTCTGACGTCGAATCCCCACGGCGACAGGAAAGGCAAGGTCGTCGTCGACCCAGCCCCAGACCCCGGCGCGGAACGCCTCCTTCATCGACGATGCGAAGACCCGCTGGACGTCGGCGCGGGCCAGCACCTCGCGGTCGGCGTCGGAAAGCTGCCAATCGTCAGAGAAAACCTTGGACGAGTCGGCGGCCATCCGCTCGAGATCCTCTGCGGCGAGCCGGGAAAGTCACGATGCAGTACCGGCAAACCCTGCCCGGCCCAGTCGAACTTCTCGATGTTCTCCGGATCCATTCCGTGCGTCCAGTCGAGGCCGTCCGCTTCGAAGGGGGCCACCCCAACCACGCATTCGGCCAGCGCCACCCGGTCCGTCAGCCGGGCCGCGACGGCGAGGGCATGCGGTCCGCCGCCGGAACCTCCGGTCACCGCAAATCGCGAAATGCCAAGAGCGTCGACAATGGCCTCGACATCGCCCACGCAGTCCACCGCCCGCCGCCTCGGAGCCCGGTCGGAGACGCCGTAACCCGGCCGGTCGTAGGTGATCAGGTTGATGCCCGCGCTGCGAACGGCCTCGGTGTCGGGGTGCCGGGAGAGCCGGGAACCGGGAGGGCCGTGCAGCGACAGCACCGGCGTCCCGGCAGGATCGCCCCACTGCGCCACCCGAGCAAGCGGCCGTCGACAGTCGAAACCGTCCGCAACGACTCAGCCACGGGCGCCGTCCCCAGGTAGCACCGCAATGGCCTCGATCGAGACGAGCAACCCGTGCGGCAGTCGGACGTTGGCCGGCGCGGACCGGGCCGGCGGCGGGTCCGGCATGTGCCGGGCGTAGACGGCGTTGAGACCTTCGAAGTCGGCAACATCGGCGTCGAACATCGTCGTCTTGGCCAGATTGGCCATCGAGGCGCCGGCGGCGGCCAACACGGCTGCCAGGTTGACCAGGGCCTGCTCGGTCTGGGCCGCTATGCCCGGCGGGATTGTCCCGGTGGAAGGCTCGATTTCCGCCATGCCGGAACAGAAGACGAAGCCACCGGTGGCGATCGCCTGGGTGTGGGGACCGAGCGCGGCCGGTGCCCGATCACTCGAAACCGCTCGTCGGGTCACAGAACTGTCCTCTCTGGGTTCGGAACCTCAAAATCATCATGGCCAACCGCTGCCATGCGCGCGTCCGTGCCGGCCACGGAGCCGAGCGTTGCGTAATGGCCACGGAAGTGCGGCCAACAGCTCATACAGTCAGCACCCCCGCCGATGGAGATGGTGAGCGCACGCGTGGGCGCTCCCATGCCCGCGCTCGCATTGCATCGTCGAACGACAGGACGGATCGACTGGAGGGGGCGGGCATGTACAAGGCATACCGCCCACTGCTCGATGCGCTGGTGCGGCGCGGAGCGGACGCTGTCGAGATCGAGGACGCCGCGGAGGAGACCGACCGCTCCGGAAGGTCGATCCGGGACGTCCTGATCAACGACTCGGTGGTCAGCGAGTTCGAGCTGACCGAGGCGCTCGCCGATGCGCACGGAATCGGCAGCGTCGATCTGGTCGGATACGCGGTCGACGCAGCAGCGGCGGCCAAGATCCCGCTGGCGATGGTGCTGCGGCACCGGGTGTTGGGCATCGCGCTGCGGGACAACGAACTGGTCGTCGCGGTCAGCGATCCCGATGATGTGGTTGCCCTCGACGATGTGCGTGCGGCCACCCGGATGGCTATCGTGCCGGTGGTCGCAGCCCGTAGTGAGCTGCGCAAACTCATCGACCGGCTCAAGCGCAAGGACAGCGACCTCAGCACGGTGGGCGGTACGGTACGGGCCGAGGACGAGGCGAGCGTGTCGAACCTGGCCTCGGCCGGCGACGACGGGCCGGTGGTGCGGTACGTGAACTCGCTGATCGAGCAGGCCATCTCGAACCGGGCGTCCGACCTGCACCTGGAGCCCTCCGAGAACGAAATGCGGGTCCGATTCCGGATCGACGGTGTGCTGCACGAGATCGACAAGGTGCCCAGCAACGTCCAGTCGGCGCTGATCTCCCGGCTCAAGATCATGTCGAACATGGACATCACCGAGCGCCGGGTGCCGCAGAACGGCCGGATCACCGTGCGGCTCAACCACCGCAACGTCGATCTGCGCGCCGCGACCCTGCCGACGGTGTGGGGCGAGAAGGTTGTGCTGCGGGTCCTGGACACCAGCGGTATCGACCTCGAGCTGAAGAAGCTCGGCTTCACCGATGACAACTACGCGCGGTTCTCTCACTCGTTCCACAAGCCGCACGGAATGGTGCTGGTCACCGGCCCGACGGGCTCGGGCAAGTCGACCACGCTCTACGCGACCCTGTCCGAGATCAGCCTGCCCTCGGTCAACATCATCACTGTCGAGGACCCGGTCGAGTATCGACTCGATGGCATCAACCAGGTCCAGGTCAATAACAAGGCCGGCCTGAACTTCGCCGCGGTACTGCCGGCCATCCTGCGGTCCGACCCCGACATCATCATGATCGGCGAGGTCCGGGACCGGGCCACGGCGCAGCTCGCGGTCGAGGCCGCGCTCACCGGCCACCTCGTGCTGTCGACCCTGCACACCAATGACGCGCCGAGCGCGGTGACCCGGCTGGTCGAGATGGGTATCGAGCCCTTCCTGGTCGGCTCCGCGCTGGAATGTGTGCTGGCTCAACGGCTTGCCCGCAGGCTCTGCGACTGGTGCAAGGACCGTTACCAGGCGGGCGCCGAGAAATCGAAGATCAACTGGCCCAGTACGACCCTCGAGCCGCCCGAGCACCTGTGGCGTCCGGTGGGCTGCCGCAACTGCGGCCAGACCGGCTTCCGGGGCCGGATGGCAGTCACCGAGGTGATGCCGATCACCGAGGAGATCGAACACCTGGCGCTTTCCCGGGCGTCCGCCAGCGAGATCAGAAAAGTGGCAGTGGCCGCAGGAATGGTGACGCTGCGGGATGACGGCCTGCGTAAAGCCGCCCTCGGGCATACCACTCTGGACGAGGTCATCCGTGTCACCGTGTGACGTCTGCAAGCTCACGGACGGGCATACAGCCATGCACTGCAACAACTTTGTTCCAGCAACCTGAACGGACGATCATGAATCTGCCAATGTCGCTGGAACTCGTCCCGCCTCCACTGGCGTTTCCCGTCTCGCTCGATCAGCTGCTCACGCTCGCTGTCGAAATGGGCGGGTCGGACCTGCACCTCACCGTCGGCATCCCGCCGTGTGTGCGGGTGAGCGGTGCCCTCAAGCCGATGGACGACTTCCCGGAGCTGACGCCGGAGGACACCAAGCGGTTCGTGAAGGCCGCGCTGAGCGACGACCAGTGGACCCGATTTACCCGCGACCACGAACTCGATACTGCCTACGGGGTGGCCGGAGTGAGCCGGTTCCGGGTCAACGCCTACCGCCAGCGCGGCTCTACCGGCGCAGCGTTCCGGACGATCCCGCATACCATTCCAAAGCTCGAGGACCTGGGGCTGCCGCTGTCGATCGAGAAGTTCGCCCACCTGGCCCGCGGGCTGGTGCTGATCACCGGCCCGACGGGTTCGGGCAAGTCGACGACCATGGCCTCGCTGCTCGACGTGGCGAACCGGACCAGGACCGGGCACATCATGACGATCGAGGATCCGATCGAATACGTCCACAAGCACCAGCAGTGCGTGGTCAACCAGCGCGAGATCGGTATCGACACCGCCGATTTCAGTGTCGCCCTCAAGCACGTGCTGCGGCAGGACCCCGACATCATCCTGGTCGGCGAGCTACGCGATCTGGAGACGACTTCGGTGGCCGTCACCGCCGCCGAGACGGGGCACCTGGTGCTGGCGACCCTGCACACCCAGTCCGCGGCGCAGACCATCGACCGGCTCATCGACATCTACCCGGCGCATCAGCAGAGTCAGATCCGGTCCCAGTTGGCGAACTGCCTGCAGGGTGTGGTGACCCAGGCATTGGCCCCGCGCAAGGGCGGCCACGGCCGGGTGGCGATCTGCGAGGTGATGATCGTCAACCCGGCAGTCCGCAATCTGATCCGGGAGGCCAAGGCCTATCAGATCCCGACGGTCATCCAGTCCTCCGGCGAACTGGGCATGGTCACCTTCGACCAGAGCCTGGCCTCGGCCTTCATCGAGGGCCTGATCAGCCGGCAGACGGCCCTGGATCTGGCCCACGACCCGAGCGAGTTCAAGCGATTGGCGAGGTTGTAGGACATGGCCGCCACCAAGACGTTCACCTACGAGGCCGTTGATTCGGCCGGTGCCATCCGCAAAGGCACCATCGACTCCGAATCCGCTGCCGCCGTTGCCGTTTCCCTGGGTCACCAGAAGCTCATCCCGCTGTCGGTCGCGGCGGGCGGCGAAGGGTTGCACCGGGATTTCAAGATCCCGGGCTTCAGCAAGCGGACCAGCCTGAAGGATCTGGCCGTCATGGCCCGGCAGTTCGCCTCGATGACATCGGCCGGGCTGACGCTCACCCGCTCGCTCGGCATCCTGGAGGACCAAACCGCCAATCTCAAGTTGAAGGAGGCGGTGGGTCAGCTTCAGGCCGACGTGCAGGCCGGCAGCACTCTGTCCGCTGCGATGGGCCAGCACCCGGACCAGTTCCCGCTGCTGATGGTGAACATGGTCGGGGCCGGCGAGACCGGCGGCTTCCTCGATGACGCGCTGGCCCGGATCGCGAAGATGTACGAGTCGGATGCCGAATTACGGGCAAAGATCAAGTCGGCGCTGACCTACCCGGTGATCGTGCTGATTTTCTCGCTGTTGATGGGTACCGGCGTCATCATCTTCATCGTGCCGATCTTCGAGAAAATGTTCAAACAGCTCGGCGGCAATCTGCCCGCTCCTACCGAGCTGCTGGTGGTGTTGTCGCACAACGCCTATTGGGCGCTGCCGCTGGTGGTGGTGGTTTCCGTGGTGTTGCTCCGCTCCTACCGCACAGCGATGAAAACCAGCGCCTCATTCCGGATGAAGTCGGACAAGATGAAGCTGAGGCTGCCGGTCTTCGGCAAGCTGTACACCAAGCTGGCGATCAGCCGTTGGTCGCGCAACCTGGGCACCCTGCTCGCCGTCGGGGTGCCCGTCATCCAGGCGCTGGACATCGTCGGCGGGACGTCGGGCAACGCGCTGATCGGAGCCGCGATGACCGAGGTCCGTGATTCGGTGCGCACCGGCAGCACCATTTCCAAACCGCTGGGCAAACACACCATCTTCCCCTCCATGGTGGTGCAGATGCTCGAGGTCGGCGAGGAGACCGGCCAGACCAGTGAAATGCTCGACAAGGTCGCGGACTACTACGACCAGGAGGTCGCAACCGCCACTGACGCGCTCGCCTCGGCGTTGGAACCGATGCTCGTAGTCATCATGGGGATCGTCGTCGGAAGCATGGTGGTCTGCCTCTACCTCCCGATGTTCACCATCTACCAGAACATCCAGTCGGGTTGATCCCGTACGGCAACCCCTCGCGCCCAGGAGGATGTATGCAAGGCCCGCTTTCAAGATATCGCCGAAAAAGCAGTCAGGACAACGGATTCACCCTCATCGAACTACTTGTCGTCGTGGTGATCCTCGGCGTTCTCATCGCTATCGCAATCCCGCTGTACCTCAACTACCGCAAGGGCGCCAACGACAGGGCCGCCCAGGTCGACCTGAAGAACTCCATCAACGTGATCGAGCAGTGCCGCGCGGACACCGGCAGCTATACCAACACATACGGTGGCATCTATATCGTAGCGACCACGAGCATTCCAAACTGCAGCATCTCGTATCCCGCTCCCAGCGCCGGCACTTCCCTGTCGTTCTACTCCCTCGACGGGACGACCTTCACCATGGCCGCCACCAACATCAACGGGTCCGGCAAGGTCTACTGCTTCAACAGTTCCGTAGCCGGTCAGATCAAGGCAGTCGCCGGGGCACTCGGCACTGCTACCTGCTGACTCGCCGCCAGGCGTCTGGACGGCCCATCCTGGGGTCCCGGAATTGATTCCTCATGAGTCCTCATGTCGGCTGGCCGACCGCCGATCAAATGGGTGACGTCCTCTCGGACCGGCAAGATTGCCGTGCCGTCACCACTGGAGCCTTGGAGGCTCACATGAACGATCTGCTGACCAAGCTCTGGGCCCGACGAGCGAAGGCTCGGTCCGACAAGGGCTTCACCCTCATCGAGCTCCTGGTCGTGGTGGTCATCCTCGGCGTACTCATCGCCATCGCGATCCCGCTGTACCTCAACTACCGCAAGGGCGCTAATGACGCTGCGGCCCAGTCGGACCTCAAGAACGCGATCAGCGTGCTGGAGCAGTGCAACGCGGACAACAGCGCCTATCCGGCCACCATCCCCGCGACCACGCCGGTGATCCTCGCCTGCACAGGCAGGAATATCAACCTGAGCAGCGGCACTACGTTGACCTACGCGACCAACGGAGCAGGGCCCGGCACGTCCAGCTACGTCATCGTGGATACCAACTCCAGCGGGTCCGGCAAGGGCTATTGCTACAACAGCACCCAGGGTGGCGCTGTCAAGTCGAGCGCGACGGCTTACCCGACGGCGACGTCGGCAACGGTTTGCTGATCGAGACATTGTCAATAAGTTACGGATCTACGCGCTTAACCATCGAAACTCCTTCTTGAGTCGATAACTGTGTGGCGAATCATTGAGAAATCCCCGGACCGGCACAGTGCCGATCCCGTCACTACTCGAGCCTTGGAGGCTTTTATGCAAGGACTATTTTCCAAGCTCTGGGATCGGCGAGGCAGGGCCAAGAGCGAAAGGGGGTTCACCCTCATTGAATTGCTCGTTGTGGTCGTGATTCTTGGCGTTCTCATCGCGATCGCGATTCCGCTCTACCTGAACTACCGAAAGGGGGCCAACGACGCTGCCGCCCAGTCCGATCTCAAGGGTGCCATCAGTGTTCTTGAGCAGTGCAATGCCGACAACAGCAAGTACCCACTTGCCACCCCTGCGGTAAGCATCGCCGCATCGGCCGCCATCGCTGATAGCCAACCAACCAACAAGTGCACGCGGGTAGTCAACTTGAGTGCCGGGACGACGCTGACCTACGTCAGTTCTGATGGTGTCAGCTACACCATCAGCGATACCAACAGCGCCGGTACGCCTAAGTCGTACTGTTACAACAGCCTTAATGGCGGTGCCGTCAAGGCTGCTGCTCCACCCTGTTGAGTTCGCTCGCGGCCGACATTTCGACAATCGATCGCACTGCCGGACGTCAGCCAAGAGACCCCTCACTACTCGAGCCCTGGAGAGTCCCATGCACCGGATGATGTATAAGCTTTCGGAAAAACGAGCTAAGGCCAAGACTGACCGCGGCTTCACCCTCATCGAGCTGCTGGTGGTGGTCGTCATTCTTGGCGTTCTTATCGCCATCGCGATTCCGCTCTACCTGAACTACCGGAAGGGGGCCAACGACGCTGCGGCCCAGTCCGACATGAGGGGCGCGATCAGCGCCCTCGAGCAGTGCAACGCTGACAACGGCGCATATCCTGCCGGAACAGGGCTCAGTTTGACGGGAGCGACCACGGTTGGCGCCTGCAGCCAGAAAATCAACCTGAGCAGCGGGACAATCTTGCTGTATACGGTCACCGGTGGAGTCAGCTATGTCATCACCGACAATAACAGCAGTGGGTCCGCTAACAAGTACTACTGCTACAACAGCACCAAAGGCGGCCAGGTTTCGGCCGTCGTTACCTCGGTGGGGCCCCCTACCTGTTGATCGCGAAACGTCCAGCAAGGCCCCAGAGAGCCAACAGAAGCACGTCTGAAATATTCTGGCCCCTGCTCACTTCGGCGGCTGAGCTGTCGATGACTTG
>JBBRDH010000121.1:0-16161 GCA_038204125.1 Mycobacteriales bacterium
CTGACCTACGAGGGGCTGATCCCGAAGATCGGGAGGTCGATGCTGTCCAAGGACGTGGACCAGCTGCAGCCGCACATCCGGGCGTTCGTCGAGCGGGCCGTGACGTTCACCAGCTGCCCCGAGTGCGGCGGCAGCAGGCTCTCGGCGGCCGCCCGCTCGTCGAAGATCTCCGGCGCCAACATCGCCGACGCCAGCGCGATGCAGATCAGCGACCTCGCCCAATGGGTGCGCGGCCTGGCGGAACCGTCGGTGGCGCCGCTGCTCGGCTCGCTGCGGGACACCCTCGATTCGTTCGTCGAGATCGGTCTGGGCTACCTCAGTCTCGACCGCCCGTCGGGCACCCTGTCCGGCGGAGAAGCGCAGCGCACCAAGATGATCCGCCACCTCGGGTCGTCGCTCACCGACGTCACCTACGTCTTCGACGAACCGACGGTCGGGCTGCATCCCCATGACATCGCCCGGATGAACGACCTGCTGCTGCGGCTCCGCGACAAGGGCAACACCGTGCTGGTCGTCGAGCACAAGCCGGAAATGATCGCCATCGGTGACCACGTCGTCGACCTCGGCCCGGGCGCCGGCGCCGGCGGTGGCGAGATCGTGTTCGAGGGCACTGTCGAGGGTCTGCGGGCCAGCGGCACCCTGACCGGGCGCCATCTCGACGACCGGGCCGCCCTCAAGAAGACGGTGCGAACGGTGACCGGCACGCTCGAGATCCGCGGCGCCACGGCGCACAACCTCCGCGACGTGGACGTCGACATCCCGCTCGGCATGCTGGTCGTCGTCACCGGCGTCGCCGGCTCCGGCAAGAGCTCGCTGATCGACTGCTCCGTCTCCGGTCGCGAGGGCGTGGTGTCGGTCGACCAGGGGGCGATCAAGGGCTCCCGGCGGAGTAACCCCGCGACGTACACCGGCCTGCTGGAGCCGATCCGCAAAGCGTTCGCGAAGTCCAACGGCGTCAAACCGGCGCTGTTCAGCGCGAATTCCGAGGGTGCCTGCCCCAACTGCAACGGGGCCGGCGTCATCTACACGGACCTGGCGATGATGGCCGGGGTCGCCACCACCTGCGAGGTGTGCGAGGGGAAGCGGTTCGACGCCTCGGTGCTCGAGTATCACCTGGGCGGGAAGGACATCAGCGAGGTGCTGGCGATGTCGGTGACCCAGGCCCACCAGTTTTTCGGCGACGGCGAGGCGCACACCCCGGCCGCATGCGCGATCCTCGACCGGCTGGCCGACGTCGGGCTCGGTTACCTGACCCTGGGCCAGCCGCTCCCGACGCTGTCGGGCGGCGAACGGCAGCGGCTCAAGCTGGCCGCGCGGATGGTGGAGAAGAGCAGCGGCTCAACGGTTTACGTCCTGGACGAGCCGACCGCCGGGCTGCACCTCGCCGACGTCGAGCAGCTGCTGGGCCTGCTCGACCGGCTCGTCGACAGCGGCAAGTCGGTCATCGTCATCGAGCACCACCAGGCCGTCATGGCGCACGCCGACTGGATCATCGACCTCGGTCCCGGGGCCGGCAACGACGGCGGCCGGATCGTTTTCGAGGGGACCCCGAGGGCACTGGTGCAGGCCCGTTCCACCCTCACCGGCGAGCATCTCGCCACCTACGTCGGCGCCTGATCACCCACCTTCCTGAGCGGAGCTCACTCATGCGTCTCGGTCTCAACCTGGGATACGTCACCTCGGCGGCGCAGTTGCACGCGAACATCGAGCTGGCGGTCCAGGCCGATCGGCTGGGCTACGACGTGGTCTGGGTGGCCGAGGCGTACGGGTCGGACGCGGTGTCGGTGCTGGGCGCGATCGCCGGCCGGACCAGCCGGATCGGCATCGGCTCCGGGGTGCTGCAGATTCCGGCCCGGAGCCCGGCGATGACCGCCATGACGGCGGCGACTCTGGACGCGATCTCCGACGGCCGGTTCCGCCTCGGGCTGGGCGTATCGGGTCCGCAGGTGTCCGAGGGCTGGCACGGGGTCCGGTTCGCCGACCCGGTGGGGCGGACCCGTGAGTACGTCCAGATCGTCGAGCAGGCGGTGGCGCGGCGCCGGGTCACCGCCGGCGGCACCCACTTCACGCTGCCGCTGCCCGATGGTCAGGGCAAGTCCCTGGTGCTCTCGCTCGACCCCGTCCGCCGGCACATCCCGCTCTACCTCGCTGCCCTGGGCCCGAAGAATCTGGACCTCACCGGCGAGATCGCCGACGGCTGGCTCGCCATCTTCTTCGACCCGCAGGCCGGCGCCGGGTCGATTGCCCGGATCCGACAGGCCGCCACTGCTGCCGGAAGAGACCCTGCGGCCCTTGACATCTCGGTGCAGACCTCGGTGTCGGTGCACCCCGACCCGGAGGTGGCCGCCGGGCCGGTCCGGGCGACCGCCGCGCTGTACATCGGCGGGATGGGCTCCAAGCAGACCAACTTCTACCATCGGATCGCCGCCTCGATGGGCTACGAGGACGAGGCGGACGAAGTGCAGGAACTGTTCCTCGCCCGCGACTACGCTGGCGCGGCGGCCGCTGTGCCGTTCGGCTTCCTTGACCGGACGAGCCTGCTGGGTGATGCCGACCGGATCACCGACCGGCTGCGGACCCTGGCCGCAGCCGGCGTCAGCACCGTCAACATTTCGCCCACCGACCGTGATCTGGAGTCCCGCGTGAACACCTTGCAGACCGTCCGAGACGCAGCCCGGAAGGCGGGCATCGTCGCGTGAGCATCCTGCACGCGATCATCCTGGGCATCGTCGAAGGCCTGACCGAGTTCCTGCCGATCTCCTCGACCGGCCACCTCACCATCGTCTCGAAGATGCTGGGCTACGACATCACCCGGCCCGACATCACCGCATTCACCGCCGTGATCCAGGTCGGCGCGATCCTCGCAGTGGTCCTCTTCTTCTGGTCGGACATCCGCCGGCTGTTCATGGCCTGGGTGCGCGGGCTCGCCGACTCCGGCCGCCGCCGGGACCCCGACTACCGGATGGCGTGGCTCGTCATCATCGGCTCGCTGCCCATCGCGGTGGTCGGATTCGCGTTGCGGCACTTCATCTCCACCTCGCTCCGGAGCCTGTGGGTGGTGGCGATCGCTTTGATCGTCTGGGGCGGCGTGATGTTGCTGGCCGAGGCGATTGCCCGGCAGGACCGGGCCGAGCGCGAGCTCAACCTGACCGACACGCTGCTGATCGGCTTCGCCCAGTGCCTTGCCCTGGTGCCCGGCGTGTCCCGTTCCGGCGCCACCATCTCCGTCGGCCTGATGCGCGGGCTGGACCGGGTGGCGGCGACCCGACTGTCGTTCCTGCTCGGCATTCCGGCGCTGATCGGTGCCGGCGGTTACGAACTGCCCTCCGCGCTCAAGGACGGCGGCGTCGGCGCTGCGCCCACCGCAGTGGCCACCGTCGTGTCGTTCGTCGTCGCGTACATCGCGGTCGGCTGGCTGCTCAAGTTCGTCGTCGGTCACAAGATCACCACCTTCGTCTGGTACCGATGGCTGGTCGGCGTCGCGGTGATCGTGGCCCTGTCGGCCGGCGGGCTCAAATGAGCCCGGATCTGAAAGCGGTCAAGCCATGACGACGGTCGTGCTGCTCAGGCACGGGCAATCCACCGCCAACGTCGCCGGCATCCTGGCGGGCCGGTCGGCCGGGGTGCACCTGAACGACCGTGGCCGCGAACAGGCCGACGCGGTGGCCGCCAGGCTGGCCTCGATCGGGATCGACAAACTAGTCAGCTCGCCGATGGTCCGGTGCCAGGAAACGCTCGCGCCGTTGGCCGCGGCGACCGGGCTGACGCTGCACACGGACGACGGGTTCGCCGAGGTCGACTACGGCGACTGGACCGGTCGAGCGCTGAAAGACCTTGGTGGCGAGGACATCTGGCGGACCGTCCAGCAGCACCCGTCGGCCGCTGTGTTTCCCCGCGGCGAGGGGCTCGCCAACGTGTCGGTACGGGCGGTGGCAGCCCTGCGCGTGCAGATGGAGTCCGTGGGCGACGGGGTGCTGCTGGTCTGCTCGCACGGCGACGTCATCAAGGCGCTCCTGGCCGACGCCCTCGGGATGCACCTCGACGGCTTTCAGCGGATCGTCGTCGCACCGGCGTCGCTCTCGGTGATCCGCTACACCCCGCTCCGACCGTTCGTCGAGCGGGTCAACGACTCCGGCGAACTGGGCTCGCTCCGTCCGCCGCCGCCGCCTGAACCCGCTCCCTTGGCAGCGGGTGAACCGACCAGGGAATCGAATGGGGACGTTTCGGGTACCCATCCTGCGGGCGCCGCTGCGCCGGGCGTCGGTGGCAACGGGGCCCACGACACCGGCAGCTCGCCGGCTGCCTCGCCGGATGTCTCGCCGGATGTCTCGCCGGATGTCTCCGACGCCGTACCGGGTGGCGTCACAGGCTGACCAGCCCTGGCCGACCCGCACCTGTCTGACAAATGCCACCCGTTGACACCCGGTCCGCGCAGCCTCGGCCCCGCGTTCCGCTGACATAAGCTCGAAGGTGCCATGACTCGACAGATCCACGTCTTCCGCTCACCCGATCGCTTCCTCGCCGGGACCATCGGGCAGCCCGGCGACCGCGAATTCTTCTTCCAGGTCGCCGACGGCGCCCGCGTTTTCTCGGTGTCCTGCGAGAAGCAGCAGGTTGCGGTCCTCGCCGACCGGCTTGGCTCGCTGATCACAGAGGTGGCCAAGCGGTTCGGCGCGGACCCCGGCGCCGGCGGCAACGCCCTGTCCGACGATCTGAGGCTGACCACCCCGGTCGACGCCGAATTCCGGGTCGGCACCATGGGGCTGGCCTACGACGGCGACGAATCGCAGGTGATCGTCGAACTCCTTGCGCTCTCAGAGGAAGAAGTGGGCGAGGACGTCGTCCTGGAGGACCGTGAGGACGGCCCGGACGCCCTGCGGGTGTTCCTCACCCTCGCCGAGGCCCGCGACTTCGCCCGCCGCGCCGAAATGGTCGTCGCCGCGGGCCGGCCGCCCTGCCCGCTCTGCTCGAACCCGCTCGATCCGGAAGGGCACATCTGCCCGCGGCTGAACGGCTACCACCGCGGTGCCGGCGCCTGACGAGGCGGCATCGGGATTCGAGTCGGGCACCGATGCCGCGCTCTCCGACGAGACGATCCGCCACGTCCTGACCGAGGGCACCATCGAGGTCACCGGCCGGCTCACCGACGCGTCGAATCTCACCCTGCTGGCCTGCGCCTCGGCGGACGGCGTCGACGTCGAGTGCGTCTACAAGCCGATCCGCGGTGAGCGGCCGCTCTGGGATTTTCCGGACGGGACCCTTGCGCACCGCGAGGTCGCGGCCCGCCGGATCGCCGAGTATGCCGGCTGGGACTGCGTTCCGCTGACCATCCTGCGCGACGGGCCGTACGGCTCGGGCATGGTGCAGCGCTGGGTCGACGAGCCTGCCGGAGCGCCCCAGCTGGTCGACCTGGTGCCGCTCAGCGGCGTCACGCCGGGCTGGCTGACCGTGTTCCGGGCGGTCGACGTAGGGGGGATGGAGGTCGCCGTCGTACACGCCGACGCCCCCCAGCTGGCGGTGCTGGCCGGTTTCGACATGGTCGTCAACAACGCTGACCGCAAGGGTTCCCACGTGCTGTCGGCCGGGAACGACCGGGTGCTCGGCGTCGACCACGGCCTCTGTTTCCACACCGACGACAAACTTCGGACCATCCTGTGGGGCTTCGCCGGGAAAGAGTTGCCGGAGCCGGTGTCCGAGGGGCTGGCCCGGTTGGCGTCCGGCCTGAGCGGCGAGCTGGCCGACGAAATGGACGAGCTGCTGACCAGGGCCGAGGTGAAAGCGCTGCGGGCGAGGGTTTCCCGGCTCCGAACCACCGGCGTGTTCCGCGATCCGCCCCGGACCCGCACCGCCATTCCCTGGCCGCCGCTGTGAACCCCGGCCTGGGGTGACCGGCTCGCCGCTCGGCGGGCTGGCGCGGGTGTTGGGCCGGACCGTTGCCGGCATCTCGGTGGACCTGGCCGGCGCGGGAGTCCGGCTGGGGGAGTTGGCCGTCGACGTTGCGTCAGGTTCGGCCCGGAACGGATCCGACGAGCCCGCGGTGCTACGCGTCCAGGTACTGATCCTGTGCGACGAGGCTGGCCGGCCGTTGACCACCCCCGAACGGGTCGAGCCTTCGTTGCGGGCGGCGGACCGAATTCTGCGCGAGCAGGCCGGGATCAGGGTGAGGGTCACCGATGTTCGGACGATCACTGAGATCGCCCCGCGGGAAGCGCTGGATCCGCGGGCCGACCGGGCCTTGCTGCTGGACGACATCCTCGGCCGGACCGCCTTCTACCGTCGTCACGCGGGCGGCGGGCCCCTGTTGGTCGGGGCCCCGCTGACGGTGATCGTCGTCCGGGAGATCGCCGGCCACACCACCGGTTGCTCACTGGGCATCTCCGCCGACTGGGTGATCGCCCAGGCATCCTTGTTCGACGAGCGGGCGGCGCACACCTACGACGAAACGGTGCTCGCCCACGAATTGGGGCACGCGGTGAACCTGCCGCACCACCGCGACCACGGAAACCTGATGTTCCCCGCCTCGTCGCCGCCGAATGCGTTGCGCGGCAACACGTTGCGTGGCTGGCAACGGTCGGTGATCCGGACGAACCGCCACGTCGTACCGGCCGTCCGGCGTGGGCCGGCGCCGGATTCCCGGCAGCATTCTCGGCAGACCGGGGCTGACCCGGGCACCGACTAGGGTGAACCGGTGCATTCCTGGCCATCACCCCCGCTGCCTTCCATCGACACCCCGCCCGACCCCCCGGCCGGCTCATCGGCTGACTCTCTGGCCGGAAAGGGCGCTCCGCTAAGGCTTTTCGATTCCTCGACCGGTACTGTCCGGCCGACCGCACCCGGCGACGTTGCTACCCTCTACGTCTGCGGGATCACGCCGTACGATTCGACCCACCTGGGGCACGCGGCCACCTATCTGGCTTTCGACCTGGTGCAGCGGCGGTGGCGCGATCTTGGCCACCAAGTCGACTATGTGCAGAACATCACCGATATCGACCACCCGTTGCTCGAGCGGGCCGCGCGTGACGGCGTCGATTGGGCGGACCTGGCCGCGGGCCAGATCGAATTGTTCCGCCATGACATGGCGGCGCTGCGAATATTGCCGCCGAAGCATTACATCGGCGCGGTCGAAGCGATGGACGAGGTCGGCGCGGCCGTCCAGGAGTTGCTGGATGCCGGTGCGGCCTACCGGGTCTCGGACCAGGAATTCGCCGACGTCTATTTCGACGTGAATTCAACGGGGCGGTTCGGATATGAGTCCCGGTATGACGAGAATACGATGCTCGGGTATTTTGGCGAACGGGGCGGTGACCCGGATCGACCGGGAAAGAAAAATAGACTCGACCCGGTGCTGTGGCGAATGGCGAGACCGGGGGAGCCGTCCTGGGAATCTCCGCTGGGCGCCGGCCGGGCCGGTTGGCATATCGAATGCGCGGCGATCGCGGGCAACCGGCTCGGGGTGCGGGCGGGCCGGCCGATCGATGTGCAGGGCGGCGGCAGCGACCTGATCTTCCCGCACCACGAATGCTCGGCCGCCCATGCCGAGGTGATCACCGGCGCGCCCCGATTCGCCGAGCACTACACCCACGCCGGCATGATCGGGCTGGACGGCGAGAAGATGTCCAAGTCCCGCGGCAACCTGGTTTTCGTGTCCCGGCTCCGCAGCGCCGGGGTGGACCCGATGGCGATCCGGCTGGCCCTGTTGACCGGCCACTACCGGCAGGACCGCTCCTGGAGCGACGCTTTGTTGACCGAGGCGACCGACCGGCTGGCGAATTGGCGGGCTGCTGCCGCGCGCTCCGGCCCCGACGCCTCCGGTGTCATCGGCGAGCTCCGTGCGGCGTTGTCCGACGACCTCGACACCCCCGCCGCGGTAACACTCCTGGACCGCTGGGCCGCCGGCCCCCTGGACGGCCCCCCCGCGGCTGTCGCCGTCGATGCGCTGCTCGGCATTCCGCTGCGCTGAGCCCGCCGGTCCACCGGTCCGCCCCGTCTGGAGCCTCCGGCGAGGATCAGTCCCCGGTGGAGCGTCCAGCGAGGATCAGTCCCCGGTAGAGCGTCCGGCGAGGATCAATCCCCCGCAAGCGGGAGGTGCCCCCGTGCTCAGCGCGGACGAATGTGGCGACTCCTGTCCCACGGTCACCAAATCCGCAACCTTCGTCCGTGCGGAGCCCGCAACGGCTCCCGCGGTGGTCTCGCGGCGCGGCGGTCGGGTTGAGCGGCGGCGGACATCCATCCGCCAGGCCAAGCCTGGAAATCAGGCGGTGACGCCCATGCAGTCGCGGAGGCGGATCAGGCCATCGCGGACTCGGGTCTTGATGGTGGGGATGGCGACGTGGATGAGCTCGCTGATCTCGCGTTGGGTGTGGCCGCCGAAGTAGGCGAGCGTCACCGATTGGCGCTGCAGGGTGGTGAGGGATTCGAGGCAGTCGCGGATCCGGCCGGAATCCTCGCGCTGGAGCACGGCTTCGGAGACCGAATCGATGTCCCGGTCGAAGTTGTCGACGCTGGAGCGGTGGTCGCGGTCGCGGCTGGCCTGCGACTGGCGGACCCGGTCAACGGCGCGCGCGTGGGTCAACGTCATGATCCAGGACGTCGCGCTGCCCTTGGCGCGGTCGAAACGTGCTGCCCGCCGCCAGATCTCGAAGAAAATTTCCTGTGCGACCTCCTCGGCCTGGCTCGCGTCCCGCAGGATGCGTAGCACCAGGCCGTAGACCCGGGCGGAGAACGACTCATACAGCGACCGGAACGCATCCTGGTCAGCGGCGCCCGCCCGGACCAGCAGGTCCTCGGCCGATTGAGCCTCCCCGCTGAACCCGAGCGGCGTCGGAGAGGTCGGCCGTCCCAGCGGTGGCTCGGTCGTCTGGAATGCGGTCATTCGTCAATCCCGTCGTCCGCGAGCGTTCCGTATCCAGCATCATACAGAAAGTAACTAAGCGTAGCTGACTGATTACCGCTTACTGTCGCCCGGCCTCGGCCCGCGGCGTCGCAGGTACCGCTCGAACTCGGCCGCGATCGACTCGCCCGACGCCGGCTTCAGCGGTTCGTCGGCTTCGTCACGCTCCTCCAGGGCCTTGATGTACTCCGAGATCTCCTCGTCCTCCGAGGCGATCTGCGACACCTCGACCTCCCATTCGTCGGCCTGTTGCGGCAGCCCGCCGAGCGGCACCTCGAGGTCCAGGATCTCCTCGACGCGGTGGAGCAGCGCCAGGGTTGCCTTGGGCGACGGTGCCTGCGAAACGTAGTGGGGGACCGAGGCCCAGAACGAGATGGCCGACATGCCGGCTTTCACGCAGGCGTCCTGGAACACCCCGGAGATGCCGGTCGGTCCTTCATAGGTGGACTGCGTCAGGCCGAGCCGGGTGGCTGTCGCGGGGTCGTGCGCGGATCCGGTGACCTGCACGGGGCGGGTGTGCGGTACGTCGGCCAACAGTGCACCCAGGCTGATGATGCTGCTGACCTGCAGGTTCAGCGCAATATCGAGCAGTTCCCGGCAGAACGCCCGCCAGCGGAAGTTCGGCTCGATCCCGTGCACCAGGATGATGTCGTGCGCGGCCGAGGGCAGCCGGCACACCGAAAGCCGGGTGGTCGGCCAGTCGATGACCCTGGTGACCCCGTCGTCGACCAGCCGGACGTTGGGCCGGCTCACCTGAAAGTCGTAGAAACCCTCCGGGTCCAGCTCGGTGAGCGGCGTCTCGTCCCACACCACGCCCAGCTGATCGATCGCCGCCGTCGCCGCGTCCCCGGCGTCGTTCCAACCCTCGAACGCCGCGACCATCACCGGCGCGCGCAGCGGAGTGAACGGGGTATCAAATGCTTGACTCACGCCGATCACCCTACGTGCCGCGCTCTCGCCACCCGGGTCACTGCCGGGACCCGCCGCTATTACCGCTGTGCGGGACAACGGCGCCATTACTCTTGGGGGGTGACACTTGCACCGGCCCCGCCCGATAGCCCGCTGAGTTCGACCCCATCGGCGCCCGCTTCTCACCCGTTGCTGGCCGCCCTGGCCCAGAAGGTCATCGTCGCCGACGGCGCGATGGGCACCATGCTGCAGGATCAGGACCCCAGCCTGGACGACTTCGCGGGCCTCGAGGGCTGCAACGAGATCCTCAACGTCACCCGGCCGGACATCGTGCGGGCCGTTCATCGCGCCTACCTCGAGGTCGGCGTCGACGCCATCGAGACCAATACCTTCGGCGCCAACTGGGCGAACCTCGCCGAATACGACATCGCGGACAGGATCCACGAGTTGGCGCTGGCCGGGGCGAAGTTGGCCCGGCAGGAGGCGGACGAGTTCTCCACGGCAGCCTTTCCCCGGTTCGTGCTCGGCTCGGTCGGTCCCGGCACCAAGCTCCCGACCCTGGGCCACACCGGCTTCGCCCATCTGCGTGACGCCTACCAGGAGCAGACCGCCGGAATGCTGGAGGGCGGGGTCGACGCTGTCCTGATCGAGACCGCGCAGGACCTGTTGCAGGTGAAGTCCGCGGTGATCGGTGCCAAACGCGCCATGACGGCGACCGGGATCATGGTGCCGGTGATCGTGCACGTGACCGTCGAGACCACCGGCACGATGCTGCTCGGCTCGGAGATCGGCGCGGCGCTGACCGCCATCGAGCCGCTGGGCGTCGACTACATCGGGCTGAACTGCGCGACCGGCCCGGCCGAGATGAGCGAGCACCTGCGTTACCTGTCCCGACACGCCAGGGTAGGTGTGTCGGTGATGCCGAACGCCGGCCTGCCGCAGCTCGGCCCGAAGGGCGCGCTCTATCCTCTGCAGCCGGACGAGCTGGCCGAGGCGTTGACCGGGTTCGTCACCGAATTCGGCCTCGGCCTGGTCGGCGGCTGCTGTGGCACGACCCCCGAACACCTGCGCCAAGTGGTCGAAGCGGTTCGCACGGCTAAGCCCGCGTCCCGCCGGCCGCGCCCCGAGCCCGGCCTCTCCTCCCTCTACCAGACGGTCCCGTTCGAGCAGGACGCCTCGGTACTGATGATCGGCGAGCGGACGAACACCAACGGCAGCAAGGCTTTTCGGGACGCGATGCTGGCCGGGAAATGGGACGACTGCATCCAGATCGCCAGGGCGCAGACCAGGGACGGCGCGCATCTACTGGACCTGTGCGTCGACTACGTGGGCCGCGACGGCGCGATCGACATGGCCGCGGCGGCAGGTCGCCTGGCTACCGCGTCCACGCTGCCGATCATGCTGGACTCCACCGAGCCGCCGGTCATCCAGGCCGGGCTCGAACACCTCGGCGGCCGGTCGATCATCAACTCGGTGAACTTCGAGGACGGCGACGGCCCGGAATCCCGGTTCGCGAAGGTCATGCCAATGGTTCGCGAGCACGGCGCGGCGGTGGTGGCGCTGACCATCGACGAGGAGGGCCAGGCCAGGACCCGGGACCTGAAGGTCGCCATCGCGGAGCGGCTGATCAAGGATCTGACTTCCAATTGGGGCATGCGGGAATCTGACATCATGATCGACTGCCTGACGTTCCCGATCGCCACGGGCCAGGAGGAAACCCGTCGCGACGGGATCGAGACCATCGAGGCCATCAAGGAGCTCAAGCGGCGGCACCCGGATGTGCAGACCACGCTGGGTGTTTCGAACATCTCGTTCGGGCTGAATCCCGCCGCCCGGCAGGTCATCAATTCAGTGTTCCTGGCCGAATGCGTGAATGCCGGCCTGGATTCGGCGATCGTTCACCCGTCGAAGATCCTGCCGATGGCCCGGATTCCTGACGAGCAGCGCACCGCCGCCCTCGACCTGGTTTATGCCCGGCGGCGGGAGGGTTACGACCCGCTGTCCAAGATCCTGGAATTGTTCGACGGCGCGACGACGGCGGCCGGCCGGGCCACCCGGGCCGCGGAGCTACTGGAGTTGCCGCTGGACGAACGGTTGCAGCGAAGGATCATCGACGGCGAGAAGAACGGGCTCGAGGCCGACCTCGACGAGGCCATGCAGCGCCGGAGCCCGCTGGAGATCATCAACGACACCCTGCTCGAGGGCATGAAGACGGTGGGGGAGTTGTTCGGCTCGGGCGCGATGCAGCTGCCGTTCGTGCTCACCTCGGCAGAGGTGATGAAGACCGCGGTGGCCTATCTCGAACCGCACATGGAAAAGGCCGATGCCGGCGGTAAGGGCACGATCGTGCTGGCCACGGTGAAGGGCGACGTCCACGACATCGGCAAGAACCTGGTCGACATCATTCTGACCAACAATGGCTACTCGGTGGTCAACCTCGGAATCAAGCAGCCGATATCCACCATCCTGAACGCAGCCGAGGAATCGAGCGCCGACGCTATCGGTATGTCCGGTCTGCTGGTGAAATCAACCGTGGTGATGAAGGACAACCTGCAGGAGATGAATGCGCGCGGTATCGGCCAGAAATTCCCGGTGCTGCTGGGCGGCGCGGCGCTGACCCGATCCTACGTCGAGAACGACCTGACGGCGGTGTTCGACGGCGATGTGCGGTATGCCCGGGACGCCTTCGAGGGATTGCGGCTGATGGACGGGGTGATGTCCCGAAAACGGGGTCTCGACCCGGAGGCGGCCGCCGCGGAAAAGGTCAAGATCGCGGAACGCAAGACCAGACACGAACGCTCGCAACGGATTGCGGAGACCCGGCGGTTGGCCGAGGAAGCGAGCCTCGGCGAGATGCCGGCCCGGTCCGACGTCGCGACAAGTAACTCGGTCCCGACCCCGCCGTTCTGGGGCTCCCGGGTGATCAAGGGAATTCCGCTGGCCGACTACGCTGCGATGCTCGACGAGCGGGCCACCTTCATGGGGCAGTGGGGGCTCCGCGGGACGAAGGGCGGCAAGGGGCCGAGTTACGAGGAAATGGTCGAGACCGAGGGCCGGCCGCGGCTGCGGTATTGGCTCGAGCGGCTGCACACCGAGCAGATCCTTCAGGCCGCCGTGGTGTACGGCTATTTCCCGTGCGTGTCCAAAGGCGACGAATTGATCGTCCTGGCCGAGCCGACTCTGGGGGCCCCGGAGGTCGCCCGTTTCGCATTCCCGCGGCAGTGCCGCGACCGCCACCTGTGCCTCGCCGATTTCTTCCGGCCCGAGGAATCCGGCGAGATCGACGTCATCGCCTTCACCGTGGTGACGATGGGGCAGCGGGTGGCCGATTTCGCCAACGAATTGTTCGCGGCGAACGCCTACCGGGATTACCTGGAGGTGCACGGCCTGTCCGTCCAGCTGACCGAGGCGCTCGCCGAGTACTGGCATCAGCGGATCCGGTCGGAGCTGCGGTTCCCCGACGGGACGACCGCGGCGTCCGACGATCCGGCGGAGGTGGAGAAGTTCTTCGATCTGGGATATCGGGGCGCACGTTACTCGTTCGGATATCCGGCCTGCCCCGACGTCGAGGAGCAGACCAAGCTGGTGACGCTGCTCGATCCGTCGCGGATCGGCGTCGAACTGTCCGAGGAGTTCCAGCTGCACCCGGAGCAGTCGACCTCCGCGCTGATCGTGCACCATCCCGAGGCGAAGTATTTCGCCGCCAGATGAGCGCCCCCGAATACGCCGGCGACGAGGCAGTCGTCGGCGGATCCGCGCCCGAACTCCGGGCGGTGCTGTTCGACATGGACGGCACCGTCACCGATTCCGAGAAATTGTGGACGATCGCGCTGGAGCGGGTGGCGAAGGGGTTCGGCCGGCGGCTTTCTCCGGAGGCCCGGGACGCCATGGTCGGACAGGACCAGTGGACGACTGTCGACATGCTGCACACCGAGTTCGGAGTCGACGCCGACCCGGCCGAGACGGCGGCCAAACTGACCGACGCCACCAAGGAACTGTTCGCCCTTGGAATTCCGTTCAAGCCGGGCGCGCCGGAGTTGATCGCCGCTGTGCGCGCCGACGGTTTACAGGCAGCGCTGGTGACGGCGACCTACCGCGAACTCGTCGACATCGCCCTGGACACGATCGGCCATCAGAACTTCGACGCCACGGTCTGCGGCGATGAGGTACACAACAACAAGCCGGACCCGGAGCCCTACCTACGTGCGCTCGAGCTGCTGGACCTTCCGGCGTCGGCGTGCCTGGTGATCGAGGATTCGCCCGCCGGTTCCCGCTCGGCCGCCCTGGCCGGGATTCCGGTGCTGGTGGTGCCCTCCGAGGTCCCGGTGGCCCCGGCCCCCGGCCTGGCCTTCGCCGAGACTTTGACCGATGTCGGCGTCGCAGAACTCCGCCGGGTGCATGCTGAGCTGTCCGTAGCCGCATTCTTCACGGCGGGTTCGCAGCTTCGATAAAGGTGCCGAGCTGGGAACAGATGAGCTTAGGGGGCAGGGCAATCACCGTCGGCCCTGTTGCCCGGGGGAATGTGCGCCGTGGCGCTCCGGCTTGCGGTCGTAGTCGTGGTCACGTATTTGACGCTCGGTCCGGGCCGGTGAGGGGCCGAGATCGTTCCGCCGCAACGGTTTTGATACGCTGATCGGAAGTCGCATCCAAGCGGAACCATCTGGTTCGCGGACGGCCCACTGGCCGGGCATCACGATACCGGCGACTGACGGGTGGGCCAATTGCCTCCGCTGCCATTCCTGCCGATCGTCCACGGTTCATTCGCTGTGCCGTATCGACGGGGACTGATCTGTCGGGCCGACGCGATTGATCCCGGCCGCGCGGGGCGTCGGTCAGGGCGATCTTCAGTGGACCTGGAGCCAAAGCAGCCGCAAGCTGACGAGCCAGGGCCTCTCGCTTCAGGTCGGCCGCCCGGCGGGTGACGGCTCCTTGGGCGATTTGGTCCGCGAGTTCGACCGGGGAGGCACGGGTCAGGTGCCCGGCTTTACCGTGAGCAGGGAGTAGCTCCCGGGTACCAGCGTCTGGGCCGCCCCGCCGGCGGCCGGGATGCGGACCAGGGCTGAACCCGCCGCCGCGTAGGTGGTCTGATCGGTGGATACGGCGATCCCGCCCGGGGGTAGGGCCAGGCCCGCTACCGGCACGAGGCGAGGCACGCCGCCGGTGTCCGGGAAAATGAGGATGTGGTCGACCGTGCGGTTCTCCACACAGGTGAAGTCCGGGTCGTAGCACCACTTTCTCGTCTGCATGAGGTGAAGTCGGGTGCGCGGGTCCACCGTCCAGGCGTAGTCGGCGAGCCTGGTGTTCTGGTCGGTCGAGATACTGCTCCCCGCATTGATCCGCGAAACAAATTCCGCACCGGAACCGCCGACGGCCTGAGACTGCACGAAGATCGTGCCGTTCGCGGTCTCCAGGAAGGGAAAGATGTTGTACCCCTGGTCTTCGATCAATCCGATTGAACGCACCACCGGCGGGGCACCGGCAGTCCTGGAAAACGTCCGGAGTTCGAGATGGAGAGTCTCGTCCCGAGCGGCGACCGTGACGCGTCCCGATCCGTCCACGCCGAGCGCCTCGATATCCTCCGGGGACGACCCGATCACGGTCTGGACACCGCTGGGCTGGTAGATGCGGATCACCCGTCGGGATTGTGCGACGAAGACCGTGCCGTGGCTGTCGACGACCATTGCGACCAGGCCGGTGAGGTTCGCGGCGATTGCACGTTGGCTGCCGCCGGCCGAGAGGCGTACCAGTGAACCGTTGTTCAGGATTGTCACATTGCCGGCCGGGTCGACAGCCAGTGACCGCACGGAGCTCAGGCCCCGCGCCACCGTCGTGCTCGAAAACGCTCCGGTTGACGTGCCGGTGAACTTCTTCACGGTTGAGCCCGAGCGGTCCACGCCGTAGAGCACGGTCGGGGCGACGACTGCGCCGCCCACTGGTCCAGCAGCAAGGACGAGGGTTCCGACCGCCAGCACGGCTGTCAGGAGCAGCGTTTGGAGGCGAGTTTTCATCGGGCATCCTCGGGTGATGGACCATCAGAGCTGATAGGTAGAAAGGTACAACGTTCGGGTCCTGCTCGATAGCACCAAACGGATATCCGTGCGACCGACCCGCGCACACGCGGGTGGTCGGGATCTTGGATCTCACCAAGTGGCTGCCGCAGTTGACATCTCGGTGAGCGGAGTGACGGCAGCGGATGGCGGCGGGGGCTCAGGAGAGGTGCACTGTCAGCGGTCATGTAATTCCCCAGGTTGAGCGGGTTGTTGGTCACGTAATTCCCCACCCTGGTTGGTCACGTAATTCCCCATGGGGACGACGGTGCGTCGTTGTTGATGGGTCCTGTTCGCGGTTCACGCTCGCCTCCG
>JBBRDH010000122.1:0-16075 GCA_038204125.1 Mycobacteriales bacterium
CCAGCTCACGCTCCCCGACGGCAGCCACCACACCTACACCTACGACAGCCGCAACCGGATGAGCAGCCACACCGACCCGGCCGGGCACACCATCACCTACACCTACGGGATCTGCGACCGGCTCATCAAGATCGGCCAACCCAACGGCACCGAGACCCGCATCGCCTACCCCGCCACCCCGAACTGCACCACCAAAGTCGCCTCGATCACCGACGCCGCGACCGCCACCATCACCACCGGGCCAACGACCACGTTCACCTACAACAACGGATCAACGACCCGCACCGACCCCACTGGCAAAACGACCACCTACACCTACGACCGCGCCGACCATGTCACCGCCATCACCGACAACACCCCACCCACCATCACCCTCAGCGGCGACGTTAACGACGCCGCTACCGCATCGAAATGGCTGACCGGCGACACGAACACCCTGCACATCAACGCCACCGACGGCAGCGCAGATCATCCTGCGTCGGGAGTCACCCATCTGAACATCCTCATCGATGGCACCAGCATCGACACAGCAGACCAAACCTGCCCCGGCTTCAGCTGCACGCTCGACCATGACACCAACGTCGACACCACGGGACTGGCGGACGGGACGCACAGCCTCGAAGTTCGCGCAACTGACGCATCCGGCAGCACCACCAGCCAGACTCAGACGATCAAGGCTGAGAACCAACAACCCACGCTGGCTCTGACGGGGTCTCTGGCCGATGCGCAAGGCCAAGTCATCAACCCCCAGCCGCTCGGGCTCGACATTACCGCCTCCGCTAGCAGCGGTATCGGAAGCGTCCGAACGGTGCTCGACGGCCAAGCGATCGATGCCTTCAACCCGCCCTGCACGGGGTGCTCCTCTCAGCGTCACGTTCCGTTCTCGATGGCGCAGCTGGCCGTGGGGGTGCACGAAGTGGTCGTAATGGCTGAGTCGTTGGCTGGCCAAATGGCTTCCGAGCAGGTCTCGTTCACCGTTGATGCCGTTGGTCCAGAGGTAACCGCATACTCAGGCGGTAAGGCACTGGAGGGTGGCTGGTTGGGGGCGTCGAATGCGGTGATAGAAGTTGCCGCTATGGATGGTTCCGGTGGGGGCGTAGCAGCACTCAATATGACCGTCGATAACTCCGCCTATCAGAGCTTCGAGCAGCCTTGTACGCTGTCACAGCGCTGCGATCTCCGCCACGTCTTCGAGATCCCCACAGGGGCCCTAGCAGCGGGTGCTCACGAGATTACGGTTTCCGCATCAGACCAACTCGGGCATGTGACCGTCGCAAACTATGCGGTTCATGTTGATCGTGCGCCACCGGTGGTCGCGGCCTCCGGTGCCTTAGTCGGCGTGGATCCGGCGGTGGCGCTAACGGAACCGTCGTATGGAGTGCATGCGTCCGCGACCGACGGTGCCGGCCTAGGGATCGGGTCTGCCGTGGCATCGTTGAGCATTCAGATCGACGGACAGCTTCAATCGAGGACGGACTCCTCGTCGTGCTTGGCTGCTGGGTGCGCGTTGAGTACGGACGCCACGTTGTCTTCAGACCTCGTTGGTCCTGGTGGGCATGAGGTTGCGGTTACGGCAACCGATGTCGCGGGCAACCAGGCTGTGAAACGCTGGGTCGTGCTGGTGGGTTGTACGAGCAATCCCTCGCCGCAGTGGTCATGCGCTGCGGCCCCCGACATGGGGTCCTTTGCCCAGGTGGCGCCGGGGACCGACTCGTTGCCCCAATCCTCGCCATCCGGAGCCAGTAGCTCGGATCAGTTGACTGCGCTGAACGCGGTGGCGCCGGACGCTTTGCAGACGACGACTCCGAAGGAGCAGATCGAGCACCAAGGTGGCCAAATCACTGCGTATGTAGACCAGCATACCGCGCAGGTGTTAGGAGCCGATGGGCACACAACGCTCGTCGGGTCAACCGAGCCGATGATCGATCAAACATCGCCTGACGGCGCGAGTGCTATCGACTTGACTCTGCATCAGCCTCAACCGGGCAGCCCGTACGAGATCGCCCATCCGGCGACCAACGTAACGTTGCCAGCAACAGTCGGCCAGGGGATCGACTTCACAAATGCGGGCGTCAGCGTCACGCCCGTCGTTGACAACCCGAACGAGGCTGGCCAGATATCAGGAGACGGCCTGTTTTACGCCCACACGGGAACCGACGCAGCGTTGGCAGTCAAGCCCACGCCCTCGGGGGTGGAGACGTACAACCAGATGGGACCGTCGGCTTCGACCACGGTTCGCTACGAGTTCAGCCTGCCCACCAGCGACTCTATCGGGCAGCCCGACGGGCCCGGAGGCTTGATCAACGTTGACGGCCCGAGTGGCAGGGCCTTAAGCATGCTCCCTGGTGTGGCTCATGACGCTCGCGGGATGACCCTCGCGACGACCACGTCGCTCATTGGGCGTGAGGTGAGCATCAATGTCCTTCCGCAAAGCACCGACCAACCCGCCGTGAGCTATCCGATCGTCGTCGATCCAATCTGGGTCGATTCCAACGTCACTAACTGGGACGGCTGGCACTGGATTAACCGATTCAACACGAACGACCAATTTGGTGGGTACGCTGGCGGCGGCTTCTTTGGTTCTGGTCTGTACATCTTGCCCAAACAGCTCGACACGACCGGCGGCGCAGGGCTACAACCAGGGATCGCTGGGTTTGCGTACGACGCGCCGAACGGGGCGCGGATACGTGCTGGGGTGTTCTCCAACCTGATTAACTGGACGCACAATAGAAGCGCCTGCATCTTCACTGGTCTTGTAAACGATGACGGTGGCTGGCTCTCAGGTGGCCCGCTCAGCTCCACCTGCAACACCGCGTGGACCACGACCCTACAAACCCCAGACCTATCCAATACAACGACGCACCCTGAACACCCAGCCCGGCATGCGTATTTCGCCGACCTTATCCAAAACCCCGGCTATTATCGAACCATCGCCTATATGGGCCGCGCCCAGGTCAGCCTCTCCGACGACGATGCGCCCAATGTGCTCGCCCGCGCTAATGACGACGCCAAGACTATTGACATTGTCGCGTCCGACGGGACGCTCGGCATTCGCTCCATCGAGATCCATGCATTGAACGGCATCGGATCGCGCTGGGACCGTGCTGGGACCACGTACGACAACTGCTCGGGCACAGGTGCATCGCCCTGCCCTATGGCCACAGGTCGCAATATTGCGTACGGCAACGTACGCCCAGGCGAGCCGACCACGTTCCAGATCACGGCTACCGACGCCGACGGTCACCCGGCCACAACTTTCGCTGTGGTCTCTCTGCCGGCCGCAGTAACAGTCGGCTACGACTTCGGTGCGGCGAGCGGTGGCCCGATCGAGGCAGTCGATCCGGATCTGGATCCGGATCCGAATCTCGATGCCGGTACGGCCGCTGATCCGTCATGCGAAGCCCGCGGGGCCGCGTGTGATTCGTCGACGCCCGCAGACACGCGGGCATTACTATCCACGGCGCCGCGTCGTTGGGGGTTGAGCATCCCCAACCCGACGACGGATGCCACGCATCAGCCGCTCAAGTTGGCAGCTCTGCTGCCGCCTGGTAGCTGCACAACGGTCGGGGCACCGTGCTGCAGCGGGTCGAACTGTGTCACTGTCAGTAGGCTCGTAGTTCCGTGGAATATAGGCCTGCCACAAGGTGACCCGCACGCCCCCCCGCAATACGTTGTCAATCAATTTATGCAGTGGGCCTCGTGGATTAAGGCCGCAAAACTTCGTGGATACGTGAGCTTTGGGCGTGACCAATACTCCTGTCTTCAAGAACCCTACCTACCATCTGAACGCGAATATGCGCGATCGGTTCAAGGGTTTTTGGCCACGCACTGGGACGTGTATAACCCGGACGAGTACCCGGCTCGGGGCTGGTACTACTCTGCCTGGAACGAGCCAGATCTCCGCACCGGCTCCTGCCAACACAATCAACCGACTGCCACAAACGCGGTCAAGCCCAAGGGCTGGAGCTATGCTGGTGTCGACGGCGCTATGACGACCGCGGTCAAGTCGACTTGGTGGTTTGGCGCCGTAGTAGCGGCGAGGTACTTCCAGGATCTTAAGTCAATCTGCGCCTCAGACCAAAACACGTGCACCGTGATACCGGGCGACTTTGCAGCGCCAGATAACTGGCACTGGATCACAACAGACGAAGACAAGCGTCGGATACACCGTCACGCTGGTTGGGCAGGCGTCGATCATAACTGGTACGCGACTTATCGTCACTTCCTGCCGGGCGGCAACCCTGTTTGGGCACTACATGACTATGGTGACCCCAACCCACGCGCTAGCACCGGGGCTTTGGACGCCGGAGCCCACGCGTCGGTGTCTCATTACACAAAGTTTGCTGACTCTGTCCCGCTCTCTAAGGTCTGGATAACCGAGTCGGGGGCGTACTACCATCTTCCTGGTCGGCCTCAAATTGACGAGAGCGCCTCGGCTCGCCACACGCAACAGTTTCTTAGTCAGCTGGGAGCTATGATGGGACCCTCGGGAGCTCAGTTCCTGGGCCTGATCTACTGGACTTGGCATACGAGCGCCGCGCCTGGGAGCGCCAATACTCTGGACTATGGGCTCACTCCGGAAGCGAACGACCCCGCCCCATGCGCTGGCGCGGTTCCAGGCGATGTCAGTCAGCCAACCGAATGTTTGAGCAGGGACGTTGCCTATAACGGGTTCCGAACGCTGACGGCTACGCCATGACCTCTAGCCAAGCGAGGGGACTGCTGGTTGCGGTACTCACGACGGCTGTTGTCATGTCGGCTCATGTAGTTGGAGCCCAGGCGGGGCGCCTGCTGCCAGGTCTCGCCGAGTTTGCCTCGTCACACTCCGACCGATACCTAGCTTACGGTGTCTCCGGACACCGTTCATTGTGGGTATACGACACTATCGTGGGGCGGGACCGGAAGTTCAGTTTGCCCGAGGACTGTCCGTTGAGGTCCTACAGAGGGACCATTGATATCTCAGGGTCGCTGGTGTTTTTACACTGCGGCTCCTACGGTGCCGACGCCGGGTTGTTAAATGTAAAGACTGGAAGCATTCAGCGCATCGTCGATGTCAGTCCCACCAATAGGCATGCTGGCCCGTTTGAGGGACAAGGCTGGCTTCGGATGGGTCGCCGCTGGCTGGGCGGAGTGGGGGCGTGCGTGCTGGGTACGACCGAGCGGTGGTATGCCGGAGATCCGCGCCCATCGCAGGGCTGTGACGCGCTCTTATCCCTGCGGTCCGGCAAGCTGACGATGCAGTTGAATCAGGATCCAGGAGATGCCAACGAGCTGGACGGCTTGCGGCCCGGACCGTGGACACCGTGCCGACCGATTGCACCCGATCCGTTGGCCGACCCAGCCTCGGCTTGGGGAGCGCACGTGCTACAGAACTACGGGGATCTCGGCGAGCAATTGAGCCGGTGCGGGACTGGATCGCATTCGCTCCTCGGTGGACACACCGATGTGGCTTCGGACGGGGTTCTAAGCGGCGGCTGGGTGGGTTGGGCTAGGGGCGCGTGCGGTCAGGACCATTTCGTTCACGCGCTGGACCTAAGGGCGAAGCGCACGTGGAGTTTCCCGATCCCCAAGTTGCAGGGCAGTCGGTGTGGCCGGCCCCTCGGGCACACCGCGGCAGCCCTGCTCGCGGGCACCCGTGTTTCTTACAGGCGAGTGCAGCTCCCGCACGGAGGCACCATCACAACAGACGAGCGGTTCCGAGTCTGGGTAGTCAGGCGCCCGTCTCGCAAGTGATCCTACGCAACTCGCCGGCTACGCCGGACGTGCCGCGCTTGTCGTGATATGCCGGGGCTCATCGCCGGCTAACGCCGGATGAAGACGCACGCCTCACCCGGGAGCACCACGCGGCCGTCTGAGGCTAGGAGGGCTGGGCAAGGTGTGGTCGGCGAGAACGTTCGCTCGTTGTGGACATTCCGTGCCCGTCGCGTGGCGAAAAGTCACACAGCCTGCTTCTGGTGCGGGAGTCGTTTCGTCACATGCTGCCGGGCTGTCAGCTGGCGTTGGCGTGACGTTTTGAGGTGATGTGCAGGCGCTGCTCGGCGGTTGTTGTGTTGATGTCGATGAGGATGGCGTGGCGGCCGAGGATGCGGGCGGCGCGGCCGGTGCTGCCCGAGCCGGTGAACGGGTCGAGGATCGTTTGGCCGGGCCCGGTGGATTGTTTGATGAGCTCCTGGATGACCGTGACGGGTTTCTCGGTGGGGTAGCCGCGGGGGCGTTTGGCGTGCAGGATGGTGCCGAGGTCGTTGCGCGCTTGGCTGGGGTGGCCTTTTTGGTACCAGCAGATGTGCTCGTGCTGTGCCCGCCAGCCGCTGCCGAGACCGATTGAGCCTTTGTCCCAGATCAGGCCTGTTCGCAGCCGGAGCCCGGCTAGGCGGGCGGCCTGGTCGAAGGTGGGGCGGGTGCGGTCATCGCAGAACACGTACATGTCGCTGTCGGGCCTAAGCCTCGATCCACCGTTTTGATCTGAGGTCGCCGTTCGTGGCGGGGTTCGGGGTGGTCGAGACGGCCGGTGGTGCTGACAGGGCGGCGTGGCGGCCGTGTTGGCCGGGTCAGGTGGCCCGCCAGGTCCGTGGTCGCGGGTGCGGGCGGGTTTGTGGGCAGGCCGAGGCCGGAGGTCCTGCTGCTCGTCGTCGTGTCGGCGGCCCCGCGGGTCAGTCGGGTGGTGGCAGCGCGCGGATGCGGTCCAGGGCGGTGAGGAAGTCGTGGGCCCAGGGCCAGCGTGCTGGCATTCGCAGCGTGGTCTTGCGGGCGCTGCGGGTGAGGCGGCCGGGGATCGTGAGCAGCCGCCGTCGCAGGGTGCGGGCGGCGCGGATCGTCTGGCCCGGGAGTGCGATGAGGTGTGTCCAGCGCAGCAGGTTGTGCGCCAATGCGGCGATCACTGTCCAGGCGGCGTTGGCGTAGAACTTGCCGGAGGGAAAGTGCGCCAGCGCTTGGTCTTTGAGGTCGCGGATCGCGAGCTCGACGACGGCGTGCTGGCGGTGCTCGGCCTCGACGACTTCCAGCGCGTCGGTGCGGTTGGTCAAGAACGCAAAGCAGCGCCAGTCGGGCCACAGCTCGGCCTGATCGCCAACCAGTCGGGTGCGGCGGATGATCAGTCGCTGCCCGCCCAGCATCGTTTGCGCGATCTGCGCCTGACCGGTCTCGGGGTAGTCCTCCAACGGCTGCCAATCGATCTCGGGGATCGCTGCGATCGCGGCCTTGATGTGCTTTTGCTGGCGCACACCGATCGAGTACGTCCAGCCCGCGGCCTGCAGTCGGGCCATCAGCTTCTTGTTCCAAAAGCCCGAATCGGCGCGCAGCAGCTTCGGCCCCGTCGCGCCGGCCCGCGCGACCCGTGGGATCAGCTCTTCGACGAACCTGAGCGCGCCGCGGGCGGTGTTCGCCGAGCCTTTGCGGGCACGGATGTGCAGCACCTCACCGGTGCCCGCCCGAGTGGCGAGGATCGGGTGGTAGCCGCGCTTGCGCGTGTAGCCAAACGAGGCGCCCTGCTTGTCGTAGCCATGGACCTCGCCGACAAACGAATCGACGTCGACGATGAGCCGCTCGCTGCCCGGTCCGGCGCCGGCCGCCCACGCCCGCGAAAGACTCTGGGCGAGCACCGCATCGAGCTGGCGGACATGCCCGAACGTGAAGCCGCGAAGGAACGTCCCGAGCGTCGACGGTGCCGCGATGCCATGACCGAGGACCGCGCCCGTCTGTCCCGAGCGCAGCACGTCGCAGTCCTCGATGCAGTCCGCCCCGAGCGCCATCGCGCTGAGCAGCGTCATCACCTTGCGACCCGCATTCGCCGCGCCCGCCCGGTCACCGAGATCCACGCGCAAATCAACCAACTGCTCGATCCCCAGCCGGCCCGCCAGCAGCGCCGGAAGCATCACACCGGCGTTCGCCACGGCCCGCTGATCATCGAACACCACGACCGTCGATTCGTTCACCATGAGGGTGACCTCCTGAGCGGGGCCGCGACAGCCGCAATCTGTCGCTACAAAGCCCTGCTTGGGAGGTCACTCCACCCGATCACCCGGATGGAACGGTGGATTGAGGCTAAGTACCCGGTGTAGCTCCGTGAAGATGCTCGGCCAAGCGCTGTCGGGCAGCGTGCCTGTGAACCAGTTCTGGAAGTAGGTGGTGCCGCGATCAAATTCGTAGGGCGGGTCGGTGATGATCAGATCGATACATCCGGCGGGCAGCTGGGGGAGGAGCTGGCGGGCATCACCCTCGATCAGCGTGAGGAGCTGGCGTTGTTTGGGGCCGCTGCCTCGCTGGCGGTAGGCGGCGGTCCGGCAGGCCGCCGAGCAGTATTTGCCGGGCCGGCCGGCTTTGGATGCCGGGAAGCGGTTCGGGCAGCCGGGCCGGGCACATCGTTTGGTCTTGGGTTTGCGGGGTCGGGTCATGCCATGGATGCAACCACCGGTTTTCCGCCGGGCACCCGTTTTCAGCCGGGCAGCAGCCCGGCTCATGCCGGGCTGCTGCCGGGTGTGGGGTGGTGTGCCGGGGTGTGTCGCGACTTGCCCGGGCTGGTTGGGACATGCCCGGCCAAGGCTGCCCGCCACGGCTTGTCCAGGTGTGCCCCGGCACCTCGCGACAAGCCAGGCACATCGGCCCTCCAGCCTTGGTGCTGCCTTAGCAACCGGGAGCTATGGTGAGCGCATGTCTCGGATCGACATAGAGCACGGAGAGCAGCTGCATTACGAGCAGGCCGCCCGGCTGTTGGGCGTGAGTCGTAAGACGATCGAGCGCCTCGTCAGCGACGGCACCTTGGTCCGGGGGCCGGGCTGGTCAGCGACCGTCGCTACCGCCGGGGTGCGGGCGACGATGCTGCGCTGGTACGCCAGCTAACGGTTCTACGCGTCGCCCTTTTGCAGGGCGGCTTCGCGTTCGGGTTCGGGGATCGCCCGCCAATAGTTCTCGAACGTGCGACGAGTCAGATCAAAGCCGCCCGTCCAGTATTCAAGCGTTTTTGCGTTCGCTCCCGGTACTCGTTTGGCGACCGTTTCGCGGAACAGGTCCGGGTCGGTATCGCGCCAGGACATGACGGTGGTGATAGCGACGCTGCTGCTCATGCCGGTCGCGACCAGGCCGAGCAGGATGTGCTGGATCGCCTTGCGACGCCGGTCAGTATTCGTTGGCTCGTTCCCCGCCGCGGCTTTGCGAACCATCTTCGGCAGAACGACCTTTACGTCCATTCCGCGGGGGCACAGCGAACACAGGAACGCGTAGCGGCCACGGTCCCAAATCACCAGGGGATCCACCGGCCCGTGGTCGGGTGGATCAAGTTCATAGGCGATGCGGTCAAGGCCGATCGGGCCGGCGTCCGGATGGTCGGTGTCGAAGTGCTGCTGCAGAAGCCTCAGCGCCTGCGCCGTCGGCTTGATGGGGCCTGGTCGACGATCGCTCAGCTCCTGCATCGTTGCCTGGTCCATACCCGGATTGTGGCTCATGGCGCAAACGGAAAAACCCCGGTAAACGAAATGGACAGGGGTCCGTGCGGGCCCCAGCATGATGTCCATGCATACCCCTAGCCGTTCCCCCGTTGAGCCGCGGCGGCGAATCATCGTCGAGCTGACCGCCCAGGAAGTCGCGTTGCTCGAACGCCTGCAGCCCGCCTACGCCACCAAACGCGCCACCGTCACCGCTGCGTTGGCAGCCCTGGCCCGCCAGAACAACATCTACGGAACAACCCGCATCCACTAACCCGGGCATGTCACGGCCCGCGAACAGCCCGGTGGCCCCGGTGGAGCGGATCGCGTTGACTCGGCCGGAGGCCGCCGCATCCCTGGGCATGTCGCTGCGTCATTTCGAGCGGCACGTCCAACCGCAGCTGCGGCTGATCCGGTCAGGGTCGGTACGCGTGGTGCCCGTTGCTGAGCTGGAGCGGTGGGCGCGGGTGTCGGCGACGCTCGCTGACCACCCACGATCCGTCTAATGTCGCCGACGCCCCAGCACCCCAAGCAGGACGGGCGCCCACCTCGGGCGCCCGTGGGGGTGATGAGCACGAGAACCGCCACCCGCAAACGCACGACCGCACGCGTTGGTATCGAGGAGATGGCCCGGGACAGCGGCCTCCGGTATCGCGGCATGGTCTACGACCGGGTCGCCGCGAAACACATCCGCGGCCCGTGGACCGAATCGTTGGCTGAGGCCAGGGCGTGGCGCATCGACGCCCTCGCCGCCGTCCGCGCCGGTCGGTTGACCGCGCGCCGCGGCCCGACGATCTCCGCGGCGGTCGATGAGTGGATGGCGGGTGCGCGGGCGGGCCTGATCGAAACAAGGTCCGGTGAGCCCTACAAGCCCGCCACGCTGCGCAGCTACGAGCAGGGCTTCAACAAACGCGTCATCCCCGCCCTCGGCGAACGCCACCTCAGAGAGATCACCCGCCCCGAGCTGCAGCAGCTGGTCGCCCGGTGGCGCAAAGCCGGGATGAGCCCGTCACGGATCCGTAACAGCATCAACGGCGTGCGTGCCCTCTACCGCCACGCGATGACCCACACCGACCTGCACACCAACCCCACCATCGGCCTCGCACTCCCAGCGGTCCGCGGCCAGCGCGATCACGTCGTCGCCCCGGAGCAGGCCGCCCGGCTCATCGACGCTCTCGATCACCCGGAGTCGGCGATCTGGGCGCTCGCCGTCTACGCCGGCCTACGGCTCGGCGAGATCCGCGCTTTGCGCTGGACCGACATTGACCTCACCGAGAACGTCCTTCACATCACGCGGGGCTGGGATCAGAACGAAGGGGAGATCGCCCCCAAATCACGGGCAGGGACCCGGGACATCCCGATCTACCGGCCCCTACGCGCCCAACTGACCCAACAACGCCTACGCAGCAACCCCGACGCCGTGCTCGTGTTCCCCGCCGACCGCAACCCGCTCGACCCGTTCAGCCCCAACCAGGCCTACAAACACGCCCGCCAAACCTGGGCCACCGAAGGCCTCGAACCCCTCGGGCTCCACGAAGCAAGGCATTGCGCCGCCTCGTTCATGATTGCCGCCGGACTCAACCTCAAAGCCATCTCAACGTTCATGGGCCACTCCACTATCACCGTCACCCTCGACCGCTACGGCCACCTACTCCCCGGCAGCAGAGACGAAGCACAAGCCCTCATGGACAGCTACCTCGAACGACCCGACGGGATAGTCACTAGGGGCCTATCGTAGCCCGGCCTCCCGTGCTCGCCTGTCGGGCTGCCGGACCGGATGGAGTTGCACCGTCGGCAGCGGCGGCTTCTGGATACTGCGTATGAACGCTTGGAGGTGCTTCCGCCGATCGACGCAGGAGGGTTAGAGGCTATGAGCCGCCTTGATGCTGATGCACCCGCGAATGCCAGCGGCGATCTCTTAGAACGAGGCCCGATCGTCGAGCAGTTGGCGCAATGGGTCCGCGACGCTCCAATGGAGGACGGGTTCGTAATCGGGTTGACGGGTCCGTGGGGCTCTGGCAAGACCACCATTCTCAGGATGCTCGAGGAGCGGCTAGACAAAGGCACCACTGTCGTTTGGTTCGAGCCGTGGCTCTTCTCCGATGCCGATCAGCTGGTGTCTCGTTTCTTCGACGAAATGGCGCTCCAACTTGCCGGCAAGCGCAAGCGTCTACGCAAGCTTGGTCGACGGCTCGCGGACTACGGGAGCGCGGTCAGCCCTGCCGCCGGCATCGTCGTCGGGCCAGCTGGACAACTGCTCGCGGCGCCAGCAAGCCTCCTAGGTCCGGATCGCACATCGGCTGCGACGCAGCGAAGTCGGTTGCGTGCGGAACTCAAGAAGGACCCGCAGCGCATCGTCGTTTTGATCGACGACGTCGACCGCCTTGACTCGCGCGAGGTCGGTGAGGTGCTCCGGCTCGTCAAGCTTGTCGCTGACCTGCCCGGGATCGTCCATGTCGTGAGCTACGACCGGGCACGCGTAGAGCATGCTTTGTCACAGATCGACAAGCAGGATGGCCGGGCCTACTTAGAGAAGATCGTGCAGGCGTCCATGCGCGTTCCGCCCGTCTCTCGTGCGCGTCTCCAAGAACTGACGCTGAACTGGGTCGATGGCGCGGTTGACGGACGCCAACTCGAGTCGTGGGACGACGTCGCGTGGGCAGAACTGGTGCCTGGGATCTCGCTCTACCTACGGACACTTCGTGATGGCCGGCGGCTCGCCAATAGTGCCCCTGCCGCGTTGGACCTGTGTGGGTCGGAAGTCGCGGCGACGGACGTGCTTGCACTCGAGACTATCCGCGTTCTCGATCCGGCTGTACATGATGCTCTCCCGATCTTGGCCGACGCGCTCGTGGGCTCACAGGACCTCGCGGACTTGATGCTGAAGGGTGACGAAAAAACCGCCAAGTACAGGGCGGACGTGGACGGCGTCCTCAGCGACAGCACCAATCCGGCCGCCGCGCGTCGGTTGTTGAAGGCTCTGTTTCCTATGGCGTCCGTCCTGCTCGGCGGCTACCGGGAAGGGGCCGACAGCGGCTGGCGAAATGCGAAGCGGGTTGCGGCCGGGCCAGTCTTTCGCCGATATCTCCATCTCGCCTTGCCGGGTGACGAGGTGGCGTCGCTCGTCGTGGACGAGGTGCTCGACGCGCTTCGAGAGCCTGATCGACTCCAAGCGATCTTCGACGAGACTGAGGAGTCCCGGTTGGCCGATCTGCTCGACCGTGCCGGCAGTCGGCTCACTGAGCAGCCGGACGCGGACGTTGTGGGCTCGGCGGCGGTGATCATGGGCTTGATCCCTCGCATTCCAGCGCCACGTTCATTCCTCGGCGCGGACCCTGAGCGGGCCTCGCGCGCGCTGGTCGTGAGTCTCGTCGAGGGGATCAAAGACGCCCCCCGACGGGCGGACAGCGCGCAGGCGGTTGTGCGGCAGGCACCAGACCTGTCTAGCCGGGTTTCGTTGTTTTACCGCTTCCGTCTGCCGGCGGATGAGCAGTCCGATCGGCCACGTCTCGATCTGATTGCGCCTCCCGAGTTCCAGGAACTCCAACGAGAGATTGCTGAGCTGGTGATGCAGGCCGAGTCGGAACGGCTTGCTTCGGAGCGGCAACCGTTGTCGCTCATGCAAATCGTGCATGACACGTTGGGGACAGAGTCGGTGCTGCGCCGTCTTGCAGACCCAGAGGTCCTGGCTGCTGTCGTATCGGTCGTCGGCAGTCGATTCCACCCACGCACCTCCAATGGCGTCTCGATTCATCTTGAACCTCTCGTCGAGATCGCTGGCGAAGATGTCATCGCGCTTCTAGCGGACCTCGAAGCCAACCACGGATACTTGAACTCGGATCTCCGCATTGCCCTCGGCAACGCTCTGCGGGAGCGCGAACGCTCCACGTTTGCGCCGCCGACCACGGAGCCCGAAGCCAGTTAGTTGGTTGAGGTGACCTCAGGCGCTCACCGCACTGACGTCCCGTATGTGTGGCCGAACGTGCTTCGGCCTCCACCGCAGCGCCTGCAGTTGGTTTACCTCGACCTCAACCACTGGATCGCGCTTGCGAAAGCACGGACGCAGCATCCTGACGGCGATCGATTCCGCGAAGCCCTCGACACGATCCGTCTCGTGAAGGCGACCGGACGCTTCGGCTTTCCGCTATCGAGAACCCACTACATGGAAATGTCCGGCATCGCGGAACGTCGCCATCGATTGGATGTCACATCAGTGATGGAGGAACTCTCGGAGTTCTCCTGCGTCATCAACCGTGCCAGCCTCATGCAGCTTGAGATCCGTGCATCACTCGACTCAGCCACTGGGGCCCAGGACCTAACGCTGCCGTTTCCGCTCGTTGGGAACGGGGTCCTGCAGGCGTTTGGACGCATCGGGGGCCTGCGTATCGTCACGGACACCGGAGAAGATGTGACCGAGGAAGCACGCAAGGGTTGGCCGGAGGGCGTCGAGGCATTCGACAGTTGGCAGGCAGACGCCGAGCGCACGTTGGCCCGATCAGTTCTCCGGGGCGCCGAAAACGCAGTCGAAGAGTCGGAGCTACGCGCCGACGGCTGGGATCCGTCGGTCGCCCGCCAAGGGGCAGAACGGCGCGCCATGCAAGAGCGTGAGCAGGCTGCCCGGTTGTCCGCCGAGCCGCGCTGGCGACGCGGCCGTACCCGCGACGTTGTCGCCGCTCGCTACCTCGCGTTCGAATGCTCCCCTTGGTTTGACCAAGAGCTTGATGCGCGCGATGTTCGTGCCCGCGAGCTTTTCGACAGTCGAGAATCGGCGCGGCGGTTCGTGGACTCGATGCCGAGCGCCGACGTCGCCGTGTCGCTGTTGACCGCGCGACACCGAAACGTGAACACCAAGTGGACGTCCCGCGACCTCTTCGACATCGACGCGATGAGCGTCGCCGTCGCGTACTGCGACACGGTGGTGACAGAGCGGCACGCCACGCACGCGTTGCACGCCGCCGGCCTGCCACGGCGGCTCGGCACGACCGTGATTGCGACGCTCGCCGAGCTCGTCGACCTCCTGCGTGCTCAACTCGCGGCGAGTTGAGCAGCTTCGAATGGCTGCCCACCACCGCCGATCCTCACGCTGATCCTGTGAGCGCCAGAAATGCCCGGTGTGCGGCCTGATTGCTAAGCACACGTTCGCTCGAAAACCGTTGTGCGGGTAACCCCTGTACCGAGGGTTCGAATCCCTCCCCCTCCGCTGGTGTCATGAGTCGGGACATGTGTCTCAGGTGAGTCGGGACATGTGTCTCATCTTGGCCAGCGGCCGGGCGGCGTGTTTTGGTTGCGCCAGTAGTTCTTCTCGGGCTCGATGAGGTGTCGGGAGAGGACTTCGCCGGTTTGCAGGTCGGTGACGGTGACTTGGTGGTCGTCGGCGAACGCGAGGACGCGTTTGCGGGCGTGGGCGACGCCGATGCCCAAGTGGTGCATGCGGCCGGCGCGGCGGAAGCTCATGCGGCCTTGGGTGTCGATCCGGTCGTAGCGCAGCCGGTAGTGCCCTTGGCTCTGGCCGGTTGCGGGGAGCGCTTTGGGCTTGGCCGCGTAGGCCTGGCTGGGTGTTCGGCGCCGGAGTGCTCGGTGTGGGCGGCGCTCGTTGTAGTGGTCGCGGAACTCGTCGAGCTGGGACTGCAGCTCGGGAAGCGTTCGCGCGGTTGGCCGGGCGTTCAGCCAGCGTTGCAGGGTCTGGTGGAACCGTTCGACTTTGCCTTGGGTCTGCGGGTGCCCTGGGGAGCCGTTCTTCTGGCGAACACCGAGTAGTGGGAGGAGGTATTCGAACGCGTTGCGTCCGCCGCCGAACCGGGCGGTGTAGACGCGGCCGTTGTCAGTCAGCGTCGACGCGGGGGCGCCGTGATCGTCGACGACCGCCAGGAACGTGGAGACGACATCATCACCGGTGACGGGCCGATGCGCGGTCGCCCCGAGCAGGTAGCGGGAGTGGTCGTCAAGCCAGTTGAGGACCTCGACGTCGGTGCCGTCAGCCAGGCGCCAGTGCATGAAGTCTGATTGCCACATCTCGTTGGGCTGATCGGCCTCAAACCGGGTGTAGGACGACCGCGGGCGCTTGCGTGGCTGGGGCTCGATGAGCCCGGCCTGGTGCAGGATCCTGCGGATCGTGGAGGTCGACAGCACCCGTGATCCCTCCTGCTCCAGGTGCCAGGCGATCGTGACCGGCCCCGCATCCAATCCCTCCGCAGTCAGCTGGCGTCGCAGCTCGATCACCCGCTCGCGCAGCCCGCCGGACGCAGCGATCGGCGTCCTGTTCGGTCGCCGCGACCGGGGCTCCAGTGCTTCCAGGCCGCCCTCGCGGTACCGCGCGAGCAACCGGTGCAGATGCCGGCGGGATATCCCGTACTCGGCCGCGGCCTGCGTGACCGACATCTGCTTGGAGAGGACCTGAAGGACAGCAACGCGAGCAAGAGACATGCCCGCACCCCACCCGAGCACAGCGCGCGCCGGGTGTGACCTATGTCCCGACTCATGAGAGACCTATCAAGTGAGACATATGTCCTGAACCCAGACACCTCCCCCTCCGCTGGTGGCCCGGGATTCGGGGGGTTTGCAGGCGATTCGCGCGTTTGCGACCGCGTTGGGTGTTCGGGGCGGCGGATGGCGGTGGGCGCCAGTGGATGGCAGTCAGGACGTTGCGCCGATCCTATTCC
>JBBRDH010000123.1:0-15892 GCA_038204125.1 Mycobacteriales bacterium
GGCAACTTCATGGCCAACTCCGGTTGGCTGGTCCTGGCCGCGATGGCGTTCAACCTGACTCGAGCGGTCGGCGTGGCCGCCGCCGGCAAGCACAGCAGAGCGGTCACTGCGACCATCCGCGCTCAACTGATCAACGTCGCCGGCCGGATCACCCGCACCGCCCGCCGCAGCACCTTGCGACTGCCGACCAACTGGCCGTGGACCAACGGGTTTCAGAAACTGATCACCGCAAGCATCGGGCCTCCGACAACCAGTTGACCAGCCGACCAACGCCCCACAAGGCCCGAAGAACTGCCGGAAAACCGGACCAGCCGGTCAGTTAGCCATGCCACCAACCCGGAAAACCCACCGACAAGATCAACTTTGCACCACAAGATCAACTACCCGGCACGACGGCGCATCCGGGCTAAACCCCAAGGCCAAGCTGGTGATGTTCGGCCAGGAGATCAACCCGGCGTCCTACGCCATCTGCAAGGCCGAAATGGTGATCAAGGGCCAGGATGTCGACAACATCGTCCGCGGTGACACCCTCACCGACGACGGCCACATCGGCAAGACCTTCGACTACTGCCTGTCCAACCCGCCGTTCGGCGTCGAGTGGAAGAAGGCGGAGAAGACGGTCCGCGAGGAGCACAGCCTGCAGGGCTACAACGGCCGCTTCGGACCGGGTCTGCCCCGCGTCTCCGACGGCAGCCTGCTATTCCTGTTGCACCTGATCAAGAAGATGCGCCCGGTGCAGGACGGCGGTGGCCGCATCGGCATCGTCCTCAACGGCTCACCGCTGTTCACCGGCGGCGCCGGCTCCGGCGAATCCAACATCCGCCAGTACGTCATCGAGAACGACCTGCTCGATGCGATCGTGGCGCTGCCGACCGACATGTTCTACAACACCGGCATCTCCACCTACGTCTGGATCCTGGATAACGACAAGCCAGTCGAACGCAAAGGCAAGATCCAGCTGATCGACGGCTCCGCGATGTTCCACAAGATGCGCAAGAGCCTCGGCTCCAAACGCAGGGAGATGGGCGAAGACGACATCGCCCAGATCGTGAAGCTGTACGGAGAGTTCACCGGCGGCGACAGCAGCGAAGATGGCCCTGCCAGCGACACCTCGAAGGTGTTCCGGCTCCGTGACTTCGGCTACTCGACGATCACAGTCGAACGGCCACTGAAGCTGAACTTCGCGGTCACCCCGGAGCGGGTCGACGCTGCACTGGCCGAGAAAGCTGTGCTCAAGCTCAGCCCGGCCGAGATCATCAAGCTGACCGCCGCGCTCGGATCCATGGACCCGCAGCAGGTCTGGATGGACCGGCCGACGTTCCGCAAGGCCCTGGTCAACGCCCTCACCGGGCAGCGGCTGATCACCCCGACCCCGGTGATGAAAGCTCTGCTGGACGCCCTGTCCGAACGCGACGACACCGCCGAGGCGTGCCGCGACGCCAAAGGCAGGATCGAAGCCGACACCGACCTCCGCGACACCGAAAACGTGCCATTGTCCGAGGACATCGAGACCTACTTCGTACGCGAAGTTCTCCCGCACGTACCCGACGCCTGGATCGACCACACCAAGACCAAGATGGGCTACGAGATCCCCTTAACGCGGCACTTCTATAAATATGTGCCGCCCCGTGAACTCGAAGAGATCGACGCCGATTTGAACCTCCTGATTGGTGAGATCCAAGCGCTACTAAAAGCGGTTGAGTCGTGATCTACGAGAGGCAAAGACTCGGGACAGTCGCAATCACCCGGACCAGTAACGTCGACAAAAAGTCTGCCGACAACGAGCGCCCGGTTCTACTGTGCAATTATGTCGACGTATATAAGAACGATCTGATCGTCTCCGGTTTATCGTTTATGCCAGCCACTGCTTCGACTGGGCAGATCGCTGCGTTCCGACTGATGGTCGGTGATACGGTAATCACCAAGGATTCGGAGACAGCAGACGACATTGGCATACCCGCCTATGTCGTAGATGACGTCGACAACTTAGTCTGCGGATACCATCTGGCGATCGTGAGACCGGATCCAGCCAAGTCGGTCCCACGATTTGTTTACTGGGCGCTTCGCGCAGACGAATCTGCTCAGCAGTGGGCGGTCCTAGCGACAGGGGTTACACGCGTCGGACTACGCAAGTCGGACATCGGTAAGCTCTCGATCCCAGTACCGTCGCTGTCACTTCAGACTGGTATCGCAGACTTCCTGGATCGCGAGACCGCCCAGATCGACGAGCTGATCGCCAAGCAGAACGCCCTCATCGAACTCCTCGGCGAACGCCGCAAGGCAGTCATCACCCAGGCCGTCACGAAGGGCCTCGACCCAAGCGTGCCGATGAGGGACTCTGGCATTGAGTGGCTGGGGTCAGTTCCGGCCCATTGGGTCACTACCACGCTCAAGCACCGGTTCACAGTCCTGCTCGGGAAAATGCTGGACGCCGGACGTAGTGTTCGCGATGATGACGAGGAGCTTCCGTACCTACGCGCTGCCAACATTCAGGATCACGGCTTGGCGTTGGAGGACGTGAAGACCATGCCATTCACAGCTCGAGAGCGAAGCACGTTGCGATTATGCGCTGGGGATCTGCTAGTCGTTGAGGGCGGGGCGGTCGGCACCAACTATGTCGTCCCCCGGGATATGGATGGTTGGTTTTTTCAGAAGACCGTCAATCGTGTGCGCTCCGTTGCAGGTGATTCAACCATTTTGCTCGGTCATCTCCTGCGGACCTACCGCGATACCGGCGTGATCGACATGATATGCAACAAGTCAACTATCGCTCATCTCACCTCGGAGAAGCTCGAGATCATTCCGATAGCGGTCGCGCCCCGGCATGAACAGCTCCAGATCGAGGCGTACCTCGATAAACAGGCGGTCCAAATTGATGTCTTGATTCAGAATGCGCGCGCGACGGTGACTTTATTTCAAGAGCGGCGCTCAGCGCTCATCACGGCTGCTGTGACCGGTAAGATTGATGTTCGGGGGGCGGCGTGATGGCGCAGCACAATGAGGTCGAGTTCGAGAACGAACTCTGCGACTACTTGGAAGGGCATGGCTGGCTGTACTCGACCAACGATGCCGGCTACGACAAGGCCCGCGCACTCTTCCCGGAGGACATCTTCGGCTGGCTGGAGGATACCCAAGCCGATGAGCTGGCCAAGGCGGTCAAGCCGACCGATTCACCTGCACTGCAGGGAAAAGCACGTGAGCAGTTGCTGGACCGTCTGGTGAAGGTGCTCGATCTGCCGTTGTCGTCCCAGGGCGGCACACTGCGCGCACTGCGGAAGGGGTTCCAGTCCGGTTCGGCGGCGCTGAAGATGGCGCAGTTCCGGCCGGCCGACAATCTGAACCCCACCACGCTCGAGCTGTTCGGCAAGGTCCGGCTACGCGTCATGCGGCAGGTCCACTACTCCAAGGCCAACAAGAACTCGATCGACCTGGTGTTCTTCGTCAACGGACTGCCGGTCGCTACCGCCGAACTCAAGACCGACTTCACCCAGAGTATCCAGCACGCGATTCGGCAGTACCAGGAGGACCGTCGGCCGGCCGGGGAGCCGCTGCTCAAGTTCGGCGCCCGGGCGTTGGTGCACCTGGCGGTGTCGAACTCCGAGGTGTGGATGTGCACGGACCTGCGCCCGGACAAGCCGAAGTTCCGGCCGCTGAACCGCGGCAACGACGGGCACGCCGGCAACCCGGACAACCCGAACGGTTCTCCCTCCTCCTACCTGTGGGAGGAGCTGCTGCAGCGGGACAACTGGCTGGCCATCCTGGGCAGGTTCATGCTGGTCACCACCGACAATCGGACCGACCTGATCACCGGCAAGACAACCACCAGCCATGGCATCCTGTTTCCTCGCTACCACCAGTGGGACGCCGTCACCCGTCTCGTCGAGGCCGCCAAGACCGACGGTCCCGGCGGCAAGTACCTCATCCAGCATTCCGCCGGCTCGGGCAAGACCAACTCGATCGCCTGGACCGCGCAACGTTTGTCGACGCTGCACACCGACGACGGCAAGCGGGTCTTCGACTCCGTCATCGTCGTCACCGACCGCACCGTCCTGGATGCCCAGCTCAAGGCCGCCCTGTTCCAGATCGAAGCCCAACCCGGCGTTGTTGTAGCCATCAGCACCGAAGGTGGCAAGGCCAAGTCCGCCGAGCTGACCGCGGCGCTGCTGTCCGGTGCGGCGATCATCATCGTCACCATTCAGACGTTTCCCTTCGCCGTGACTGCGATGGCCGACAACAAAGCTTTGGCCGACAGGAGCTTCGCCGTCATCGCCGACGAAGCTCACTCTTCCCAGACCGGCAACACCGCCAACAAGCTCAAGGAGATCCTGTCGCCGGCCGAGCTCGCCGATCTGAAGGACGGCGGCGAGGTTTCCGCCGACGACGTCCTGATCGCGGTGATGGCCGACCGGGCCGCGACCAAGAACATCTCCTACTTCGCGTTCACCGCGACCCCAAAGGCGAAAACACTCGAGCTGTTCGGCACCCCCAACGCCGCCGGGTTACCAGAGCCGTTCCACCTGTACTCGATGCAGCAGGCCATCGAGGAGGACTACATCCTGGACGTGCTCCGCAACTACCTGCCGTACAAGATCGCCTGGAAACTCGCCCACAACGGCGTCGACTACGACTCCGACCAGCTGGTCGACCAGTCCAAGGCGGTCAAGGGCCTGGTCCAATGGGTCCGGCTGCACGAGCACTCCATCGCTCAGAAGACCGGCATCATCATCGAGCACTTCCGGGAGGACATCGCCGATCGGCTGAACGGCCGAGCGAAGGCGATGGTGGTCACCGGATCCCGCAAGGAGGCGGTCCGGTACAAGCTGGCGTTCGACAGGTACCTGGCCAAGAAGGGTTACAGCGGCGTTGCCGCGATGGTTGCCTTCTCCGGTGAGGTGGAGGACCCGGAGTCGAGCCCGCTGGATCCGGAGAAAAGGTTCACCGAGACGAACATGAACCCCGGGCTGAAGGGCCGGAGCCTGGCCCGGGCGTTCGACACCGACGAATACAACGTCATGCTGGTGGCCAACAAGTTCCAGACCGGCTTCGACCAGCCTCTGCTCGTCGCGATGTACGTGGACAAGAAGCTCTCCGGGGTGACCGCGGTCCAGACCCTGTCACGTCTCAACCGGACGTTCCCCGGCAAGGACAACACCTACGTCCTGGACTTCGTCAACAACCCCGACGACATCCTGGCCGCATTCAAGCCCTACTACCTGCAGGCGACCTTGGCCGGCCCGTCGGACTCCAACGTCGTCCATGACTTACGTGACAAGCTCGACGCTGCGCAGATCTACACCGACTCCGAAGTCGACGGGCTCGCGGGCGCCTACGTCAACGGCGAAGGCAACAACGCCCTGACGAAGTGGATCAACCCGGCCAAGTCCCGGTTCCTGGTCCAATACAAGCAGGCCACCGACGATAGCGATGGACCCGGCCTCGAGGCGCTCAAGCTGTTCCGCAACGATCTGGGCGCCTACGTGCGCGCCTACGACTTCCTCTCCCAGATCATCGACTATGGCGACCCGGATCTGGAGAAACGCGCCCTGTTCTACCGACTGCTTTCCCGTGTCATTGCCGACCACCCCGGGGCCGTCGGCATCGACCTGTCGGCGGTGGAGATGACGTACTTCAAGGCCCACAAGCAGGAGCACGCCCAGCTTGCTCTGGGTGGTCACGCCGACCCATTGCAGCCGATGACCGCCGCCGGCGCCGGCCAGGCGCGCGACCCGAAGATGGCGCGGCTGGCCGAGATCGTCACCCAGCTCAACACCCTGTTTGACGAGACGTCCTTCAGCGACGCCGACCGGGTTGCCATGTTCAACCACGCCCTGGACAAGATGGCAGAGAATCAGACGGTCCAAGAGCAGGCCCGAGTCAACAACGAGAAGCAGTTCTCCGACAGCCCCGACGTCAGCAAGGCGTTTCTGACCGCCCTCGTGGAGGGCATGATGAACCACACCTCGATGAGTGAGAAGCTGCTGAGCAACGAGCATCTGGCGTCAGAATTTCTGACGCTCCTACTTCCGGACCTCTACCGGAGGCTGAACGACGAGGCCGCCTGATAGGCGCTGCAAGCTGCCATAGTGACCGCTGACCAAAGCCGTTTGTACGACAACGATCGGCTGGGGTGTTTGACTGGTCAACGCCCCCAGGAGTTGATCGGCCCGGCGGGGCCACAGAATCCGGGCCGCGTCGGTAGGGGTGACCCATCGACATAGTTGGGTGTCTCCGCGAGGGGTGATTCTGCCGGTGACGTGCTTGGCCAGGAACATCATGGTGAGGCCGTCACGTATGTGTGAATGGATTCCCGCGATCCACCCGACTGAGATGCCGATGGCGATGGACTCGGCGACAACCCGGCGGACGCCGGTGTGGATGTCCTCACCGAGGCCGAGCGCACCGCCAGGTAGGTCCCATGCCTGACTGTCGCGGTGGCGGGCAATCAGGACGCTAGCTTCTTCGTTCTGCAGCACCGCGGAGAGCCAGCAGATCTGCGTCGGCACTGCTGATGTGATCATTTGGTCTCGGCATCGGCATCGACGATCTGCAAGTGCCGACGACTGCGGCTCTCGCCCAGATCGATCCGCTCGATCGCGGTCAGGATCAACGCGCCGGCCAGTAGCAGTTGGTCGCGGCGACCGCACTGGGAGTAGAATTTTGATGGCCATGACCACATGAGGGGAATCCCGGTTCGGCTCAGTTCGCGGAATTGTTCCGGCATGGCGTAGACGGCGGCGCACATCTCCACCACGTTGTCCTCCGGTCCAAGCGGCGGTGATACCGCAGGGTCGCTCCCGTCCGGGCCGACCAGCCCGTCTCGGACGGAGGCGAGTTCCGCCAGAATCCGCGCGGCGTGTGCAGTCGAACGCTGGACGGAAGCAGAATTTGGCATCGGCGGAGATCCTTCTCGCAGGTCAGTGGGTCACGGTGGGTTGATCCTGCCGCGACAACCCGCCGCGTCCATTACCAGTAATACGGGTAGACCGGTCGAGCGTGATGCAAGTTGTACCCTGGGGTCAGCGACGCAACTGTGGCTGCCCACATCGGGTCCGATCGCCGCTGACGCCCCTGTTCTGTCCAACCTTGCGACTGCGCACCGGCGGCTCAACCTGCAGATCGCCGCACCCTGGAGGCGCGGAGAATCACAGCCTTCAGATGCGACTCGTATGTCTTCCCGCCGACCCATCGGGCCACTATCGAGATCGCCCTGTCGCAATCCTCTTGCGGACTACGACCACTGATCTGGAACTCATACGGCGCGACGTATCCAGGCCGCCGACAGCACGTTCCGGCGAGGAGCAAGCCAACTTGCCGGGACGCGAACCGGTTCGACGTCATGGATTTGATGAAGGTTCCGGAGCGCCTTGCGCTGCGAATACGTTGTCGCACCCCAGATCCCGTCGACGTCGTGCAGTAGCGCATAGGCCAGGCAGTCAGCTCGAGCTGGGCACGGCCGGCAGCTCGCTTTACCGTCTTCGGCCATCTGACCGTTCGGGAAGAAGTCCTCCGGGTCCTGCCAGGTACAGCCGCGACCGTCCACGTCCAGCAGCTCGTCGAGCGACGGTGAGATTAGCGGATCCGGTACCTCGATCTCATCCACATGGACAGCCATCACCGGTCTCTCACGTTAGAGGCGGCAATACCCTGCAGAACCTGTAGAGCCGCATGCGACACAGCCAGTGCCCTCCGACCGCAGACCAGCGGCAGATGATGGTCCGGGTGGCCCGCCGAACGCGCACGCGAGATACACCGCCACGCCTGCTCGTCTTCCAAGTGGTCCGGATCCATGCCAGCCTTGCCGCACTCTCCGAGAATCATCGACCGGACAAATCCTGCGTGATAGGCCGCGACAGTCCGACCAGCGGTGACAGAGAGAAGATCGGGCAGTGCCGCGCGCAACGTCGGAGCACCCGCGAGCACGTCATCGCTCAGCTGATGAAGGTGCCGTGCCGACCTGGCCACCGGAGTCCGTGGGTTGACCAGGGTGTCCAGCAAGTTGCGCCCAGCGGTGTCGATCACCGCGATCTCACACACGGCACCCACAGACAGGTACAGGCCGGAGGTCCCGATCGCCACAACGACGGCACCGGCGGACAGGGTGTGCTGAGCCCACCGCACGGTAGCGACCCGCTGATCAGCGACAGTCGCAATCGGCCCTTCCGCCCACGAGGAACACGCCAACGCGGTCATGACCCGATCTTTCCCTCACCTCGAGACGTAGGCGGTGCCCCGCTGGCGGCATTGTCGAAGGAAGTCCTGCGGACCGGGTCTCCGAGAACCAGACGGGTAGTCAGATTCGCCCGAACCTGTCCGCGGGCCCCCGGTTCACAGGAGTCATCCGGGCGCCGGATCGAGCCGCCGCGCAGGAGCGACCGCCTGACCATCACCCTGTCCAAAATCACCACGGCGTGCCTCACGATCCATCGAGTTGGAGGTGCCGTCACGTCAGATCGATACCTTGATCATCCGGCGCTCGGCCATGAAACCAGTGAACCCATCTACCCCTCACCAACCATTACCGGTAATACGGCTTTAAGTAGAGCAGGGAAAGCCGCACTCTCTAGGAGCCGTCACAGACGGTTCCGGACAACAACGGCGGCGCGAAGTCGCATTCCGCATGACGACTGCCTGCGGAGCGCTCAGTAGGCCTACGAAGTCTCAGCTCTTTGCTCTTGTCTGCTCTTTTTAGTCGTTTCGAAGGCATGCCAGAACCCCAGCGGTAATCATTCGTCAGTACCTGCAGTCCATCGAGGAAACCTGGCGGGGATGTTCGACACGACCGGTTACCGCTCGATGGGTTTGCTGAGGCTGACGGCAGCATCGCCAACTGAAGGGTCGTCCAGGTCCAAGGAATGCGCGTCGATGAACTGGTGGGGTATGCGTACTTCAGGTGCCACCCAGAGAGCAATCACCGTCCAGTGGGGCCGTTGGAAGGACCACCAGCGGATACCGGCCCACTTACGGGTGCCGTCGGTGTTGGCCTCGAGAAAGATCCGCAGGGCCATGCTTTGAGTGGTAGGTCGGTTGCGGGCGATGACCTGGGTCGGTCGCAATCCACGGTCGAGGAGGTTTTGAGCGTCGTCAAGGTCCAACAGCGGCAGATCGTCGGGGATCTGATAACGGCCCAGGGCGTAGTAGCCGCCGGGCAGGAACGGGGTGACGAAGGTGTCGGGCCGCCACACGGCGAGATCGCCACGGATCTCGCCGATGGCCGCCTCCGGCTGCACAGCGAAGTACCAAGTGTCGTATTCGGCTGGGTTGTCAGCGCGGCCACGGCCCTGCGGGCGGTGCAAGTACAGCGGGTGGCCGGACTCCCCCGGCTTCGCGCTGGGAAGGTACGGAAAGGCGCGGTAAATAATCACCTCAGCTGTAGGCACCCTGCATCGCAGCGTCCAGCGCTTCAATTACCTCTGTGGAACCGCGCTGCTTGAGAATATCGATCGGGCGTGCCCCATCCAGGTAGGAATTCGACCCGGTGAGCCAGTCCAAAGCCACCTCGGGGGTAAACAGCAGATGAGCGCGGCCAATGACGTGATCCAGATCCAGCAGCAGCCGTTGCATCTCAGAGCTGGGCCGTTCCTCTCCGGTACGCCACCGCGACGGTTGACTCTTCGACACTCCCAGCAGCTTGGCCGCAGCATCGGCCGTCCCCAGCCCTGCGATCACCAACTCCGTACGGACGGCTGGGCCGAGAAGACCCCATGATCCGCGCAGCTGAGCGAGGGTCTCACTTGCAGACACGACCAGATCATCACCAGAGGAAGGACCTGCAGACGGGAGAGGACGGGACGCGCGGCCGCTGGCCGGCTTCACCGCTCTGCGGGTCGATGTCGCGGCCATCTGAGCGCTCCTTCGGAAGGTGTAGACCCATCGTACCCCTCCCAACTTAATGGTTGGGCGGACTAGGTGGGCGTGCGGGTGGAGAACGGGCCAGGCGAGGTTCTAGGGGTGTGCGCCACGACCGATGCGCCACCCTGAGCTGCGGCGATTTCCCGGGTGGGGTTAGATGTCGATCCTGCCGATAACCGCGGCGTAATGGTCGACGGTATTCACCGCGACCCGGACCGAACAGGTGGGGATCAACCTCCCCCGCTCACGGAGTTGTCGGTCACGAGGCGTCAAATCGTGCATGCTTGGGCCTATGTCCACGGTGCTTTTGTCGGCTGACGTCGCCGCAGCGCTCTCCCGCCTCTACCTTGGCGGAGCCGGATCTACTCATACGGTCATTGGCCGAACTATCGTCTCGTCCGGTTACAAGCACGATGATCCGTTCGACCCGCAGACACGGACACCCAGCAAGGAGGAGCGCCTACATACGGTCCTCAATGCCGCCCTGCGCCGCCCCGAGGGAGCACGCAAGCTCATGGACGGGTTGCTCAACGGCCTCCGGACGATGGGCTACTTCGAAGACTTAGACGCAGAACAGGTAGACCGGGTGAATCGCCTGCGACGGGCATTGAAACGAGACGGTTGGAACCTTGATGAGGAGGGCTACCTCGCTGCGATAGGTGCTATCGACCTGAGCACAGGTGGCCGCGCGGCGCTCGACGAACAGCTAGGCCGATTACGGCGAGCTACAGGTGACCCGGGGCAGTTGCTCGGAAGCGCGAACGATCTACTTGAGGCCATCCCGAAGTTTGTCTTACAGGAACTGGATCTCGATGTGCCAGCCAACCCCGACTTCGGTCACACCTGGTATCTCGCCCGTGACCGTCTGGGGGTGTTACCAGAGCAGGTCGTCGGAGACAGTTCAGGATCCAGTCACCTGAAGTCAGTGCTCGGTAGTGTGTGGAAGATTGCCGAACAGATCCACTTTCTGCGGGGTAAAGAAGGTGCAGGCCATGGCCGGACGCTCCCTACGGGTGTACCCGCCGAAATGGCACTTCTTATGGTCCGGGAAGCGTGCAGCGTCTCCGAGTTTGTCTTGGACGCGCTTGATCGAAATCGAGGCCGCTAGACCATTTCTCATCATCCAATGAAAGGATTTGGCCCGACCCAGCCCCTCAGGCTTGAGCTGAAGAGCGCACAAATCCGCACCATGCCGATAGGCTCAGGTAGTGGATGGAACGGTTGCGACCGCAGTGATTGCTGCTGGTGTCAACGCCGACCCAATCTTGACCCCCTACTGCTGATCGAAAATTGACCCCACCCGGGTTGGTTGGTGGCTACTTCTGGTCGTTGCCGGCGTTTGGTGGTGGGCCGGGTCGGTGGGCTCTGGTGCGGTAGGAGTCGCCGTCGAGGGCGATGACGTGGGCGTGGTGGACGAGCCGGTCGATGGTGGCTGCGGCGACGACGTCGTCGCCGAGCGTTTCTCCCCAGCGGGAGAACACCAGGTTCGAGGTGAGCACGATCGACCCGGTCTCATAGCGGGATGCGACGAGTTGGAAGAACAGCGACGCCGACGCCGCGTCGAACGGCAGGTAGCCGACCTCGTCGATGACCAGCAGTCGGTAGCGGTGCAGCCGTTTGAGTTCGGCGGCGAGCCGGCCGTGGGCGTGGGCGTCGGCGAGCCGGGTGATCCAGTTGGTGGCGGAGTCGAACATGACCGGGTAGGTCGCTTCGGCCGCTTTGATGGCCAACGCGATCGCCAGGTGCGTTTTGCCGGTGCCCGGCGGTCCCAGCAGCACCACGTTCTCCCGGCGGCCGACGAACGTCGTGCTCGCCAGGTGGGCGATCAGGTCGCGGGTGGCTTGGGGGACGTGGTTGAAGGTGAAGTCGGTCAACGTCTTCACCTGCGGGAACCGGGCGGCGGAGATCCGCATGCGGGTGCCGTTGACCGCGCGGGAAGCGACCTGACGGCCCAGCACCGCCGCCAAATATTCTTCGTGTGACCAGCCGTCGGCGCGGGCCTGATCACCCAACGCCTGGAACGTTTGCGCGATCAGCGGTGTCTTGAGCTCCCGCGCCAGGAACGTCACCTCCCCGGTGACATCCTTGCCGGCGCCGACGGTGATGTCGGTGGTGTTCATCGGGCCACCGTCAGATCCGCCGCAGCCGCGGAAGCTGCAGCCGGCGGATCGAGGTTGAACAGCTTGTCGTAGTCTGATAACGCCCGCACTGCAACAGCTGTCACCGGATCAGCGCAGGTCGCCGGTCCGCGTAGTGCGGCGGTGCGGGCCCGGAAAGCCGCCCGCAATATCTTGGCGGTGGCGACGTGCGCGGGGTCGGTGATGGTGGCCCGGTGCCCCCAGTGCCGAACATGCACGGCCACGACCGTCCCGGCGCAGGTCACCGTGATTGCGGTGAGATCGGCGTGAACGTCGACGAACCGGCCGATCACACTCGGATCCACCGAGTAGTCGTTGCCGGCGATGCGGACGTAGTAGTCGCGGGCCAGGCGGACCCGTTCGGCGGTGCCGACCGTCGGCGGGATCGGCGGGAGCGGTTTCATCGCCGCGACGTCGGCGGCGACCCGCAAGCCCGGTCGTTCCCCGGTGCGCCGCAGCATCCGGGAGTTCGCCCGCGGCAACCAGTCCGCCAATTGGGTGTTGTAGTCCGCCGGACCGGTGAACCGTCGGCCCGGCATGAACGAGGTTTCCAGGAAACCGTTGGCCCGCTCCACCACACCCTTGGATTCAGGGTCCAACGGCGGCACCTGATGGATCCTGCAGCCCAACGTTCCCGCGAACGACCGGGCGCCGACGGTCAACCGGCGTCGCTGCCCAATGCCGGACTCGTTGTCCCACACCAACACCTTGGGCACGGCGCCCAACCCGGCCAGCAGCTGCCACATCCCGGCGACCAGGTCACCAGTGGTCCTAGACGGCAGCAGCACCGCCATGATGAACCCGGAGAACGCCGAAACCATCGTCAACACCGGCGGATCGGCCAACACCGGCCCGGCGTCCACCGGGACCACCCGGCCCGGGAACCACAGATCGCACTGCACGATCTGACCAGCCACATAGGTGATGCGGTCAGCCGGATCAGCCGGGCGGTGCAACGGCCGCAGCTCGGCGACCTTCGCCCGCAGCACCGACGCGGAGAACTCCCACCCGACCCGCTCGGCGATCACCGACGCCGGCATATCCGGGAACGCAATCAGCAGTTCTCGGATCGCCGGGACGAACGCATCGACCTTCGACCCGCCCGCCGGGCGGGCATACCGCGGCGGCTCATCCGCCGCCAACGCCGACCGCACCGTGTTCCGGGCCACCCCCAACCGGCGGGCTATCGCCTTAATCGGCAAACCCTCCGACCGATGCAGCCTGCGGATCTCCGCCCAATCTTCCACTCTGATCACTCCCTCACTCTGGCCGAGGGGGTCAAGATTCAGTCGGCGTCAGGGGGTCAGTATTGGGTCAGCATCGACAGCTGGCTCGGCATTAGCTGGATCCGGCCTTACGCAGGCAGCGACTTTGTGGGCGCGCCGTGGTGATCGAAAGGCAACGCGTTCGGCCGCACTGGCTGATCTTCGCAGAGCCAACGTCGACTCCTGCACTACGGCGGCGGTTGACCTCCGAAAGCTCTTGCAGGGCTCATCCCCGGATGCGTCGGCGCTTACCAATGCGATGAGCTTGTTCGATGTTGCGGTTGCTCGAGTCGTTGATCCGGCCGCGGTTACAGCACTACGCATGTGGCGTGAGGGCGCGGTCAATCGCGCCAACGGCTTGCTGGGCGCAGAATCGGAAAACATGCTGTGGGCGAACTCCGCTGCTTGGCTCGGGTGGCTCTGGCAGCAGACGACTGATTAGTAGGCCGGGCCAGCCCCTGTGAAGGTCTTCACGCGGGTGTCGACCCCGTAGGTACGCGCGGCCTGATGGAACTTTTCTGCGAAATCGGGCCCGACCAATGTGACCACGAGCCCCTCAGCGTGCCGTTCTACCAGGAGAATCTTGACCATCTCGTCTGCGAAGGAGTCGGTTCCCGCGAGCGTGGGACCTGCATCAAGGTGGACAGTGAGTCCTTCAAGCGCGGCAGGCAGTCCTGCATTGGCCAGCAGACGGCGAGCGCGATCACGGGTGCCAGTCAGTTGAGGAAGCTCGAGGACCGCTGCGCTCATGATCCCACCCACCTTGTCGCTTCTGGCACCTAGATGGCTAGATGGCTAGATCCGGCGAAGCCGGATTTTTGAGTCAAGTTTGGACGTTCGTGGGGTGGTTCTGCCGTCATGCTGCGAGACCTGTTGTGAGGGTGAGGTTTTCGATGGCCTGTCGGTAGTTGCGGGTGGCGGTGCGTATCGGCGCTGGTAGCGGGGTGTGCAGGTCGGCCAAGCCGGTGGGTAGCAGTCGGTCGTGGACCGCGGACAGGAACATCGAGTCGGACAGGCCTTGGTCGGTGACCTGGTATCGATGGGTGTGCGGGATCTTCTCGATGAGGCCGTGGCTCTTGAGGCGGCGCAGGTCGTAGGTCATCTGGCCCGCGGTGACGGTGTCGGGGTCAAGGCCGCGTAGCTGCGCGACGAGCAACCGGAGGTCGCGGTTGCGGAAGCCGTTGGTCTGCAATGTGAACATCGGCAGGGCGGTGAGCAGGGCATGGCTGCGCTGCTCACCGATCCGGAGCCCGGTGATGCGGGTGCCGGCGGGGGTGGTGATGGGGTCGGTGATGGCGTGCAGGGCGTCGATTCCGACGATGGGGTCGTGGCTGATGGTTTGGACGCGCAGCAGGCGCCGGTTGGCTTGGAAGCCGATCTCCCGCAGGGCGGGCAGATTTGTCAGTCGTTTCCCGATACCGAAATCGTGGGTGTCGTTGATCGTCGTCTCGGTCCGTAGGGCTTTGCCTTCCTTGTGGTACTGCTTGATGGTGGTGTGCTTGTAGTCGGCGTGCAGGCTCGGGGTGACACCGTCGGTGATCACCCGGGTCCGGAACCGGCCCGGGGTGGCGCGCGGACCTTTCCGGAAGATCCGGCGGTCGAAGATCAACCCGATCTGATCAGGGCGGCCGACATCCAGGTTCTCCCGGATGACATTTTCGAAGAACACCCGCCCCGACGTCGGCGTGTCCAGACGTTGGGTCAACGAAAACTCGACCTGCAACATCGACAGGTCGTAGTCGTAGCCGGCGTGCTGGTCGGCGTCGGTGAATGGGTTCGGCAGGATCGCCAACCACTTGTCCAACAATGCCCGGATCTGCCTCGGGCCGAGTTGATCGCAGATCTGCTGCAACGCGGCCGGGTCCTCGACCTGCGCGAACGCGTTGTCCAGCGGCACGAACGCGAGCCCGCTCTTGGTAGCTTGCCGCTGCGCCCAATGATTCCCGTTGATGCACAGCTTGGCGTTGTACGGGAAGTAGGAGCAGAACTTGATGAAGAACGGACCGAAATCGGAATCCATACAATAGAAATAGAAGTGGTTGACCATCCCAGTCGTCTTCACGATCCACGGATAGGCCACACCATCGGCGTGGCGACGCTTCTCCGTCCGAAACAGCGGGGTTTTCTCCTGCGCCCGGCCGATGAACACCACCCCCTGCTGCGCGGTGAACCTCGCCAACTGCTCGTGCATCACATCGTCCTTGCGCTCACCCTTTTTGAAGTCCACCCACGGGATGCCCTCGGTGTCGGCGAAGCGGTGCACCGCCGCGACGAACCGGTCGGTGATCTTGGCCAACGGCGCAGTCGAGGCGATCGGCAACCCCAACTGTCGGTGCACATATCCGACCAGGCCGGCCGCGTACTGCAACTTCGGCTGATACACATTCAGATACATCCGGTCAATGCATTCCACCTCGAAGCTGACATGCTTGGACAGGACATCGGCGACACTTCGCGCTACGGTCATCATCGGCTCCGGTCGGACAACAGGTCGGCCAACCACCTTGGCCAACAACTGCCACAGCGCAGTCATATACCCGTCCGGCCTCTGCCGTCACGGGTCACCCTGCCCGACCGGAGCCCCCACGGAGCAAGCCGGACCCGGCACGCCTCGTCGGGCTGGGGCGAAGCCCCGTTAGT
>JBBRDH010000124.1:0-15793 GCA_038204125.1 Mycobacteriales bacterium
CGGACGGAAAGTGTTTCAGCGCTGAGCTTTTCAGATCGGCGATGACCTGTTCGACGATGGCGTGGTCGCGGTGGTGCGCCTCGGCGACCAGCGTCGGTTCGCAGCTGTTGGTGAACACCGCGTGGAACCGGTAGACGGCGAACAGTTCACCCTGGCCTTGCCGGCCGGCGCCGGGGTTGAGGCGTTTCACCCGCCGGACGATCAACCGGGCGGTGACCTGGTGCTTTTTGGGTTTGGAGGTGAACGCGGTGTAGATCGTTTCGGCGACCTGCGCGTCGGAGATCCACCGTTGCTGCTCCTGGTCGAAGATCGCCTGCGGATATTTGATGGAAACCCACGCATCTTCGGGGATCGCACTGATCGCGGCGGTGATCGCCGGGTCCATGCGGGCGGTGATGGAAAACCGGGCGCCGGCGGCCAGGACCGCGGCGACGACACTGTGGTTGTAGAACGCCGAATCCAGTCGCGCGCAGATCATCGCTGCTGCGTGGCCGGTGCGGCGGGTCGCGGCGATCGCATCGGCCAGGAACTTCCCGGCCCCGCGGGCGGAGTTGACCGGTCCTTTGCGCAGGCGGTGCCCGACGATGACCGGCCCGCATGACCCACTGGAGGTGGTGGCGATTGCCAGTAAAGCGCCCCGGCCCTTCACTTTGTTGTATCCGTAGCCGACGCCCTGCTTGGCGTAGCCGTAGGTGCGGCGCATCGTGTCATCCACGTCCAGCCAGGTCACCGCATCCCGATCACCTGGTGCCGCAGCGGGGAGCAACACTGCCAGGGCGGCCAGTTTCACCGGCAACGCAGCAGCGACCGCGCCGAGTTGTCGGACGTGACCGAAGGTGAAGCCCCGTAGGAACGTCCCCAACGTCGAAGGTGCTTTCACTCCGGGCAGCACCTTGGCCACCGCACCTTCCCGCAGGACGGCCAGGTCGTCGATGCTGTCGGCGCCGGCGAGCATCCCCGCGACGATGGAAGAAACTTTCGCCGCCGGGTCGGCACCGGCTCCGCCGGGGATCTTCACCAAGGCGGTGACCAGGTGCGGCAGGCCGGCTCGGCGGGCCAGCCGCATCACCGGGACCAGCCCGGCGGAGCTGATCAAGTTGGGATCATCGAAGGTGGCGGTGACCTTCGGACTCTGCGATAGTTGCATCTCGCGGGTGGCTTTCTGTTCGGCATAGTGGGGATCTCAGCAATCACCATTATTGCAGCTCAGGGGCCACCCGCCCCTTATCGGCGCACCAAATCAAACCATTTCACGCGGTGGATCCAGGCTCAGAAAAACCCAGCGAACTGGTCGGCAGATGAGTGGTCCGCGACCACGGCACCACCGCCCGAAGGCAATCCCGAACCGTAAACCACATGTCCTGGCAGGGACAGCAGTGACGCCGCAGACAGCCGTTCTCGGATCGGGCTGCTGTCTCTGACCGCCAGATCCCTGCGTCCGCCGGTGGAGAACCTGCCTGTGGCGCGGGCCGGAAACCACCGCAACCGCCGACCCACCCAGACCCGGGATCTGAACCAGCTGATTGATCTCAAGGAGGCGGCCGAACGGGGTATTGCAGATCGCGCTTGTACCGGGCCGGCCAACCGCGTTCAACGGACGACGAGGGTAACAAAGCTGCCCCGGCGTTGAAGTCACCGCGGCGATGGGCAGCACCCCACACCTTCGAGCCCCCTTCGAGCCCTCTCTCATCCCACATCGCCGGGCGACGCTCCGCAGTGCGTGGTCACCGAAGCGATGTCGTGGATCATCGTGAAGGTGAATCAAAACGGCAGCACACGCAGATCATCGACCGACGCCACGGCCACTGCGAGCTCCGCGGCGCCCCCCAACAATCCAGCAAAACGCCAGCGCCACCACAACATCCGCGCCATACAGCGGTGCGCGAGCAACTCGTGGGCGCACCGCCTGCGGCTTCAGCGCCAAACGCGACGCCGTCCGCGCCTGATCACGATGCCACCCAATGGTCGCGCGAAAATCGTCCAGGATCAGCTTCTTCGCCGGTCGATCCGCCCGCCGATACCGCGTCGCCACCGTCTTGCCTACAGCCTGCCGTTGCCGCAAATGAGCCAACGCGGTCGCTGGTCATGGCAGCCGAACAGCTCTATGCTGACAAACCCAACAGTCATTCCTATGAGGACATGAGCAAACAAATCATCGGAGCCATCGTTCGAAACGACAACTCCGCCGCAACGCCAGCGGCCACCTAACAAGGGGTCGACCCCGGCGCCTCATCAAAGGAGTTCGCTCGTGCCCGAGGTACAACCGATCCGCTATCAACTACCTGACCACAATCTCGGGTTGGAGTTGATGCGCGTCACCGAGGCCGCCGCGATGGCCGCCGGCCGATGGATTGGCTGCGGCCAGAAAGAGAGCGGCGATCAGGCTGCGGTCGACGCCATGCGATTCAGCATCGCCAGCGTGTCCATGCAGGGCGTGGTCGTCATCGGCGAGGGCGAAAAAGACGAAGCGCCCATGCTCTACAACGGCGAACCCGTCGGCGACGGCCTCGGACTCGGATACGACATCGCCGTCGACCCAGTCGATGGAACCACACTGCTGGCCAAAGGCATGCCCAACTCCATCGCCGTACTCGCCGCCTCCGACCGCGGCACGATGTACGACCCGCATGCGGTGTTCTACATGGACAAACTCGTCACCGGCCCCGCCGCAGCCGACACCGTCGACCTGGCTGCACCCGTGGCTGACAACATCAGCGCAGTGGCCAAAGCCAAGGGTGGGAAACCGGCGGACGTCGTGGTCTGCGTCCTGGACCGGCCCCGCCACCAGAACCTCATCGCCCAGATCAGAGCCACGGGTGCGCGCACCCGTCTGATCTCTGACGGCGATGTCGCCGGTTCCATCGCGGCCGCCCGAGACGGATCGGGCATCGATCTACTGCTAGGCACCGGCGGAACCCCGGAAGGGATCATCACCGCCTGCGCGATGAAAGCCATGGGCGGCGTCATTCAAGCCAAACTCGCCCCCAAGGACGACGCGGAGCGACGCAAAGCACTAGATGCTGGACACATCCTCGACCGGATCCTGAGTACCAACGATCTGGTCGCTGGCGACAATACCTTCTTCGTCGCCACCGGCATCACCGACGGCTACCTACTCAAAGGAGTCCGCTACACCGCCGGCGGCGCCCAAACCCAATCCATCGTCATGCGCTCCCGCAGCGGGACCGTTCGCGTCGTCGAAAGCACCCACGTTCTAGAGAAGGTTCAGCGCGCCATCGAAGCGGGCCGCGACTAGCGGCCCTCGGTTTGAGAAACTGTGATGTTGATCTTGAATTTTCAGGCAGCCTCTTTCAGGCGTGCGTGATCGATGTAGCTGCCGACGTGTTGGTCGATGGTGCGCAGCGCCTCCCGGAATTCGGTGGGTGCCGGTGGTTGGGCGGCGGCTAGAAGCGTTCGCAGGAGCCGGGTGTGGACTTTGGTGTAGAAGATCGCGACGCGTTGTCCGTCGGGGTCAAGATGTAGGTGTTGGTGTCGGGAGGCGTTCGATGAGCCCGTTGAGTCGGAGCCGGCCAAGGTCTGATCTGGTTGACGGTGTAGGCCGCGTCGAGCACTTGGCTCACCTGGGGCATGCAGGCTTGTAAAGCGCGGAATTATAAAGGCAGGTTCTGCCGGGCGGTTTCTAGCTGTCGTAGGCGTTCCCGAGTGCCGCACCGGCGATCATCAGCTTCCTCTGCATCAACGGCGTGGCGCCGCTAGCCAAGCAGCAGACCGGGCACTCCATCTACGACGCGTACATCGTCGCGGTCGCCGGCGGTGCGTTCGCCGGGATCTACCCGATCAACCAGTGCGAGGCCAAACCGCCGGTCACCGACCCGCGCCTGCAGTTCTCCAACGTCGGCGTGCCGATCATCCATGTGATGTCCCAGTCGGACTACCTGCTCGGGATCACCGCCCGACGGCCGGACAGCGACGTGCCGTCGGATGCCTACCGTCAGTACGAGATGGCCGGCGCCGCGCACGCCACCCCCACCGAACTGAACTTCGCCGCCGCTCCCGCGGACATCATCAAGGGCGGCCGAGCAGTGCCCCCGTCGAGCTGCAATGAAGGCCCGCGCAGCCGGTTCCCGAGCTCCATCTTCTTCGATGCCTTCCTGCGCAATCTCGACCAGTGGGTCCGCAAGGGCATCGCCCCGCCGCACGGCTCACCCATCGTGGTGGAGAACGGCGTTCCGGTGCTCGACCGCTGGGGCAACGTGGTTGGCGGACTGCGGTCCCCGTACCTCGACGTGCCGACGTCGACCTGGTACGGCAGCTCCACCGGCGCGTCGTTCTGCTTCATCGCCGGCCATGAGGTGCCGTTCAGCAAGGGCCTGCTGCAGCAGATCTACCCGACCCACACCGACTACGTGAAGGCCGTCACCAAGGACACGAAAGCCTTGGTGCAGCAGGGCTTCATCACCAACGACGACGGCCAGATGCTGATCAAGGAGGCGCAGCGCGCCGACATTCCCTGACTTACGGACGGCCCGGCGGCGGCGGGGTCGACGTCATCGGGGATGTCGCGGACGTCGGTCACGTCGGTCACGTCGGCTACGTCGCGGTTGGTCCGGTGGCGCTCGGTGCGGGGGGGGGGTAGTGCTCACGCGGCCATTCGGCCTATCTGCAGCAGAACCTGGGGTCACAGGGCGCCGCCGATCAGGTGCCGAAGTCGTTCGCGACTTGTCGTCAAGTTCGGCAACATCGCGATGAAACAGGCGCTCAGGTCGGATTTTGTGGCGGTGAGCAGCACTCGCTGCATCGCTTGGCCCGCGCGCAGGCGAGAGGTGGGATCGTCCTGCAGGGTGCCGACAACCAACACGTGACCAGACGGGTCCAGCCGTTGCACGTGGCCGGCTTTGTCCACGAATTCGTGTAGTGATGGAAGTGCCGAAGCTGGTAGAAGGGCGATCCAGGCCTGTTCGATCCGGGCCGCATGGCGCAACGCGAACATCACCGCAGCACTGGTCCATGTCCATGAATGGTCGGCCAGGGGGTGACCGCGAGCCGCGCTGGCTCGTCTAGATGTACTGCCCGGGGACGTTGGTTAAGCGACCTTCCAGGTATTCCGAGCGGGACAGCGCACCTGCGATGCAGCCGACGTAGGAGCCCGTTCAGCCCGATGTTGCGGGGTGAGGTGGTCTTCGGCGACTACGTCGGAGATTCCTATCCGTCCGCTTGGCGTCAGGACTCAGAACATCTCGGCCAGCACAGCTAGCTTGTCGGTCGACAAGTTGATGACGCAGTTGGAGATCACCACGCGTTCCGGAGTCCCGGCTGTCAAGCTCTGAGCTGACCACCCGGCACACCGGGCCGCAGGGTGCTGCGGTCGGTCACCGAGCGGACTCCTCGCCGTGGTCCTTGACCACCTCGTCAGCAGACCAGCCGCGGGCGCCGCTGTCCGGGACCTCGCCGTGGTCCTTGACCACCTCGTCAGCAGACCAGCCGCCGGCGCCGCTGTCCGGGACCTCGCCCTGGCCGCGTACCACCTCTGTTCCGCTCCAGCCGCTGTCGGCGTCGGGCTGGTCGACCTCACCCTGATCGCGCACCACTTGCTCGCTCCCCCAACCGGCTTCGCCGGCGGCCTGTCCGGAGTGGTCACGGACCACCTCTGCTCCGCCCCACCCGCGTGTTTCCTCTGCGGCGTCGACCGGATGGGATCCTGCTGCGTGCTCGGGCTCGTTCGTCATGTCGGATCTCCCTTATCTAGACGTGCCGGATGCTGCGCTGCACCCGGTCCACGACACCCTGGTGATCCTGCCAGTTCCTGCCGACAATGCCACCTTCACCACCGGATAGACGACGGGCTGAGAATGACCCCGAGCGACGCTTAGGACGGGCCGCCAACGTGTGTAGGGCCTGGTCACGGAGTCGCCAACGTTCAGATACCGGTATTACGGGTGGCTGGAAACCTGTCATGGGAATAACTGTAGGGCCGGGAACACGGTCGCCCGGCGTACCAGGCTACGGGGTCTACGGAGTTCCGGGCCTACGGCATGTCGTATGACCGCATTTACGGGTGATTTAGAATGCCGGCGCTTCTGTTGGTCGGCGAACTAGGGTGAGTTCAGCGGAGGCTGGTTTCCCTTGAGGGCCGTTCGTGGCTGTTCCGTAGACGGCATCCCGTATTACCGGTAATTGGTCGTTGGCTTGGCGTTCCTACGGTGAGGCGGATCCACTCCCGTTGGCGGGCCGGCGTTCTCTGTTGATCGCAGCAGCAGGGGGATGTCTGCCGGTTCATGCTCTCTTCGTTGCGCTGACCGGCAGCCTATCCACCCAGTGCAAGGGCAAGTTATCAAACCGTGATTTTTCAGCGGTGGCGGATCTCCTCAATCGACTACTGCCAGGAGGCCCACGTGCGAACAACCCCTGACGAATCCGGCGTCTACACACCCCAGCCAATCGCGCCTCCGGTACCTGGTGGTCTCCCAGGCCGCCCGGGCGCCGCCGCTAGAGTTCCGCTGGTTCGCGCCCCCGTTTCCGTAACGACCCCACGCCGCGTGGGCTGGCCGACGTTCGGGTTCAGCTTGATAGCTCTGGGTGTGCTGTTGATCGGGATCACCCTGGCCAATCGCGCAATGAAGCTGAGCAAACCTGCGCACTGGGTGAGCACCGCCCGCATCTTCTTTGACCACTGGGCACCTGTCGTGGGCGATGAACTCTGCGCCGGCGGCATCATCATCCTCGTTCTCGGGTACAGCTGGCGGCTGGCGCGGTCCAAGCACCGCCAGACCCGGGCAACCGTGATGGCCACCTGCGGCGGCGTCCTCCAGGTCCCGATCGAGCGATTGACACTGCGCCGATCCCGATGGGCTCCGTGGGGCCACGGACTGAAGAGCGCCGTTCTGAAATACCGGGCCGCCGAGGTCGTCAGCGACTTCTCCGATGCCATCGGAGTCGCGCTGCGACCCCACGTGGTAGCCCCGGTGAACGTCAAATGGCTACCGCGGCGGCGGCGGTTCGTGATCACTGCGCGGCCCGTGCCGGTACTGCGACTGGAGGAGAAGCACCCGGAACTGGGCAAGTTGGCGGCGCAGCTCACTTTGATGATCGGGTCTCTCACCGTTGACCAACGCCGCTCGACCGTCGCCGACGACGGTTCTGTCCAACAGTTGGTAGGTCGGTACGCCAACACCAGCCGGGACGTCGGCGACGGATTCCGTCAGCGCGTCCAAGCAGTCCTGGACTCCCGCGCCCCGAGCCCGACCGGGTATTGGAACGTCCGGTGGGACCCGCCGACCAGCACCGTCACCGTCACCCCCTCCCAGCCACTGCCGACCAAGGCTGACTTCCCCCTGGAAATGCCGGAACTTTCAGAGCAGATGCGCATCCCGCTGGGCGTGGGCAACGGCGGCGCGGAGGTCTGCTGGGATCCGGAGACATTCCCGCACTTGCTGTGCGTCGGTCCCACCGGAACCGGAAAAACCATCTTCCTGAACAACTTGATCGTCGCCTGCGCCATGCGCGGCTGGATCATCATTCTGGTCGACCCGAAGGAGCTCAGCTTCCGGGGATTTGATCCCATCGCCCTGGCCGAACGAGGTTGGCAGGCGTGGGCCGGGGTCAAGGCCGTCGCGACCAGCGAAGCGGAGATGGAACGCGGGATCGACCTGTTCTACCAAACGATGCGCGACCGATACGCCGCGCTCAAACACTTCATGGTTCGTGAAGCCGACCTCCCGCCGATGCTGCTGATCATCGACGAAGCCGGCGAGCTCGTCGAGCGCCTCGGTGAGTACCACACGAGCGAGGAGAAGGTTCGGGATCTGGGCGACCAGGCCATCGCAGCAGGCCGCGAACGAGACGAGATCACCAAGCCCAAGGGAACCAAGAACCCTGAGCTCCGCAAGATCTGGAGCGGCTTGCGGCTCGGCCGGCAAGGCCGCACCTTCGTAGTCACCGCGACCCAGCGGCCAGATGTCAGCTACATCCCTGGTGAAGCCCGATCCAACCTGACCACCAGAGTTGGCTTGGGGCACCTGGACGGCGCGGCCTTGGAGATGGTCTTCAACACCCGCGCGATCCAGCAACGAGTCTTCGAGTACGAGATCGACAAGCAGACCGGGCAGCGACGCAAGACCAGAGTGCGCGGCCGAGCAACCGTCGACGTTGGCAAGGGCCCGCAGACCATCCAGACCTTCTGGGTGCCCGATCCGGCGAAGGTCATCACCGGCGAGCTCCTCGATGACGACGCCGATCTGATCGCGGCCATGCAGGAATTGGTCTCGCAGTCGGCGGACCGTTGGGCAACTCAGGCCGAGGCGCCCGAGAGCAACACGGCTGATCAATCCGCGGCGATCAAGGCCGTCGAGGCGGAGTTCACCACCATCGAGGACGCCCAGGACCAGGCCGATGACATGGCCGGGTCCGACCTCACCGCTGACCTGCAGCTGACCACGGGTAAGAAGCTCCGGGTCGGACAGATCGCGCTGCTCGAGGTGGATTACGTCAAGACGTTGGTGGAAATCCAGGAGATCGAAGGTGATCAGGACTACTACGTCAACGACAACGGATCTGTCCAGCAGCTGGTCGTGAGCTACGAGGTCGCCGACGGGCCCAACGTCGGCGACACCGGGATGACGTGGATCTCATGTGACGAGGAGGTCTACGTCGAGAACATCAGCGTCACAGCCTGACCTGCATCGATCAGGCGCACCCGGCGGCCTGTAGACCCAGCCGGGCGGGATCTTCCCGAACAGTTCCTGCTGTTGCTGGCCGCGGTCCTGTCCAACCGCGGTGGCCACCTGAGTGCCGCCACCTCCTTGCGCTGCCCGCCAGGCGCCGACGTCGAACACGCCGGATGGGCCACCGAGCACAGCGGCCCGGCGAGGGGCCTGCTGGGCAGCATCGGCGGCAACGACCAAGAGCTCAGGCTCCGCCCGGGACCGTGCCTGACCGCCGTCAATCGCAGCCGGGTAGACCACGGCGCAGCCCACTGGCTGGTCGACGAGATCGGGTGGGCACTGGCCGACCGATGGTTGGTAGACACCACCTTGACCATCGACTCAGCTGGTGCCCGACGACTGCACACCTGCGCCGGTGAGGTCCTGGATGACCACCGATCGGAGCCGATCTGGCGCCTACCACTCGCTGTCTTCCACCCTCAGCAGTTCTTCCCTGCGGGCGGTCCGACCCGTCGACGCAGGCCCTCATTGCGCGCGGTACACCCAACCTGACAAACCGGGACGTCCTGGGACGTCCCGGGAGCGTCCCTGAAGATCTTGAAGCGTCCCGGAGCGTCCCGGAGCGTCCCGGAGCGTCCCGGAGCGTCTGCAAACGATCGAGTCTGGGCATTCCCGACGGACCGTCCGAGTCTTTCGTCTTCCCGCTTGCGGGCCACGGGAGACGGCGCAACGTTGGCGCGCCGAAAATGCCCTTGAGCTGGACTGATCCGTTGTTGACACGTCCCTTTCAGACGCGGGGCGGGGCGGACCAACGTCGCACGCAACGTCGGTGCCGACGGTTGTGGCAAGCCACTCAACTTGCCCGCCCCAGGCGGCCGCACATCAGGGGGTTCCCTTGGCCACAATCGCTACCAAACCAAGCACCTGGCACGGGCCATGCAGTACCCAAAGCGGCAGCAACACCGACGAGCCGCCCCACGCATCCTGGGACTTGAACATCGGCGACGCGCAGTCCTGGGTACGGGCCGTGAAGACCTGCGCCGAGGAATGCCCCGTCCGCGCCCTGTGTATCGCCTCCCGGCAGGAGTTCTACCCGTACTCCAACCCGGGAGGGGTGATCTGGGCCGGCGTCGCCTACAGCGAGAGCGGGCGGGTCCTGGACGCTGATGGTCTGCGGCGGCTGGCTGCGGTTCAGCGGAACAAACCGTTCCGAGGTAGGCCCCGTCGGCCGGCTTCCGAGTCGACCCGCGTGGCCTGACGTGAAAGATCCCGACGCGCTCGGTCGGCGTGTTGTCCCCCCGAAACCAACGGTTTCTGATTCCATACAACCCATGGCGACACCAGCGCGAAGCAAAGGCGGCCGGCCCAGCAAGGGGCCACGTCGAGGCATCACGATCCGACCACCGGATCAGATGGCCGACGAGGTCATCCGGCAGGCAGATGCGGCCGGTATGACGATCAACGACTTCGTGGTGGCGAAGCTGGCGGAGCGGCTTGAGCTCACCGAGCAGCTTCTGCGCTGGAAAGGTCAATCCCAGGACACCGGTCAGGGCACCCTCGCGTTGGGTGCTTGACCTACTCCTGAAAACGCGAAAGCCCCCCTCGGCAGGCAAACCAGTGGGGGGCGATCGCTTCCAGACCACGAAAGGAGGTCAAACCTCGAACGTACGAGCGGTGTAGCTAACTGGGTGCCGTACCCCGGGGTCTGCCACCAGTATTACTGATTGCTGGCTTTGCCGACAGTAGGCACGCCCGATTTCAGTCTCTGGTGCAGTTCTTCCGGGTTGTGTCGACCCTACTTGGACATCCTGGCCATACGGATCCCCGTATTACCGGTATAACGCCGCCTCGCATGGTGTTCCACATTGACGCGTAGCAACGCGCTGTCACTGTCGGACCACCCGAGGAGACCCTCATGCCCACCCCACAGAGCATCACCTTGTACCTGGAGCAGTCGGCGAACAGCCGGCTGACGTTGGCGCGCGCTCACGACCAGGTTCCTGCCTCCGGACGGATTCGCGCTGCGTTACATCTGTGGCATACCGACCCTGCCTTGCAGAAGACGGTCAACGACCTGGCCAAGCATCTACGGGCGAGGCGCCTCGCAGCCGGGCCCACTGATGACGCCCAGGTCAAACTCTCCGTCTCCATCGGTGAAGCCATGCGCGAGCACTTGGGTGTCGCCCGGTCTTTGGATTCAGTGCCGGCATCCGAACGGATCCGCGCGGTTTTGCTTCTGTGGGACGGCGACGTCGACATCCGTGACCGCATCAACCAGCTCGCCCGCAGCAACCACGCCACACGTAAAGACCCGCACTCGACCTTCTTGCCTCAGTTGGCCGATGCCCAGCCTGAGGTGGTCGGCATGCCCTAGCCGCGGGTTCACCTGTCCCCCGTGTTGTCCCGCAGTTGGTCCGAGCCTGGAAGGGAGGTAGCGCCACCTCGTGAGCGTCCCCGTGTTCCAAGAACCCGGCATTCCCAAGTCATCCTTGGACCGGGTGTTCCAGGCGTTGCAGGACCAGGGACACCGGCCCAAGCACCACGGCGCCACCCACGTGCAGTCGCGCTGCCCCGTCCACGAAGACTCCAATCCGAGCCTGTCGATCGACTGGGTTTCCGATCGCGGTGGCATGACCAAACTGCACTGCCACGGCTGCCCGGCCGATGAACGTGAACTGCTCGAGGCCGTTGGGTTGGGATTGACCGACCGGTTCGACCAGCCGCTACCTCCCCGGGACTTCACCGCGACGCCGATGAGACGCCGTAACAGCATTGCCACGCCGCCGCAGAGGCTCGGTCCGCTGCCCAAGCGTCTCGTCGCCGAGCCCGTCGAACCGCGGCCGGTGCGCACACCCGCGCAGGAGACCCGCGTCTACGACTATGTCGACGAAGCCGGCGTGCTGCTGGGTCAATGTGTGCGCGTGGAATGGACAGAAGATGGGGTCCTGAAGAAGACCTTCAAGCAACGTCACCCCGACGGCAACGGCGGCTGGATCCACAAGGCCGCGACCCGGCGGGTCTTGCGGCACCTGCCGGCTGTGGTGGAGGCCATCGCCGCGCAGCTACCGGTCTGGGTCACCGAGGGTGAGAAAGACGACGAGGCCCTGAACCAGGTGCTCCGCGGCGTCGGAACACCGCTGGGTATCGCCACCACCAACAACAACGGGGCGGGCGGGTTCGCTGGCGAACAGATCGATCAGCTACGCGGCGCACATGTCGTGCTGGTCGTCGACCGTGATGTTGCCGGCTACCGCCGGGCCGTGGATCTGTCCAACCGGCTGGTCAATGTCGCCGACTCGAGCCGTATCGTGCTGTCGGCCGTCATCACCAACAAGGCCGATGCCTTCGACCACCTGGCCGCCGGATTTGCTCTGGACGACTTCGTCGACCTGAGCCTGGACCACGCACAGACCCTCGTGGCCGGAGCCGAGGCAATCGCCGAAGCGAACCGCGTCGATCAATCAGCCGCGAAGGCTCAAGAGGCTTTGGACGAGTCCGTTGCCCGGCTCCTGCGAGCCGCGGAGGCGACGAAGCGCAACGCGCCGGTGGCCGCCGCGGACGAGGCAAGGTTCGCGCTGCGATGGGCCAACGAAGCGGTCAAACACGCCAAGGCAGCCGGCGTCGCTGCCTATCACGCGCAGGAGTTGGTCCTGGCCTTTGACAGCCGGGTCACCGAATTCAGGCAGCCGCCGGCGGACATGGATTGCGCCGATGTGTTGCCCCGGGCGGAAGAGGCGATGAGCCGCGCGCAGCGGCTCGCGCAGGAAGCTTGGGATGCCTGCGGCGCCCCGATGCCCGCCCCGATCCGTGAGGTTCTGGTCCGGGCCGCCCCCACGTTCCAACCTGAGCCGGACCAGCCGTCCACTGACCTCGGCGCCACCGTTGTCCAGTTCCCGACCGGCGGTGGAGGCGGCGGTGATCGCCGGGCCGGTTCACCGGTGCGGTGGCCGGAATACGAGCGGCTGCCCACCGGCGTCATCGTCGAACGCCGCTATGACCGCGACGGCCGGCTGACCCTCAACGGTGTGCTGAGCCTGGACGCCCGGGTGCTGCGCGTGGAATGCCTGGAGAACGAGCCAGCTGATGACAGCGATGACGCCATAGCGCCGGATCATCCGGAGGAGCAGCGGATCGTCAGCTACGTGGTCGGGTACACCCATCCCGCTACTGCGGAGCTGGTGACGTTGCGGGTGGCGGGCGATCGGGCCCGCAGCGGCGACTGGCTGGCGGACCTGCCGCAGATGGGGCTGAACTACGACTCGAGCAGCCGAGGCCGCGCCAAGGTGTGGGACGCCATCCGCAAGACCTCTGCCGATGCCGACGTTGTCACCATGTACCGCTCGACCGGGTGGAGACAGGTCGCCGGGCTCGGCTGGACCTACATCCACGCAGGTGGAGGTATCACTAACGTTGGGTCGGTCGCACTTCCGGTGAAGCTGCCGGGAACGTTGGCACGGGTGGAACTGCCCACGCCGCTTTCTGACGGCCCGGCCGTACGCGCGCTGTTTGACCGTGACTCCCGATCGCTGATGACCCGATTGATGCCTCACGTGGGTGCCGTCCTGGCCGGCACCGCCTACCGTGCGGTCCTGGGTTGGACCGGTCCGGCAACGATGGTCTTCGGCGTACCCGGGTCGTTCAAGACCGGTGTCACCGCATTGGCGATGCAGCACTTCGGTGTGCGCTGGGACCGGTCGGCTCCGGGGGCATCGATGTCCGGGCAGGGGGCGACCCTCAACGCCATCCGGGAGGCCCTGTGGTCGGCGAAGGACTGCCTGTTTTTCGGCGATGACTTCGCCCCGGACAAAGGGGTGGACGCAGCCGCGACCATGCTCGGGCAGATCGCCCGGATGCAGTTCAACCGGGAGAACCGCGAACGGTTCGATGCCCGCAACGACACAGTCAAGCCCGGCCGCGGATCGCGGTGCACGATGATCCTGACTAGTGAGGTGAAAGCAGCGTCGGCCTCCGGGCAGGAGCGGGTCAACGTACTCGACCTGGCCAAAGGTCAGCTGGATCTGGCCACCATCCTGGAGCTGGATGCGGCGCCCTCGCGGCGGGGCCGGGCCACCGTCATGGCGTCTTTGCTGTCGTGGATGGCCGGTGATCTGGTCAGCCTCCGTGGGTGGGCCAAAAGCCGCGCCACCGAGCTGGCCGAGCAGCGGCGCAACAGCGGCGCGGACGCCCGAGTTGCCGAACCGCTGGCCGAGCTGGAGGTGGGCTGGGAGCTGATCGGGAAGTTCCTGGTGGCCATCGACGCCTACCGCCAGGACGAGGCCGACCAGATGCTGGTCGACGTCCACGCCGCTCTCACCGAAGCCGGGGAGCGGTCGCTGGATCCAGACTCACCCAGCAGCGTCGGAGAACGGTGCCGCCAGATGATCGCCTCTGCGCTGCGGTCCGGAACGATCCACCTGACCTACCCGGGCGGGGTCACCCCGGAATATCCGGAGGCCTTGTTGTACGGGCACCGCCGGGTGGTCACCGGCCGGGATCCGCACACCCACCAGGAGGAGATCCGGTGCGAACCGCGGGGTGAGTGGGCCGGCGCCATCGTCGGGACGATTCACGGTCGCCGGATGCACGTCGACCCCACGACGATGCTGTCGGCGATCCTGACCGCGGCGCGCAGGGCCGGGGAGCCGCTGCAGGCGGGCCGGTCGGTGATCCAGCGGGAGTTGGCCGCCGTCGGCATCCTGCGGACCATCCAGGCCGGGCCAATCACCCGGTACACGTGCAACGTCACCGACCCGAGCCACCCCGCAGGTGAAGGCGCTCAGACGCGGCTGTGGGACCTGGACGCAGACGCGATTTTCTCCGACCGGGAACCACCGGCGCCTCCTGTCCAACCGACCGACCCCGTCGGTCCCGATCCCTACCCTGGCGATGACATGCCGCAGCTCACCGACGACGTCCAGTTCGACAGCGGAACCCCAGGTCCATGTCTGGGCTGCGGCCAGACCGCCTCGCTGTACATCCGGGTGAACGGATCCGCGATGCCGCCGGCCCGAATGCATCTGCTCTGTTGGAAGCAACTGGCCGCCGTTCCGGCCCGGACCGACGCAGCGCCGTGTCTGGGCTGCAGTCTGGTCACCACATCGCGGTTCGGTGATCAGCCGCTGCACCCGGGCTGCGACATCGCCACGGCCGCGCCGCCGAGCGTCCCTGTTCCGACGGCCACCACCCAGCTAGTACCGGAGGCGGCCGCCGACATCGCCCCCGCCGGTACCAACACTGTGGCCCCGCCTCTCGCTCCGGCGAACGGCCGGGGTCGCCGGACGGCCAAGAGCGAGTGGGCCTATTCCGTCGCGGTCATCGACCCGGCCGGTGTGTACCTACCGGACGGCACCATCGCTGCGATCGACGAGCTGCACACTGTCGCCGACATCGCAGCCGTCGGTGAGCAGTTCCGAATCGGTCACTCCGCCGGGGCAGGTCTTCTGGTCCTGACCAGTGCCATGGTGGAGCAGCTTGGCCTGATGCCCGACGCCGCCGCGTTGACTGTCCCGTTGGACAACGGTGAACCCGCCGCGGAGGACGACGTCACCAAGCGAATCCAAGCCCACCTCGCCGACCAGGCCGCGTTTTTGTCCAATGTCGATGGGTGGACGGCCGACGGGGACAAGCTCGGGCCGTGGACGCGGATCCGCAAGGACGGCCGAGCGTTCCGGCTGGTGTTGGAACCATTCGCCTGGGTCTGGGATCGGCGGGTGGACTCGCGGTCCCCGTTCATGGGCCTACCCGATGCCGACGCCGACCCGCACGCATGCTGGCAGGAACTGGCCCGACGACTGGGACGACTATCGGATCTGCTGGGTATGCCGTGGTCGACCAGTCCCGGCGCCACCGGCGAGGCCATCTTCGATCAGATTCAGCGGCACCGCACCCGCAACAACGGTCGCGTCCTCACCGCAGCCGGAACGGTCCCGGATCTGACCCCGACCACGCAGGTGCGGCTGGAAGGCGAGTTCGCGTGGCGACGACTGATGTCTGCCAAGGAACTCGCTGCCGCGGCGGTCATCCAGAAGTACGACAAGCGGGGCAGCTACCTGGCCACCACCGGCGGCGCAGATCTGGGGTACGGCGACCCCAACCATCTGACGGCCGAGCAGGCCACCACGACGATCGGCGCATCGCGGGCGGATCGGAAACGCAAGATGCCGTTCGGGTTG
>JBBRDH010000125.1:0-15670 GCA_038204125.1 Mycobacteriales bacterium
CGGGCACGAGGCAGGGCTGCTGCCGAAACTGACGCTGATCACCAGGCTGTTCGCAGGTGGCCGGTTGGGTTCCGGCAAGCAGTATTTCCCATGGATCTCGGCCACCGACGAGATCGACGCAATGGTGCATCTGCTCACCGCCGACGTGTCAGGGCCGGTCAACATCTGCGGCCCCGATCCGGTCACCAATGCCGAGTTCACCCGCGAGCTGGGCCGGAGCCTGCGCCGCCCCACGCCGTGGGTGGTCCCCCGCTTTGCGCTGCAGATCGCGGTCGGCGACTTCGCCGAAGAGATCGTCAACGGTCAGCGCGCGATCCCGCGGGTACTGACGGAATCGGGCTTCGTCTTCAGCCACGCCACCCTGCCGGAAGCGCTCCGCAGCGAAATCCACTGACCGGCGCGGAGGTGGGCGCGGCCCAACTCCCGGCGCGGAGGTAGGCGCGGCCCGACTCCCGGCTCTGCCGGGTTCAGTGCTCGTAGGGGTCGGCCGGCTGGCTGGTCGACCTGATGGAGACGACGTCGACAGTGGGCACGTAGTCGTTGTCCTGTGAGGCGGTGCCGATCTGGGCGGTCACCACCGCGGTGACCCAGGTGTCCTGCGGAAATGTGGGCGAGCCGTCGACGTGCAGCTGGACCGGGTTGGCATCGGCCGCGCAACAACTGATCTCCAACCGGGCCAGTGAGTAGCCGCGGTCGAATCCGTCGCCGGCCGGCGCAACGAAACCGGTGACGGTGATGGAGTTCTCGGAGACCGAGTTGGCTCCGTCGTACAGTGCGCGCTTGACGAACTCCTTCAACGTCAGCGCCGGATCCGTACTGCCCGGGAGCGGCGGGAAGGCCATCGTCGGTCGCTTCTTCGCGAAGGCTTTCGTGCCGATGCCATGACCACTGCCGTCGTTGGGGGCGTACCCGCCGACGGGGCCACCGGCGCCCACATCTGCTCCCGGTCCGGCCGCCGCGGCGATGCCCTCCAAACCGGCCGACGCCTGCGAGCCGGCGTTCCGGCGCACTGCGGCCGAGCCCAGGGCCGGCGGCGCGATCAGCAGAAGCACCAGGATCGGCGCCAGGATGAGCCACGGCGCGCGTGACCGTTCGTGATCGTGTCCTCCGTCGCCGCCGGGATCACCGGGATCACCGGGCAGCTCGTGGTGATCGTTCGGGCTGCTGTCCGGGGGGCCGTGCGGCAAGGCGTCGTCGGGCCGGCGGCGGCTCCGGCCCCCGATTGCCGACGAGGTCACCGACGCCATCGCGTCGACGGGCCGGCGGCGGCCCCGGCCGGCCGTTGCCGCACGGGCCAGCGATGCCCGCGACGCCACCGCGACCAGGACCAGGATCACGCCGGCGATCAGCAACAGCGGGCCGAACCCCGGCCTGACGTAGGAGGTGTAGCGCCCGCTGAAGGTGATCGAGACGAGGAGGCCGCCCATCAGGCCGGCCAGCACCGCCTGGGTTGACTGCTTCACGGCTTCTCGACCTCCCACGCAGCAGAGGCAGGCCGGCGATCCCGCCCACCGCCGCCCCAGGCGGAGCTGCGCGGATCATCATCCCGGGAATGGACGAAGTCGAGGTTTCCTGTCACTCCCGTCCCATCCGGGGGTATTTCGTGCGCGCCGGCGATGATGATCCACGCGGCGGGCAGGCGAAGGCGGAGATCAGGCGAATCCGCCGGGATACGCGCTGCGAAGGCTCGCCCATCAGTGCCACCCGGCCCAGAAGAGCAGCCCGGTGAGCACAGCCATGCCGACGGCGACGACGAACGTCAGCGGTGCGAACCGGACGGCGAACCTCCGGCCGAACGTCCCGGACTGCATGGCGAACAGCTTGATGTCCACCGCGGGCCCCACGGTGAGGAAAACAAGCTTCCCGACCGCCGGAATGGTCGAGAACGAAGCTGCGACGAAGGCATCCGACTCCGAGCACAGGGCGAGTACGAAGGCCAGCGCCCCCATCGCCAGGATGGACAGCGTGACCGAGGATCCGACGTGTTGCAGCCACTGCCGCGGCACCACCGTCTGCAGGGTCGCGGCGGCCGCGGCGCCGACGACCAGGAAGCCGGCGGCCTGGGTGAAGTCGCCGCGCACGGTCGGCAGGAAGGCACGCCAGCCGGTGTCCGCACCGTCGGCTCCCCTGGGCGGCCGTGGCTTCATCCATTCCGGCCTGCCGAGCCGGTCCCACAGGAGGCCGACCACGATCGACGTACCGAGTCCGGCGACGAGCCGCGCCCAGACCATCCTGGGTTCGTTCTGAAAGGCGACAGCGGTCGCCACCAGCACGATCGGATTGATCGCCGGCGCCGAGAGCAGGAACGCCAGGGCGGCGGAGGGCCGGACCCCACGCTCGATGAGCCGGTGGGCGATGGGGACCGAGCCACATTCGCAGCCCGGGAGAGCCACCCCGCACACCCCCGCCAGCGGCACCGCCAACAGCGCCCGGTCGGGCATGATCCGGGCGAAGAACGACGCCGGGACGAAGGCGGCGATGCCGCCTGAAATCAGCACCCCGAGCACCAGGAACGGAGTTGCCTGCACGCAGATCGCCAGAAAAATAGTCGCCCAGCCCGGCGGCAGCGCGGCGTTCAGCCACCGGGACAGCGGCCCGTGCAGCGCGACCGCAGTCACGAGGAGCAGCCCGAGGACCTCCAGCGAACCGGGATGGTACGGCCCGGTTCGCGTCGCTCGTGTGCTGATGGCCGCGGGGGGCGACGGCCGGTGGTTGCGGATCTCGGTCACGACTCGACACCGAATCTGCGCCGGCGGCCGGCGTAGATCTCGCAGGCCCGCCACAGCTCGGTGCGGTCGAAGTCCGGGAAGTAGGTATTCAGAAACACCATCTCCGCGTAGGCCGACTGCCAGAGCAGGAAGTTGCTGATGCGCTGTTCGCCGGACGAACGCAGGAACAGATCCACGTCCGGCATGTCCGGCTCGTCGAGATACCTGGCCACCATCGCCTCGTCCACCTTCGCCGGATCGATCCGCCCGGCCGCGACCTCGTGGGCGATCGCCTTGGCGGCGTCGGCGATCTCCGCCCGGCCGCCGTAGTTCACACACATCGTCAGGGTGAGGACGTCGTTGGCGGCGGTGAGTTGCTCGGCGATCTCCAGTTCCCGGATCACGCTCCGCCACAGCTTCGGTCGGCGGCCGGCCCATCGGACGCGAACCCCGAGCGCGTGCATGTCGTCGCGACGGCGGCGGATCACATCTCGGTTGAAACCCATCAGAAAACGCACCTCGTCGGGTGATCGCTTCCAGTTTTCAGTCGAGAACGCGTACGCGGAAAGGTGTTTCACCCCGATCTGAATGGCTCCCTCGACCACGTCGAACAGGGCGGCCTCGCCGCGTCTGTGCCCTTCGTTGCGCGGCAGCCCGCGCTCTTTGGCCCACCGGCCGTTGCCGTCCATCACCAGCGCCACATGCCGCGGAACCGATCCTGGCGGCAGCACCGGCGGTTCCGGGTGGCTGTTCATCGGCCAGCGCCAGTGGTTGCGGCCCCCGCGGGTGTCACCCCGACAGGCAGGTCCACGCCCGCGTCGGCGCCGGACCACGCGACTCCCGGCAGCAGATCGCTCCGATCCACCAGCGGCATCGGGTCGCCCCGGTCCACGAGCGGCAGCGAGCGCAGGCCACGCTCCATGTGCCACTGGAGCAGCGCGGCAACCAGCCCGGACGCCTCGCGGCGGCTGCCACCGTCGGCCGACTCGGCGGTGAGCCAATCGCCGGAGGCCAGCGCGGCCATCAGCTCGATGGCGCCCGACGCAGGCCGGGCCGAGCCCGGCCCACGGCAGCTTGCACACAGCAGGCCGCCGGAGGGCACATGGAACGCGGCATGCGGCCCCGGCTCGCCGCAGCGGGCACATTCGGACAGGGCCGGGGCCCACCCGGCCAGTGACATCGCCCGGACAAGAAAGGCATCGAGCAGCAGCGACGGGTTCCGGTCGGTCTCGGCCAGCGCGCGGAGCACCGAGACGAGCAGCAGGTACAGGCGGAGCGAGGGCTCCCGTTCTTCCGCGGTGAGCCGCTCGACCGTTTCCACGATCGCACTGGCGGTGGTGTAGCGGGCGTAGTCGGCGGCGATCACCGCGCCGAAGGAATCGAGCGTCACCGCCTGGGTGACGATGTCCAGGTTGCGCCCGGCGTACAGCTGCAGGTCGACGTGGCTGAACGGCTCGAGCCGGCCCCCGAACCTGCTCTTCGTCCGCCTGACCCCCTTGGCCACCGCCCGCACCTTGCCCGCCCGCCTGGTCAGCAGGGTGACGATCCGGTCCGCCTCCCCCAGTTTGGTGACCCGCAGCACCACCCCGGAGTCGCGGTAGACGGTCACGAACCCATGTTGCCACCCCTGGCTGCGCCGTCGGCGCTACGACCCTCCACACTCTCGGCACATCCGGCCGAGGCGGTCGAGCTCACCACCCAGCGCTCGGGAGCACCCCGGCCGGTGCACTAATCTGAGCGTGCATCTGCTGTCGATCGGGGATGTCGAGGCGCCGATCGGCCGTCGTTATCCTGTCGACCTCGCCCGAAGGCTGCGCCGAAGGTGGATGAGTGAGCACTGCGACGATCCGTAGGGCTGAACCGGATGATGCCGAGGCCTTCTCCGCCTGTCATCTGGCCTGTTGGCGGGAAGCCTACGAGAACCTGTGGGGCTCAGAACGTTTCGCCGAATTCGACCCGGCCAAGCTGGCAGTGCGGCGGCGCAAGGAGATCGAGGCCGGCGTCGCCGATCACTACCTGGCCCAATTGGACGAAGAGGTGATCGGGATCGCCATCGCGGGACCGACCAGGGACGCGGACGCCCCCGCCCAGCGAGAGTTGTTCGCGATCTACGTCCGGAACAGCCACCAGGGGTCCGGCGTCGCCGACGATCTGCTGCAAGCTGCCATCGGTGACGGGCCGGCACACCTGTGGGTGTACCGCGACAATCCCAGGGCCAGCGCCTTCTATGTGCATCACGACTTCATTCCGGACGGCAGCGAGAAGATCGACAGCGTCGGCATTCTGGAGATCAGGATGGTCCGCCGGTAGGGCGCCGGTTGTGCCCTGCCGGTAGTAGGTTTCCAAGCGTGCACATCACGGGCGTGAACATCGGCCTGAACATCACAGTGGCGACGCTGGCCGAGCGTCCCGATCTGGCCGACCAGATGTGGAACATGCCCAACAACTGGCCCACGTTCATGCAGCAGGACCCGATCGCCGACGTCTACTTCCCGCGACTGCCCGAGGTGTTCCCCGAATACCAACTGGTCGGGTTCACCGACGACGAGCACGTTGTCGCGAAGATCCACAGCCTGCCGTTCCGGTGGGCCGGTACCGACGAGGACCTGCCGGAACGCGGTTGGGACGCGGTGCTGGAACGCGGCTTCACCGGGTACGACCGCGAAATCCAGCCCACCGCAGTGTCGCTGCTGGAGGCGAGGATCGTGCCCGCCCATGTCGGGACCGGGTTGAGCCCGCGAATGTTGCAGGCAGCCGCCGCCAACGCCCGCCGGCTCGGGTTCAGTGATCTGTTCGGGCCGGTCCGGCCGACCATGAAGAGCCTCGAGCCCGCCGTGCCGATGTCCGAGTATCTCGCCCGATTGCGCCCCGACGGGCTTCCGGCGGACCCCTGGGTCAGGACCCACGTCCGGCTGGGTGCCCGCATCGTCCAGATCTGCCCGATCTCGATGACCGTGAGCGGCACCCTTGCGCAGTGGCGGGACTGGACGGGCCTGCCACTGACGAGTTCAGGACCGACCCGGATCCCGGGCGCCCTGATCCCGGTGCACGTCTCGGTGGAGCACGACCACGCCGTCTACGTCGAACCGAACGTCTGGATGCACCATGCCCTCGGTCCCGTCACCTCGGCTGCCGACAGCTGACCGTTGACCGGGCCCGCGGCTGGCATGCTGGGCTGGTGAGCAGAGTGACGGCACGGACTCCGATCCGGCGGTACCGGGACGGCGCCTTCGTCAGCCGGGTCGACACCGTCGCCGGCGAGGAGCCCCTGGAGATCCGCATCGGCGGCGATGCGCTGACCGTCACCATGCGAACCCCGGGCCACGACATCGAACTCGTGCACGGTTTCCTGTATGCCGAGGGCATCATCCGGACGGCTGCGGACATCGCGGTCGTCCGTTACTGCGACGGGGTCGACGACGAAGGCCGCAATACCTACAACGTCCTCGACGTGCAGTTCGCGGCGGGCTGGGCCGTCCCGCCGGCGAGGACAAGGGCATTTGTCACGAATTCCTCGTGCGGGGTCTGCGGCAAGGCTTCGATCGACACCCTGAAACTCAGGGCGCCCCATCCACTTCCGGCCGACGGTCCGCGGCTGGCTCCGGCGGTGCTGATGGGGGCGCCGGTCAGGCTCCGTGACGAGCAGCAGGCGTTCCGCACCACCGGCGGCATCCACGGTGCTGCCCTGCTGGCCCCCGACGGATCTCTCCGCACGGTCCGGGAGGACGTCGGCCGGCACAACGCGGTCGACAAGGTCATCGGAGCGGCCCTGATCGCCGGCGAACTGCCACTCGACCGTGAGGCGTTGCTCACCTCGTCCCGCGCATCCTTCGAGCTGGTGCAGAAGGCGGTGATGGCCGGGCTCGGGATGCTGGTGGCGGTGTCCGCGCCGTCGTCGCTCGCCGTCGAACTCGCCACCGAAACCGGCCTGACCCTGGTCGGGTTCACCAAGGAAACCGGATTCAACGTCTACTCCGGCGCTCACCGGATCGGCGACAACTGAGATGTTGGAGACCATGAGCCTGAACTCGCAGATCCGGGCAGACGCCGGAGGTTCGGCCCCGGTGCCGCTGTCGATCCTCGACCTGGCCGGCGTCGGCGAGGGCGCCACCCCCGGGGACGCGCTGCGCTCGACCACCGAGCTGGCCGTTCGCGCTGAAGCCCTTGGCTACCAACGCTTCTGGGTCGCCGAGCACCATGGCCTACCGGCGGTTGCTTCCGCTTCGCCCCCGGTGCTGATCGCCCATCTGGCGGCTGCGACCAGCACCCTGCGGCTGGGTTCGGGCGGGGTGATGCTGCCCAATCACGCCCCGCTCGCGGTGGCGGAGCAGTTCGGCACCTTGGCGGCGCTGCACCCGGGCCGGATAGACCTCGGGCTCGGGCGCGCCCCCGGTTCCGACCAGCTGACCGCCTACGCCCTCCGCCGCCGATCTGCCGACGACGTCAACGGTGACGATTTCGCCGACCGGCTGATGGAACTGCGCCACTTCCTCGACGGCGACTTCCCCGTCGACCACCCGTTCGCCGGCATTCAGGTCACCCCCGGCGGCTCGCTCCCCATCTGGCTGCTCGGCTCGTCGGACTATTCCGCCCGGCTGGCCGCGCTGCTCGGACTGCCGTTCGCCTTCGCCCACCATTTCGCCGGTGCCGCGGGCAATACCGAAGCGGCCCTTGACATCTACCGGGACAGCTTCAGGCCCTCGGCCGATCTCTCCGAGCCGTATTCGATGATCGGCGCCACCGTTCTGGCCGCGGACACCGACAGCCAGGCGCGGTACGAAGCCGCCGCCGGTGCGCTGTCGATGTTGTTGCTGCGCACCGGGCGGCTCCGCCGGATCCCCACCCCGACGCAGGCTGCCGAATACCGGTACTCGACGGCCGAGCGCGACCTGGTGGACGCGATGCAGAGCACCGAGCTGATCGGGACCGCGGACGAGGTAGCAGGCGGTATCCGTGACCTGGTACAGCAGTTCGGCGTCGACGAATTGATGATCACCACTCGGGCGCACGGTCCGAAGGCGCGCGTCCGCTCGTTCGAGTTGATCGCAGAGGCGTTCGATCTGGCCTGAAGAACCCTCGACCTCGCTTCGTGATAACCAGACGCCGCCGGACGCCGATTCGGACTGCACTTGTATCACCGCTGATGGTCGTGGGCACCTGTGATCAGCTTGGTCAACCCCGGCGGCGTCGAAAATACAGGAGATACCATGTCCCTACGATTTCCACCGGTGCTGGTACTGGCCGTCGCGATCGCGCTGGTCACCGGCTGCTCGTCACAGGTCGGTGGCTCGTCGGCCATCGCCGGGGCCGAGGCCGCCAGAGCTGCGGCAAAAATTTCGTCCGCGATGGCAGCAGCGCTCAGCCCGGCCACCGACGCCCCGACAGCCGGCGATGCCACCGAAACCCCGGTGGAACAGTCATCCGACTCCAGCGGCGATGCGGGCAACATCGGCGGAACGGGTCAGACCGGGGCGGTGCCCGGAACAGGACCAGGCCTCGGCGGGTTCTCAGGGTCCTGTCTCGCGGTGGCCTCCGCTTACGCAACCGTCGCGATGGCGATGATCCCCTCGCTGACCCAGGGCGGGGGGACGTTCGACGCCGGGCAACTCAAGTCCGCCATCGCCGGTGTCCAGGGCGAAGTCCCGGCGGAGTTGCAGAGCTCCTTCGACACCCTGGGGGCCGCCGGAAAAGCAGCGGCCAACAGGTCGTTGATCGACGCCGGCCAGATTCTCGATCAGCCTGACGTGACGAAGGCCAGCGAAACGATCTCCGCGTGGGTGGACAAGAACTGCGCCGGCTGACCCCAGCGGCCAACCTCTCGGCGGCCAAACTCCCGGCGATCAACCTCTCAGCGATCAACCTCTCAGCGATCAACCTCCTGGCGGCCAACCTCTCAGCGATCAACCTCCTGGCGGCCAACCTCTGAGCGCGACAATTCTCCGCTCCGATGTGTCGATGCCCGGCACGCCGGCCCGTTTCACCACCCGATGCCCGGGCTATTGGGACGACAGAACCCGCCGGTGATGCCCACCGGCGGGTTCGGTCGTGTCGGGCAGGTCCTTCGGATCCGGCAGCTTCTCCGGATCGCGCAAGCCCGACTCAGGCGGACTTTTCCCTGGGCGCGCGCTTGGGGACCCGCGGCACGATCGTGGGGTAGACGTTCTTCTTGACCGTCTCGGCCGTCACCACGACCCGTTCCACGTCGTCCCGGCCCGGAACCTCGTACATCGCCGGCAGCAGGACTTCCTCCATGATCGCGCGCAAGCCACGAGCCCCGGTGCCACGCAGAATCGCCTCGTCGGCGATCGCCTCCAGCGCATCGGTGTCGAACTCGAGCGCCACGCCGTCCATGTCGAACAGCCGCTGGTACTGCTTCGACAGGGCGTCCCTGGGCTCGGTGAGGATCTTGATCAGCGACTCGCGGTCCAGATGGGTGACCGCCGCAACCACCGGCAAGCGGCCGATGAACTCTGGGATCAGCCCGAACTTGATCAGATCCTCGGGCATCACGTCGGAGAAGATGTCGGAGGAGTCGATGTCGAACTTCGACCGGATCTCCGCGCCGAAACCCAACCCGCGCTTGCCGACCCGCTCGCTGACGATCCGCTCCAACCCGGCAAAGGCACCGGCGACGATGAACAGCACATTGGTGGTGTCGATCTGGATGAACTCCTGGTGCGGATGCTTGCGGCCACCCTGCGGCGGCACGGATGCCTGCGTGCCCTCCAGGATCTTCAGCAGCGCCTGCTGCACGCCCTCGCCGGAGACGTCCCTGGTGATCGAGGGGTTCTCGGACTTCCGGGCTATCTTGTCGACCTCGTCGATGTAGACGATGCCCGTCTCGGCCCGCTTCACGTCGTAGTCGGCGGCCTGGATCAGCTTGAGCAGGATGTTCTCGACGTCCTCGCCCACGTAACCGGCCTCGGTGAGCGCGGTGGCGTCGGCAATGGCGAAGGGAACGTTCAGCATCTTGGCCAGCGTCTGGGCCAGGTAGGTCTTGCCGCAGCCGGTGGGCCCCAGCATCAGGATGTTCGACTTGGCCAGCTCGACGGGTTCGGGCCCACGGTCGGGGCCGGCCTGGATGCGCTTGTAATGGTTGTAGACGGCCACCGACAACGCCTTCTTGGCGATGTCCTGGCCGATCACGTACTGGTCGAGGTACTCGCGGATCGCCGTCGGCTTCGGCAGGTCGTCCAGCTTGACATCCGTGGTTTCGGCGAGCTCTTCCTCGATGATCTCGTTGCAGAGATCGATGCACTCATCGCAGATATAGACACCCGGGCCGGCGATGAGCTTGCGGACCTGCTTCTGGCTCTTGCCGCAGAAGGAGCATTTGAGCAGATCGCCCCCGTCACCTAAGCGCGCCATGAGGCCTCTCGAATCTGGATACCGGCCAGCTGGAGCCGACCGTGTCCGGTAGAAGTGATCTGCCGACAGCAGGGTGAACTGCGACCCTCGGGCACGCGTGATGTTGCCTGCCGCCGCCGCTGGACCGCGGGGGCGACCGCTGACCTGAAAGCTGACCTGGAAGCCGTAGAGAACCCGGCCTGACCGACCGTACCCGGTACGACGTCGACCGGCCCGGGTTTACCCTCACCGACACGGACGGCCAACGGCCAATGAAGCACATCCCGACCGACAGCGACCCGAGTCACACGTGCAAGCCTATCGGTCCGCGGCCCGGCCGCCAGTCCTTTCGCACCGAGCGGGTCGACAGCCGCGGCCGGTTGCCCGCTATGTCGCGATTCGGGTAATCGTGCCAGCGCCGGCCGAAAGCCACACCGATCAGGTGTCGATCTTTCGATACTCCAACACGTCGTCGACCAGGCCGTATTCCTTGGCCTCGGCGGCGGTCAGGATCTTGTCGCGCTCGATGTCGGCGCGGACCTCTTCGGGCGTCTTGTTCGAGTGCTTCGCCAGGATGTTCTCCAGCGAGGACCGCATCCGCTGGATCTCCTTGGCCTGGATCTCCAGGTCGGACACCTGCCCGTAGACACCCTCCGTCGCGGGCTGGTGGATCAGGATGCGCGAGTTAGGCAGGGCCATCCGCTTACCCTTCGAACCGGCCGCCAGCAGCACGGCCGCAGCGGACGCGGCCTGGCCGAGGCAGACGGTCCTGATGTGCGGCCGGACGAACTGCATCGTGTCGTAGATGGCCGTCATCGACGTGAAGGAGCCACCGGGCGAGTTGATGTAGATGATGATCTCACGGTCCGGGTCGTTCGACTCGAGGGTCAGCAACTGGGCCATCACGTCGTTGGCCGACGCGTCGTCGATCTGCACGCCGAGGAAGATGATCCGTTCCTCGAAGAGCTTGTTGTAGGGGTTGGATTCCTTGACGCCGTAGCTGGTGCGCTCGACGAAGGACGGCAGGATGTAGCGGGCCTGCGGCAGGCTCAGGGCGTTGCCGTGGGCGACGCCCAGCGGCATCTGCGCTCCTGGATGGTTCATCTCGTTCTCTTCTCGGTCGGCAGAGCGGTGGCGGCGGGGTCAGGTCGGGTCGTGAACGGGTCGGCGGTCCGCCGCTACTTCGCCGGCGTGGCCGGGATCTGGGAAGCCCGTGCGACGACCTTGTCGATGAACCCGTACTCGAGCGCCTCCTGGGCGGTGAACCAGCGGTCCCGATCGGAGTCGATGGTGATCCGCTCCACGGTCTGGCCGGTGTGCTGGGCGATCAGTTCCGCCATCTCCAGCTTCGACCGGTTCAGCATTTCAGCCTGGATGGCGATGTCCGACGAGGTGCCGCCGACCCCGGCGCTGGGCTGGTGCATCAGGATGCGGGCGTGCGGTAGGGCGGCGCGCTTACCGGGCGCCCCGGCGGTCAGCAGGAACTGCCCCATGGACGCGGCCAGACCCATTGCTGTCGTCGCCACGTCGGGCTCGATCAGCATCATCGTGTCGTAGATCGCCATGCCGGCGGTGACGCTTCCGCCCGGCGAGTTGATGTACAGGGTGATGTCCTGATTCGGGTCTTCGGCCGCGAGCAGGAGCAGCTGGGCGGTGATCTCGTTCGCGTTGGTGTCCCGGACCTCAGAGCCCAGGATGATGATCCGTTCCCGGAGCAACCGCTCCGAGACCGAATCGGACAGCGACATCCCGGGCGTCCCGCGCATCACGGCGGGCAGGATCTCCGGCGCTGCGTTTTCGATCGCGCGCAGGCCCGCGTGGAGCGGGGCAACCGTTGGGCGTTGACTCACTGACGTCTCCTTGGAGGACCGGACCCGCGGCGTCCGTCGCGGGGCGTTGACGCGCTGGTGTTGTGCGCTGATGTGTGGTGTGGCTGGTACGAGCGGGCTGGGCAGGAAACGCGGTCGTGATGGGACCGTGGTGACTCGAACAGCGGTGGCCCGCTTCCGGACCCCGGGCCCGGCGGCCCACCTGACCTCTCTCCGACACTAACGACGGGCACCCCGTGTTGCTGCCCGTTGCGCGGGCTGTTCGCTCACGGCGTGACCTGCGGGAGGACTGCGGTCCGCGCCGGGTGTCGGCCACCGCCTACTGGTGGGCGGGGGCCTCGTCCTGATCGACCACCACGTGACCGTCGATGATCTCCGCGCGCTGTCCTCCCGGCGAGGGGGCCGGGCTCTGACCGTCCCACTCGTCCTCGGACTCCATCCCCGTCAGGTCGACGTCGATGATCTCCAGGTCATCGTCATCGTCGTCGCCGTCCTCGACCGCTTCGACTCCGAACAGCGCGGCGATGTCCAGGACCTCGCCCGATGAATCGGTCACCGTCGCCAGCTGGACCGCGCTCGCCAGCGCCTTGCCCCGGCGCACGTCGGAGAAGATCGATCCGAGCTGATTTGCGTCCTGCAGACGCTTGAAGTACTCGTCGGGTGATACGCCGAAACGCTGTGCGTTGTACATCACCCGCTCGGTGAACTCGTCCTGGCTCACCCCGACCTCCTGCTGCTCGGCCAACGCATCGAGCAGCAGCTGGGTACGGACGGCTTCCTCGGCCGCCTTCTGGGTTTCGGCGTCGAACTCCTCGCGGGTCTGACCTTCGCCCTTGAGGTACTCGTCGAATGCCGCCTCGTCATGGTCGAACGAGTGGACCGCGTCGTGCTGGCGGGCCTCGAACTCGCTCTTGACGATCCCGGCGGGGGCCGGCACCTCGGTCGCCGCCAACAGTGCCTCGAGCACCTTGTCCCTGGCCTGCGCGCCCTTGGTGAGGTTCTTCACCCGCTGGATCCGGTCGGAGAGGTCCGCCCGCATCTCGGCGACGGTGTCGAACTCGCTGGCGAGCTGGGCGAAGTCGTCGTCGACCTCGGGGAGTGCCCGCTCGGACACGGAATTGACGGTGACGGTGACTTCGGCGGCGTCGCCGGCGTGCTCGCCGGCCACCAGATTGGTGGTGAACGTCGTCGATTCGCCGGTGGAGAGCCCGATCAGGGCGGTGTCCAGGCCGTCGACCAGGTCGCCGGTCCCGATCTGGTAGGTCAGCCCGTCGGTACTTGCATCGGGCAGTTCCTCACCGTCGACGACGGCCCGCAGATCGATGGCCACCGAGTCGCCGTCGACCGCTGGTCGCGGTACCTCGGTGACAGTCGCGAACCGGCCGCGCAGCGCCTCGACCTGCTCCTCGATGTCGGCCTCGGTCACCGGCGCGTCGTCGACCTGGACGGAGATGGTGTCGAGCGCGGGGAGGGTGATCTCCGGTCGGATGTCCACTTCGGCGGTGAAGGCAAGCGTGTCACCATCGTCGATCCGGGTGACCTCGATGTCCGGTTGACCCAGTACGGTCAGCTTGGCCTCGGCGACGGCTTCCCCGTACTTCACCGGAACGGCGTCGTTGACCACCTCGGACAGCACCGCCCCACGTCCGAGGCGGGCGTCCAGGATGCGGGCCGGCACCTTGCCGGGCCGGAATCCCGGAACCCGGACGGATCCCGCGAGCGCGCCATACGCCTTGGCGAAATGGGGCTTGAGTTCGTCGAACGGAACCTCGACGGAGAGTTTGACCCTGGTCGGGTTGAGGTGTTCGACAGTGCTCTTCACGTGCGGGACTCCTTGGTGCGTTCAGCGTGCTGGGACAGTGCTCGGGAATGTGCGGCCGCCGCCGACGGCATCGGACCGGATGCGGGAATGCACTAACAATCTAGGCGACGGAAGAGCCGGGCGTTTCCGTTCGGTCACCGGCCCTGCCGCAGGCGCCGGCCAGGCAGCGCCGGCGGACCTCGAACGGCCTACCATCGACCAGTCCGGATATCGGTGATTTTGGGGGACATGTGCGGATCACGGGGTTGGCGCTGGTCGTGCTGGTGGGTGCCCTGCTGGCCGACGGCGGCGTCGCAGTCGCCCAGCGCGGCCTCGCCCAGCCCGGCCTCGCAGGGCCCGCCGTCGCGGCCGGGATGGCCACGGCAGTGCCCGGCGCCCGGGTTCCCGGTCAGCAACTGGCGGCCGTCCCCACGCCCGTGCAATCGGTCGCGACCGCCGCTTCGCATGCTTCGGCCAACGGGGTGACCGAATACATCAGCGTGATCAACCGCGGCAACGGCGCCGCTGTCGGGCGGACGGCGAACGCCGGCGCCCAGGTGGCGTCGGAGTCGATCTTCAAGCTGATGCTCGCGAGCTACTACCTGGTGATCGCCGGCGGGTACCGAAACATGTCGGCCGCGTCCCTGAACCAACTGAGCTTCATGCTCCGGTTCTCCGACGACGGCACCGCGAACGCGCTGTTCAGCTCGTCGGCGATCCCGACCATCGCCGCCCGCTACGGCATGGGTTCGACCGTGAACGCCACCGACCGTCCCGGGCACTGGGGAGCGGCCCGGATCACCGCGGCCGACATGACGACATTCCTCTACCGCGCCTCGGTCGACGCCCAGGTCGGCCCCTGGCTGATACCGGTCATGTCGCAGACGGCCCCCAACGGTTCGGACGGATTCAACCAGCACTTCGGGCTCAACGCGCTGGCCGGCGTGCACGGCTCGAAACAGGGATGGGGCGGCGACAGCTTCTGGACCGCGGCGCCCAATGCGATCAACTCCGTCGGCTACACCGACCGGTACTTCGTTGCGATCCTGCAGCTCAGCTTCAGCTATCCGGACCCGGCGAGGGCCACCAGCACCTTCGCCGCCGGAACGATCGCCGCCTCCCGGACGCCCGTCGTCCCGGTGCCTGTGACGGTCCACAACGGCGATTTCGTCGAGCGGGCGGGTTCCACCGCAATCTTCCGGGTGGCCGGCGGTGCTCCGGTCTGGGTGTCCTCCTGGCAGCCATTCGGGGGTCCGCACCCGGTCAAGATTCTGTCCACGGCTCAGTGGTCACGCCTGCGCATGTACCCGGCGGATGGGACCTTCCTCACCGGGGTGCAGAACGGCGAGGTCTACCGGGTGGCCGGCGGGGCGCCGGTCTACGTGTCGAGCTGGGCGGTGTTCGGCGGGCCGAAGCCGACGACCGGAGTCGACGGGGTGGCCATCGCCCGGGCCGGCGCGGCCGGCGTCCTGGCCCATCTGCGCAGTGTCCCGGCGGACAACACCTTCGTGGTGACTCCCGGCAGCGGGGCCGTCTACCGGCTCGCCGGCGGCGCCCCGATCTACGTGTCGACCTGGGCGATCTACGGCGGAGGCAAAGCTACGGTCTCCATCGACGCGGCTGCGGTGGCCAATGCCGGACGGGGTGGTCGCTGGAACCACCTGGCGTACCGCCCCGCGAACGGGACCTACCTCACGGCCAGCGGCAACCACCAGGTGTTCCGGGTTGCCGGCGGCGCCCCGCTCTACGTCACCAGTTGGGCGGTGATGGGTGGCGCCCGCCCGTCCGTGCTCGTCGACGCCGCGGCCATCTCGCGAGCCGGGCAACCCGGTCACTGGAGTCACCTGCGCCGCTACCCGGCCGACGGGACTTTTCTGCTCGCGTTGCCGGGCGGCCGGGTCTACCGGGTGGCCGCCGGACGCGCCGTCTACGTTCCGTCGTGGGCACCCTACGGCGGGCCGCGGCCGGCGGTGCCCATCACGGCG
>JBBRDH010000126.1:0-15588 GCA_038204125.1 Mycobacteriales bacterium
GCTGTCGCCGACCGCGCGCGGGGCGCAAGCCGCACACATGCTCCCGACCGCGCCGGGCGCGGACCGCAGACAGCCCTCGACCGCGAACCGGTAGCGGCGCTCAGTCGAGGACGTCGACTCCGGCTGCGCGCATCGCAGCCACCGCCGTCTCGGTGTCACCAGGATTGAGCTCGACGAAGCGGGTGGACTCCAACGGCACCGTCGTCCGGTAGCCCAACGCGACGCCGTCGATCGCGGTCGACTTGACGCACCAGTCGCCCGCCAGGCCCACCACCAGGATCGCCATGATGCCGTTCTCGTCGAGAATGGTGGAAAGTTCCGTTCCGCGGGTGGTTCCAGTGGTCAGGTCGACAACGGAGAAACCCGAGTAGCCGTCCTCCGGTCCAGAACCCTTGCGCACCACTGATCCGACGACGGGCAATCCGTCGACGAGGTCGGCTCCCGGAGTGCCCATCACGCAGTGCACCGGCCAGATGCCGCCGTCTGCCGCGAAGTGCGGGGTGTGTTCCGGATGCCAATCCTGGGTGTAGACCACCAGGGCGTTCGCGGCGGTCGCAGCCTCGATCCGGGCCGTGATGTCGGACAACAGCTCTTCACCGCCCTTGACGTAGAGCGACCCGCCGGGGACGGCGAAGTCGTTCTGCATATCGACCACGATCAGCGCAGTGGTCGGGTCGAACTCGGCGAATGGCATGCGCACTCCTGAAGTTGGGCTGGTGTCAGCATTACGGGGCATGTTGAAGCACGACCGTCGGTATCGCCGGGTCGCCCTTGGAGAGCTTGAGCCCTTCCCAGGGCAGGCTGACCAGCGAACGGGCCAGTCGCTCGCGCGCCGTCGCGAGATCCGCTCCATCCCCCAGCCGACGACCCTCCCGCATCAACGGCACCGCAGGAGAACGGTCACCCGGCTCGGGCGCGGGTGGGCCCTGGGCGAGCCGGTAGACCACCTCTTCGGTGGCGGTGCCGGTGGGGCGATGCCGCCGGACGACCCCCTTGGCACCGCCGCTGGTCTGCTTGTTCTGGCTGCGCTTGGCCACCGGGCGGCCGTCGACCTCGACCATCTTGTAGATCATCCCTGCGGTCGGGGCACCCGAACCGGTCACCAGCGACGTGCCGACGCCGTAGACGTCGACCGGCTCGGCGCGCAGCGATGCGATCGCGTACTCGTCCAGGTCGCCGGAGAGCACGATCCTGGTGCCGGTTGCCCCGAGCCCGTCCAGTTGTTCTCGGGCCGACCTCGCCAGCACACCGAGGTCACCGGAATCGATTCGGATCGCGCCGAGTTCGGGGCCGGCCACTTCGACGGCCGTCGCAATACCCCTCGTGATGTCGTAGGTGTCGACCAGAAGCGTCGTCCCGACTCCAAAAGCGTCGATCTGAGCCTTGAAGGCGGCGGCTTCGGAGTCGTGCAGCAGGGTGAAGGCGTGGGCCGAGGTGCCCGCGGTGGGAATGCCGTAGCGGCGACCTGCCTCCAGGTTCGAGGTGGCATCGAAGCCGGCCAGGTACGCCGCCCTGGCGGCGGCGACCGCTGCGTCCTCGTGGGTGCGCCGCGACCCCATTTCGATCAACCGGCGACCGGCGGCGGCGCTCTTCATCCGGGCGGCCGCAGAGGCGATGGCGCAATCGTGGTTGAGGATCGACAGGATCAGCGTCTCGAGGATGACCCCGGAGGCGAAGGTGGCGGTGACCGACAGCACCGGCGACGACGGGAAGTACAGCTCGCCCTCTGGGTAACCGTCGATGTCGCCGTCGAATGTCCAGTTCTGGAGGTAGTGGAGCGTCCGGTCATCCAGGATGGCCGCGACCTGGGCGATCGCCTGCGGGGAGAACCGGAACTCACCAACCGCGTCCAACGCCCGACCGGTGCCGGCGACCACCCCGTACCGACGGCCCTCCGGCAGTCGCCGGGCGAAAACCTCGAAGGTGCATCGGCGCTGCGCCGTCCCGTCCGCCAGCGCCGCCTGCAGCATCGTCAACTCGTAGCGGTCGGTCAACAGGGCCGTGGAGTCGCGAGGTCCGTTCATGGGCGCAGCCTAAACGGCGCCCGGGGGGCCGGTCCCCAGACCTGGGCGGCCGGCCATCCCGGGATCCGGCGTGCAGAGCGATAGTCGCCGGGCCGGGCCCGGGCCCGGGACCGAGGCGGCGGATCATGCGACAATCGACGGGTGACCAGCAGTGCTCCAGCGACCGAGCAGGCCACGTTCACCGACGCCGACACGCAGGCCGATCCGCCTTGGGTGGCCATCGTGTGGAACGACCCGGTCAACCTGATGTCCTACGTCACCTACGTTTTTCAGAAGCTGCTCGGCCACCCACGGTTGCGCGCCGAAAAGCTGATGCTCGACGTCCACCTGAAGGGCCGGGCAACGGTCGCCGTGGGTACCCGCGAGGCGATGGAAGCCGATGTCGCCAAGCTGCAGGGCGCCGGCCTGTGGGCCACCATGGCCCGGGACAAATGATCGGGACAAGCTCCTGCGGGGGGCACCGTGCGCGGGTTCTCTAGGCGGTTCGGCCGGTTTTCGGCAAGTTTCACCGCTACCGAGGCCACGGTGATCGCCGATCTGGTCGACCAGGTCCGGCAGTTGCTCGCCGGCCGGCGGGCCGAGAGCGGCGCCGATCCGTTGGCGCGGATCACCGGCATGAACCTCGCCCCGTCGACCCAGCCCCGGGACCCGGCGCTGGTCCGGCTGCTGCCGAACTTCTCGGCGGATGATCCAGAGCTGTCGGCGGCTCTGCGGACCCTGCGCGAGCCGGACGTCATCGAGATGAAGGACTCGGCAGCGGTTGCGCTGCTCGACTCGCTGCCGCGTGGTGGCGGGTCCGTCCACCTCGACGAACAGGTCGCACAGGCCTGGGTGTCGGCGATCAACGACGTACGGCTGGCCATCGGAGTGCGGCTGAACATCACCGACGACGAGTACGAGGGACCGTCCGGGCTGGACCCGTCCGGCGACGAAATGGCGATCTTCGCCACCTACCGTTGGCTTTCCGCCGTCCAGGATTCGCTGGTCAGCGCCATGATCGGCTGATCGCAACGGCACGAGCGAAGGCGCACACCCCAGGCGTCGGCGTGCCCGGCGCTCAGCGGAGGGCGCCCGGCCGACGCGTCGTTAGGCTGACGGGGTGCTGCGCATCGGAAGAGAGCTGGTCGACGCCATCGTCGCCCATGCCAGGGCCGACCATCCCGACGAGGCCTGCGGGATCATCGCCGGGCCGGCGGGTTCGGACGTTGCCGTCCGGTTCGTCCCGATGATCAATGCCGAACGCTCCCCGACGTTCTACCGGTTCGACTCCGGCGAGCAGTTGCGGCTGCACCGCGAGATGGACCGGCTGGACGAGGAAACCGTCGTCGTGTACCACTCGCACACGGCCACCGAGGCCTATCCGAGCCGGACCGACATCTCCTTTGCCGGCGAGCCGCAGGCCCACTACGTGCTGGTGTGCACCCGGCAACAGGAGTCCGTCGAGTTCCGCTCGTACCGCATTCTCGACGGGCTCGTCACCGAGGAACCGGTGGAAGTGGTCGAACCGGAAATGAATTCGGCGGCGCCCGGCGTTGGAAAACTTGACCGCGTCGCAGCGCCCGCGACCGACGCCTGATCGACGAATCGACCAGCCCTGAACGACAAGTAACGAGGAGATTTGATGAGCGTTTCGGTATCGGTGCCGACCATTCTGCGACCCGTGACGAAGGGCGAGAAGACGGTCACGGCCGACGGTGGAACGGTTGCCGAGCTGATCGCCGACCTAGAGTCGCGATTTGCCGGCATGGGTGACCGCCTCGTGAAGAACGGTGCGCTGCACCGGTTCGTCAACATCTACGTCAACGACGAGGACGTCCGTTTCACCGGAGGACTCGACACCACGGTTGCCGACGGCGACCAGGTGACGATTCTGCCGGCCGTCGCCGGCGGCGCGGGTCAGGGTCGTTGAGCGAACTGGCAAATCGAGCGTGATGACAAAGACGACCACCGGCACGATGACAGAGACGATGACAACGACGGCGAAATGCCGGTGACCAGATACAGCAGCCTGCTCGAGGCCGTCGGCGGCACGCCGCTCGTCGGCCTGCCCCGGTTGTCGCCGTCGCAGAAGGTACGCCTCTGGGCGAAGCTCGAGGACCGGAACCCCACCGGCTCGGTCAAGGACCGGCCGGCATTGGCGATGGTCGCCGCGGCCGAGGCAGACGGCCGGCTCCGACCCGGTTGCACCGTCATCGAGCCGACCAGTGGGAATACCGGCATCTCGCTGGCGATGGTCTGCCGGGTCAAGGGTTACCGGCTGATCTGCGTCATGCCGGAGAACACCTCGCAGGAGCGGCGGCTGGTGCTGCGGGCCTATGGCGCACAGATCATCTCGTCGCCCGCAGCCGGTGGCAGCAATGCCGCAGTCGCGATGGCGAAAGGCCTTTCGGCCGACCATCCCGACTGGGTGATGCTCTATCAGTACGGCAACCCCGACAACGCCCGCGCCCACTACGAGACCACCGGGCCGGAGTTGCTCGCGGACCTGCCGACGATCACCCACTTCGTCGCCGGGCTGGGGACCACCGGGACCTTGATGGGGGTCGGAAGATACCTGCGGGAGAAGGTCCCGGACATCACGGTGGTGGCCGCCGAGCCGCGCTACGGAGAACTCGTCTACGGCCTGCGCAACATCGACGAGGGCTTCGTGCCGGAGCTCTACGACGCCTCCGTGCTCAGCTCCAGGTTCTCGGTCGGGCCGCAGGACGCGGTCCGCCGCACCCGCCAGCTTCTCGAGGTCGAGGGGATCTTTGCGGGCGTTTCGACAGGGGCGGTGCTGCACGCCGCGCTGGGCATCGCCGTGAAGCAGGTGACCGCCGGGAGCAGTGCGGACATCGCCTTCATCGTGGCCGACGCCGGCTGGAAGTACCTGTCCACCGGGGTGTACGGCGCCGGGGACGATGCCGACGCCGCCGCCGGCCTGGAAGGCCGCTTGTGGGCGTGAGCGGGCTTCGATCGGTCAATCCTGCTCCGCGCCCCGGACCCTGATTCCACCCTCAGCGTCCCATCCGAGCAGATCAGCCAGGTCCCCCGGCAGCGGGCGGAGTGGGTGTGCCCCGGACACCCGCAGGACGTCCCGGAGGGTCTCCGACCGTGCCGCCGCTGTGTCGCCGGCCGCCACCCACCACCCGAACCGGAAGTGGTAGAGGTGGGACCACTGTTCCTCCGGGCGTGCCAAAAGGTCGTCCAACACCGGATGGAGATCCTCGACCAGCCCGGAGTCACGGGGAAGCGCGTCGGTGACGAAGAGCCGAGTGACCAGCAGCGGCGGCGGCACGCACCATCGCACCGCCAGCTCACCGAGGAGGTCGGTCGCCCCGACGGCGCACAGCGCCTCCAGCAGCGGTAGGCCGCCGATGAGTTCCCGGCCGGGTTCGAGTTCGTCGTCGACCCGATCGGCGAGTACCCGGGCGAGCTCGGACACCCCGCCGAGTCCCACGGCGCCCGCAGCGGCGGCGGCGGCCAGCCACGTGGCCTGTTCGGCCACGAAACCGTCCCGCTGGGCCATTGCTTCGACCTGCACCGAAAGTCCCGCCCGCACCGCAGCCCGGGCCACCAACCCGAAGGCGTCGGACAGTTCGACCGGCAGGTGTGACCGGAGCATGCCGCCGGCCAGCGAGAGCGCCCACTCCGGGTCGATGGCCGCCGCCGCGGCCAGCAGTACCCGCGCCTGGGCGCCCGGAAGGGCCCGTGCCGGCAGCGGCCGATGCAGCTCCGCGAGGCGCTCGTCGCCGGTATCGGTGATCGTGCCGGCGACCGCGGCTCGACCGGTCCGATCAGCGGCCAACTGCCGCTGGAGGAGCTCGGGCAGCGGTACCCCGGCCTGCCATTCGCTCCCCAGGGACAGCTCCCAGTGCGCCGCCACCACCAACCCGATCCCATGATCCAAGGCGACGGCCGGGCTGACGAGACCAGTGATCAGCTGCCAGGCCCAGGCGGGATCGATGCGGGCCAGCAGGCTTTCGGCGGCCGCCAGCACGGCGAGCCGATCCCGCGGCGGGACGTCGTGGGCAATCTCCGTCAGCAGGCCCTGATCGGCCTCTGCGCGCTGGGTCTGAGCTCCCGCGGCGACCATGAGTGCGACGCCGGGGTCGAGACTGCCGGCGACGAATGCCGTCATCGAGCCCGCCGATTCCCGCTCCGCCAGAGCGCCGGCCGCGGCCAACAGCAGCGCGCTCGCCGCGTCGAAGGATGCCCCCGAGGCGGCAGTCAGGATCGTCGCCGTCATTTGGCGTTCACCAGTTCCGACTTGCGGGCGAGGAGCATTTCGTAGACATTCGGTTTGACATAGCGATTCACGTGCCCGCCGTAGCCGTCGACATTCTCGAGTTTGATCATGTTGCGGGCAGAAAAAACATTGGCATAGGTGTCGAAGTCGGCCCCCCCGACGAGCAGATAGTCGTCGGGGACGTCCCAGTCCCCATGCGGCGGAAAGGCGTAGAAGATCGACGTGGGCGGCCAGCCGCTGATCGGGCGCTGTCCGTACAGGGTGTAGAGAGTCATGTTGCTCCCCGGAGCGAACGTCATCCGTCCCAGCGCCTTTGGCTTGTCGGAGTAAATTGCGGGCGCCCGGCCGGTCATCTGCGTCATGCTCTCCGAGCCCGTCGAATGATCCGGTCGACCGGGGCCGTCGATCTGTTCCTTGCTGTTGCGGATCACTTCGCGGGCGGCGGCGTTCAGAATTCTGTCGAGCCGGTCGTTGTGGTACCAGATCTCGTCCACCTCGAATCCGACCGTCCTGCCATGGACCCGGCTGGTCCGATATTCGAATGTCTGGTCGCCCAGGCCCGTGCCACCGGAGACGCGGATCGCCTTCGTGTTGTCGATATTGGCGGCCCAGTCCCGGAAATTTCGGAGATTTCCCGATGCCCACACGGTGAGCGGATCCCAATTCGGTTCGGGTATTCCGGTCAGGGTCAGATACGAGACCTCCTTGTCGTTGAGCAGGCTCTGGATCCGCTCGGGTTTTTCGGTCCACTCGTTCGACCACGGCCACAGGTTGTCGTCCACCGCTTCCATTGCCGGGAACACCCCCTTGTGTTGCCACCACATGATGTCCTCCAGTGACGGCTGCACATTCGTGCTGAAACGGTCGGCCCGCACCTGCTCGACGATGGGAGCGGCAATGTTGACGACCTCGACGATCGCCAGGACGGCGGCGACCGAACGGATCCGCAGGGGAGCCGGTTGGCCCGGCAGATACCGGGCAGCGGCGGCCTGCGCCCGGCGGGACAGGCCGCTCTCGCCCAGCAGTTTCCTGGCGACCTCGGGAGCAAGTTCCCACAGCGCATTGATCCCCTTGTCGGACATCCGGCCGGTCGTCCTCGATTCCGCGACCTCGCGTTCGAGGATTGTGTAGAGCGGACCGGTTCGCCGCAATTCGGCCAGGCCCTCCATGAATTCGGGTGAAAGCAAGGATTCCACGTCCGCCCGCGTGCCCTGCGCGGCGGCCAGTGCCCTGGCTTGGGCGGCCGGGTCGCGCAGAGTGGATGAAGAACGGCCGGCAGCGCCGCGCCGCACGTTGTCCGCCGTCGTGTCCATCAACGATTCGAGCGCCCGTTCCAGCGATTGCCTGGCGGCCCGGAATTCCGGTCCCCGCTGGTACTGGGGTTCGGCGTACGGGGCGAAACTGGTGAGCGTTTCTTCCACGCTCCGCAGTCGGCTGAGCCGGGCGATCTCCGCGCGTACCGGAGCCGAGCCTTCGAACGATTCGGCCCGCCCGCCCCCGGCGTAGCTGACCGTGCCCTCACTGTTGATGGTAAAACTTCCGACGGCGCCGTTGAGCGGCTCCAGCGCGACCTTGACCCGGATCCCCGCCGCATTCAGCGCTGCGATGAAGCTCCGGTTCAGAAATTGCCGGCCACCCCGCGTTTCCTGGGACTGGGCGATGACGATCAGGTTGCCGCTGCGCAGCTGGGCATCCTTGAGAAACTCGGCGAGACCTGTGAGGTCGGCGGACGATTCCAGCGCACCCAGGTGGTGGCCGAGGCCCTCGATCACGGTCACGCCCTCCAGCATTTCCGCGTAGCCAGCACCCATTGCGGCCTTCAGCATGGCCATATCGGTGAAACGGGTGTCACTGACGAAGAGCACCCGCAACCCGCTGGGTTCGTGGGTGATCCTGGTGACCAGCGAGGCGGTGTCGGCCAGGCTCGGCACGCGCTGCCCCCCTACTCGTGCGGATTCCTGCGGTTGCCCCGCGGCCCGCCGGGCTTCGAGCTCACGGAAGGCCGCGGTGATGCCGTACATCTCGAATTTCACTTCACCGCTTCGGATTTCCGTCCGCCACCAGTTTCCCTGGCCGGGGGTGCGGATCACCCCGTATGCGGCGTTCGGTCGGTGACCGAATCCCTGGGCGACCGGATCATTTTGGAGCAGGGTCAGGAGCCGGGCGAATGTGCTGGACGGGGCACTCGCATTGATCGCGAAGCCTTCTGGGAAATGAATGTTCTCCGGCCGGATGCCGTTGTTCAGGACGATCTGGAACAGCGATTGCACATGGTCGTCATGGAGGTGGGTGATGATCACGCCGGTGGTGGACTGGACACCGAGTGCGGCGGACATGACAGAGAACGCACCCGGGAACAGCACCCCGGAGGTGGTGGTCGAATTGTTGAGGGTAGGAAAGTTGATGTTCGGGTTGCCCCCCGCATCGATGAGAAAGCCCGTCTGACCTCCGACGCTGACCATCTTGATGCTTTCCTTGTTCACCGTCGGCACCGTCACCAGGGGCGAGGGCGGCGTCGGCTGGATTTCTGGTGTCGTCGGCCGGATGAGGACAAAATTGCCCTGGGCCGGCAGGGCGACCATTCTGTCGCCGAACCGCGCGACGATGATGTCACCTGTTCCGGGCTGCCGGACCCAGGCGGGGGGGATCAGCGGGGACTCCACGGTCGCCCCATCCGGTTTCGGTCCACCCTGACCGTCCCGCTGAACGGTCGGGACGTCGCGGCGGATAGTGGCCGCCGCCGGGAACAGTTGCTGGACGGCCCGGTTTCCTGCGGACCTCTGGAGCGCCCCGAGGCCCATCGGCAGGCCGGGCGCGGCCGCGGGCGACCCGTCCTGTTCGGCCGTCCGGGAGGGCCTGGGCGGCATCTTCCACAGCTTGACCTTCCGGTCCACCTGGCAATGATGATGGTGGTGCACCGGCAGGGCCAGGCGCGGCCGGGCAGCCTTTCGGGCAACATTTCCGGAGCGGCGTCGGTAGCCTGGCTTCATGACCGCGCCATTGCCTCTCGGATCCGCTGCGCCGGCCGGGAAGAAGACCGCCGGCCTTACCCTGCCGTCGAAGATCAAGCCCGCCCTGCTCACGGTCGGCACGTTCGGTCTAATCCTGGTGATCATCCAGATCGTCAACTCGCTCATGCACTACCGACTCGACCAGGATTTCGGCATCGAATCGCGGGCCGTCCGCGGTCTGGACGGGGTGCTCGCGGCGCCGCTCCTGCACGCCTCATGGGCCCATCTGACCTCGAACATCGTGCCGCTGTTGATCTTCGGGTTCCTGATCCTGGTCGGTGGGGTCCGGCGTTTCGTTGCGGTGACCGCGTTGGTCTGGTTGGTCGCGGGCCTCGGGGTCTGGCTGGTCGGCCCGGCCAACACGGTGACGATCGGCGCCTCCGGCCTGGTTTTCGGCTGGCTGGCATATCTGGTGGTCCGCGGGATCTTCAACCGCAGCCTCGGGCAGATCGGTATCGGAATCCTGCTGCTGGCGGTGTGGGGTGGCGTGTTCTGGACCGGGATCGTCAAGGTCGCGCTGAACGACATTCCCGGCGTTCGCCAGGCCACAAATATCTCCTGGCAGGGCCACCTGTTCGGCGCCGTCGGTGGCGTGCTCGCCGCCATGTTGGTCGCCAGAGCCGACGGTCCCCGGCGGTCGAGATCCAAGGCCGCCGTCGGCACGTGAGAGCCCCCCGAACGACGACCCTCACCTGCAGGTGAGGTCCGCCCCCATCGGCATCTTCGACTCCGGCGTCGGCGGACTCACAGTAGCCAGAGCGATCATCGATCAGCTGCCGGCCGAGCGCATCCGGTACATCGGCGATACCGCTAACGGTCCCTATGGTCCGCTGCCGATCGCCGACGTCCGCCGGCACGCGCTGGTGATCGCCGACGCTCTGGTGGAATCCGGGGTCAAGATGCTGGTCATCGCCTGCAACACCGCCTCGGCTGCAGGAGTGTTCGAGGAGGCGAGCGCGTACTATTCCATCCCTGTCGTCGAGGTCATCAAGCCTGCTGTCCGCCGGGCGGTCGCCGCCACCAAGACCGGCGAGGTAGGGGTGATCGGCACGTCTGCGACCATCGCTTCCGATGCCTACCAACAGGAGTTCGCCCGGACGTCCACGGTAAAGGTCCGGGTGCAGGCGTGCCCATCGTTCGTAGATTTCGTCGAGCGGGGCATTACCTCGGGCCGGCAGGTGCTCGGCCTTGCCCAGGCCTACCTGGCTCCGCTGCAGAGCACCGCCGTCGACACCCTGGTCCTGGGCTGCACGCACTATCCGCTGCTCACCGGCGTGCTGCAGTTGGTGATGGGGGATCAGGTGACGCTGGTGTCCAGCGCCGAGGAGACAGCCAAGGACGTCTACCGCCGGCTCACCGAACTCGACCTGCTGACCGACGCCGCGTTCGCCGGCCTGGACGGCACCGTGCCGCAGGACGAAAGCCTGCCGCAGTACGAGTTCTCGGCAACCGGTGATCCGGCGTCATTCGCCAGACTCGGCCGCCGGTTCCTCGGGCCGGAGATCACCGCCGTCCGGTGACGCGGAGCTGACCGGGCTCAGACCCGGCCGATGAGTTCAGAAGTGTGTCCTTACCGGATGTCGATGACGGGACCGCCGTTTTGATGATCTCGCTGTCCACGGTCAGCAATCTCATCCCTTCCGCCGTTGCCTGCGCCACCAGCATCCGGTCGAACGGATCCCGGTGGATTGCGGGCAGCGACCCGACACGGCATCGGCAAGACCGCACCGGCACCACCTCTGAGCAGGTCCAACAGAACCAGGATCAAAGTTGCTCCGAAACTCCCGCTAGGTTGGGCGTCATGCCCAGACTCGACGGCAGAGCCGATGACGAATTGCGACCGATCCGTTTCACCCGGGGATTTCAGGCCCACCCAGCGGGCTCGGTGCTGGTGGAGTTCGGCGGGACGAAGGTGTTGTGCGCCGCGTCGGTGACCAGGGGCGTCCCGCGCTGGCGCAAGGGTTCTGGGCTGGGATGGTTGACGGCCGAGTACGCGATGCTGCCGTCGGCGACCCACGAGCGGACCGACCGGGAATCGGTCAAGGGCCGGGTAGGTGGCCGGACGCACGAGATCTCCCGGCTGATCGGCCGGTCGTTGCGGGCGTGTGTGGACCTGGCGGCGCTCGGTGAGAACACCATCGCGGTGGATTGCGACGTGCTGCAGGCCGACGGCGGAACCAGGACGGCGGCGATCACCGGCGCCTACGTCGCACTCGCCGACGCAGTGACCTATCTGCGTTCGGTGGGCGCGCTGATCGACCCGCAGCCGCTTTCCTGCCAGATCGCCGCGGTGTCCGTCGGGGTAGTGGGGGGGAAGGTCCGGCTGGATCTGCCCTACGAGGAGGATTCCCGGGCGGAGGTCGACATGAACGTGGTGGCCACCGATGCCGGCACGTTGGTCGAGATCCAGGGCACCGCCGAGGGTGCCACCTTCGCCCGGTCCACCTTGGACGCGATGCTCGACTCGGCGATGGCCGGTATCAAGCACCTCACCCAGATGCAGCGGGAGGCACTGAGCGGCCCTTACCCCAAGCAGTTGGCGTGACGACCCCCGCGACCGCCGGTCCCGGAGTTCTGCTCGCCACCCGCAACGCCAAGAAACTTGCCGAGTTGCGCCGCATCCTCGGGCCGGGGGTGCGGGTGCTCGGGCTGGCCGACGTCGTGCCGTTCGCCGAAGAACCGGAGACCGGCGCGACGTTCGAGGAGAACGCCGCGGCCAAAGCGGTGCAGGCCGCGGACGCGACGGGTCTAGCTGCGTTGGCGGATGACTCCGGCCTCACCGTCGACGCGCTGAACGGGATGCCGGGGGTGCTGTCCGCCCGATGGTCCGGTCGGCACGGAGACGACCCGGCGAACAACGCCCTGTTGCTGGCGCAGCTCTGTGACACCCCGGCCGAACGGCTTGGCGCCGCCTTCGTCTGCGCGCTTGCGCTCGTTGTTCCAGGGGCCCCGCCTATTCTGGTGCGCGGCGAATGGCCCGGCCGGCTGGTCCGAGAACCTAAAGGTGGCAACGGTTTTGGCTATGACCCGCTGTTTGTACCAGCCGAGGAGGACGAATCGGGGAGCGGCCGTACCTCTGCCGAACTGCCCCCGGGCGTCAAGGATGAGCTGTCCCATCGGGGCCGGGCGATCCGGCTGATGCTGCCAGAACTGCACCGGCTCGTCCGGTTGTCCTGATGACCACGCGACGTTGCTGACCGGGCTGTCGTCTGTTCCGGCTGTCACCGATCGAGCGAGGTACCGTCGGTTTCCCTCCGCTTGGCGGTGGCCCGGTCGGAGATCAGCCGGCCGAGCCGCTTGCCACCCGATCTGCCGAGGAAGCCGGCGGCGCTCACTGCCAGCAGCACAATTCCGGGGACCAGGGTCAGCGCCAACACATGCCAGTTGACCGAGTTGAAGCCGCTCACCAGGCGCCCGATGGCGTTGCCGATCCGAATCGATCCTGTACTGGTGACCAGCGCCCACACTCCCAGGCCGGTCAGGATCAGCCCCGGAATCAGGGACGCCAGGAACGACCAGCCGCTGAGCACCAGCACGATGAGCAGCAGCAGGCTGCCAATCGTGGCCAGCACGAAGTTGGAGGACCGGGTGCCGGCCTGGAATTCGTTGACCGCGGCTGACCCGTATCGGGCGAGAAGATACAGACCGACCAGGCTGAGCAGCAATCCTAGGCCGCCGGCGATCAACGAGGGCCGGGTCCGGGACACCAGGGGCAACTCGGCGACCGGGATGGCCCGCCCGCCAGGAGTTGGCGGAAACTGGGAAGTGGCCGCCTGGGTTCCGGACCGATCGTCGGGGTAATTGGGCTCGTCGTCTCCGGGCCGACCGGAGCCCGGTTGACCGTAAGCCGGCGGGCCAGGTTGGAATTCCGGCTGCCGAGGTGGCTCGTAGATCCGCGGTCCGGGCCCGTACGCCGGCTGGTCCTGCTCGAAGATCGGCTGCCCGTGGGCCGGTGTTGCCAGGCCAGATTCGTACGCCGGCCGCGCCTGCTGGGTATCGCGCTGACCCGGGGTGTAGGTCGGTGGGTGGGCGGTGGCCATAGCCGTCCGGCCGGGCTGGTCGGGTTCTGGCGACGGGTGGAGGCGGGCCGCCGGCATCTCCATGGTCGGCTGATCAGCGCCCTGCCTCGCGGCGGCTGCCGGCGGCGGGGCGGTCAGATCCTGGTCCCGGAAGACCTCTGTCGCGTCCGGGTTGCGTGACGAGTGGCCGGCGTCGCTGCTGAACAGTCGTTCGGATGCTGCGGCATCCGATCCTGCCTGGCCGGACTCATCCCGTCCGGCCGGCCTGATTTGATCCTGGACCGGCGGGGGCGCCACCGCAGGCTCCGTTTCGGGCGTGCGGGCCGCTCCCGGTTCCTGGCCCGGTTGCTGCGGCGCGGGTGGGTAGGGATTACTCATGGGCCATTCTCCTTCGGCGCCGCAGGTGGGCAGCGGCGGGGTTGGCAGCGGCAGGTTGGCGGCGGCGGCGGTAATGCGTCGGACGGCGGCTTGAGGCTGCGGTTCCTGGGCTGCGGTTCTGGGCTGCGGTTAGGAGCACATTGTGGCACCCGGCCGGACCCCGCGCGCCTAACCTGGTCCGGTGTGGGACCGGTGCTGGGACGTCATCGTGGTGGGCGGCGGCCCGGCCGGGTCCGCTGCTGCGGCGCGGGTGCTGATCGACAATCCCGGAGCCGAGGTGCTGATCGTCGACCGGTCCGAATTCCCGCGCGACAAGCCCTGCGGTGACGGGATCGCCGCGCAGGTGTTCACCGCGCTGGGCGAGGTCGGCATTTCGTCGGCCGAACTGACCACCGGATTTCCGCCCCGTCGCCGGCTGCGGTTGCGGTCGCCCGGCGGCCTGACCGCCGATCGCGAGATGCGTGACGAGGTCTTCGTCATTCCCCGGATGACCTTCGATGCCCGGTTGCTCGAGGCTGCCCGCAACAAGGGTGCCCATTTCCTCCGCCACACAGTCAGGAAGGTCAGGCGGGAGCCGGGATGTGTGGTCATCGACGAGAGGCTGCGCGGTCGGGTTGTCATCGGCGCCGACGGGGCGGAGTCGACAGTCCGGCGTCAAATCGGCGCGCCGGGCAACCCGGACGGGCATGTGGCGGTGGCCATCCGTGGGTACGCGCCCGAACTGCCCGGCCAGGGCGGCGCTCAGGTCATCACGCTGTCCGGCCAACGGTGGCCCGCCTACGCCTGGAGCTTTCCGATCGGGGACGGTTCGGCGAATGTGGGTTATGGCGAGCTGATCAGCTCGTCCAGACGTAGGAGTGCACCGGACTCGGCACTGACCCGCGACGTTCTGCTCTCCCGGATGCATTCCCTGCTCCCGGGGTTGGCGCCCGTGCCGGAGAAGTTGCGGGCTCATCGGCTGCCGCTGTCGACCTACCGGCCGCCGGTCGAATCCGGGCGGGTGCTGCTGGCCGGCGATGCCAGGTCGCTGATCAATCCGCTGAGCGGAGAGGGCATCTACTACGCAGTGCGGTCGGGCCTGCTCGCCGGGCAGGCCGCCGGCTCGGGAAAAGGCACGTCCGCAGACGGCGCCGGGGCGGGTTATCGGGTGCTGCTCCGGAGGTCGCTCGGTGCGCATTTCCGGTCGACGTCGCTGGTTGCGACCCTGATGCGGTGGCCAGGCCTGATAGACGCAGGCGTCCGCGCCGCCGCTGCCGACCAGGGCGCCTTCGACGATCTGGTCGACTTCGCCCTGGCTGATGGACTCCTGACATCCCGGCTGATCCGCAAGCTCCGCTTCTCGAACTCTTGACCTGCCGGCTGAATTCCGAAGGTAGCGGCGTGAGGCTCACAATGTCTGGGCTACTTAACGCTGCCGCTTAACGCTGAGTCACGCCCCCATTACCTGCGGTCCCGTACCGTTCGGCGCTATGACCGGCGACCAACGCGCACCCGAACCGGCCGGTCCGGCACCCATGGCGCGGGAAATCGATCCGTCCGGTACGGATTTCACGTCGGCCGGCGAGGGTGGAACAGGTGAGGCCGGGCTGGCGGCCGATGGTCCCGAGGCCCCGGGGCCCGAACCATCTGACCGACGACCGGCGGCCGGTCGGAGCCGCCGCGTAGCTGGGTTGGTCCTGTTCGGGCTCGGCCTGCTGATACTGATTTCCGCCGGCTGGGTTTCCTGGCGGACCTACCAGGCGTACTCCCATCTGCAGGCGGCGGCGACACAGGTGGACCGGCTGCAGAGCGAGTTGAAAGACGTGACTGCTGCCGACGTCGGGGCCGCTGCGCTGACCGTCGGCCAGTTGCAACAGGAGTCCGGCGAGGCCCGGTCGGCGGTGTCCGACCCGGTGTTCCGCGCCGCCGGCCACCTCCCGTGGCTAGGC
>JBBRDH010000127.1:0-15230 GCA_038204125.1 Mycobacteriales bacterium
GATCCACGCCCGGTCCACCGGCCCGTACTCGATGATCACCCAGCAGCCGCTCGGCGGTAAGGCCCAGTTCGGTGGCCAGCGCTTCGGTGAGATGGAGTGCTGGGCGATGCAGGCCTACGGCGCGGCGTACACGCTGCAGGAGTTGTTGACGATCAAGTCGGACGACATCGTCGGCCGGGTCAAGGTGTACGAGGCCATCGTCAAGGGCGAGAACATCCCCGAGCCCGGAATCCCGGAGTCGTTCAAGGTGCTCCTCAAGGAGCTCCAGGCGTTGTGCCTCAACGTCGAGGTGTTGTCCTCCGACGGCGCCACGATCGAGATGCGCGACACCGACGACGACGATCTCGAGCGGGCCGCGGCCAACCTCGGAATCAACCTGTCCCGCAACGAGTCGGCCTCGGTCGACGAATTGGTGAACTGATCCGGAAGTAGAAACTTCCACCCCGTGGTATCGGGGCAGTAGGGCGGCTCCCGTCGTTTTGCCGCGGTACCCCAGCCTTTTGACAAGACAGGGACGTGCAATCAGTGCTCGACGTCAACTTCTTCGACGAGATTCGTATCGGCCTGGCCGCTGCGGACGACATTCGTACGTGGTCTCACGGCGAGGTCAAGAAACCAGAGACGATCAACTACCGCACCCTCAAGCCGGAGAAGGACGGGCTCTTCTGCGAGAAGATCTTCGGTCCGACCCGCGACTGGGAGTGCGCCTGCGGTAAGTACAAGCGGGTCCGGTTCAAAGGCATCATCTGCGAGCGCTGCGGCGTCGAGGTCACCCGCGCCAAGGTGCGTCGTGAGCGGATGGGCCACATCGAGCTGGCCGCGCCGGTCACCCATATCTGGTACTTCAAGGGTGTCCCCAGTCGGCTGGGCTACCTGCTCGACCTGGCCCCGAAGGATCTCGAGAAGATCATCTACTTCGCGGCCTACCTGATCACCTCGATCGACGACGAGCAGCGTCACAACGACCTGCCCACCGTCGAGGCCGAGATGTCGGTCGAGCGCAAGAACCTGGAGAACGAGCGGGACGCCTCCATCGACGCGCGTGCGAAGAAGCTCGAGGCCGACCTGGCCGAGCTCGAGGCGGAGGGTGCCAAATCCGACGTCCGGCGGAAGGTCAGAGAGGGCGGCGAGCGCGAGCAGCGGCAGATCCGCGACCGCGCCCAGCGTGAGTTGGACAAGCTGGACGAGGTCCTCGACCTCTTCCGCAAGTTGAAGGTGCGCGACCTGATCATCGACGAGGTGCTCTACCGCGAACTGCAGGACCGCTTCGGCGACTACTTCCAGGGCGGCATGGGCGCCGAGGCGCTGAAGAAGATCATCGCCGACTTCGACATCGACGCCGAGGCGACCTCGCTCCGCGACACGATCAAGAACGGCAAGGGCCAGCGGAAGATCCGCGCGATCAAGCGGCTCAAGGTCGTCGCGGCGTTCCAGTCGACGAACAACTCGCCGCTGGGCATGGTCCTTGACTGTGTGCCGGTGATCCCGCCGGAGCTCCGGCCGATGGTGCAGCTGGACGGTGGCCGCTTCGCGACCTCCGACCTCAACGACCTGTACCGCCGCGTCATCAACCGGAACAACCGGTTGAAGCGGCTCATCGACCTCGGAGCGCCCGAGATCATCGTCAACAACGAGAAGCGGATGCTGCAGGAGGCTGTCGACGCGCTGTTCGACAACGGCCGCCGTGGCCGTCCGGTCACCGGACCGGGCAACCGCCCGCTCAAGTCGCTGTCCGATCTGCTCAAGGGCAAGCAGGGCCGGTTCCGGCAGAACCTGCTCGGCAAGCGCGTCGACTACTCGGGCCGCTCCGTCATCGTGGTCGGCCCGCAGCTGCAGCTGCACCAGTGTGGCCTGCCCAAGCTGATGGCGCTCGAGCTCTTCAAGCCTTTCGTGATGAAGCGCCTGGTCGACCTGAACCATGCGCAGAACATCAAGTCCGCCAAGCGGATGGTCGAGCGGCAGCGGCCCCAGGTGTGGGATGTCCTGGAAGAGGTCATCAACTCGCACCCGGTGCTGCTCAACCGGGCGCCGACGCTGCACCGCCTCGGCATCCAGGCGTTCGAGCCGATGCTGGTCGAGGGCAAGGCCATCCAGCTGCACCCGCTGGTCTGTGCCGCGTTCAACGCCGACTTCGACGGCGACCAGATGGCGGTGCACCTGCCGCTGTCCGCCGAGGCCCAGGCCGAGGCCCGGGTATTGATGCTGTCCAGCAACAACATCCTGTCCCCGGCGTCCGGCAAGCCACTCGCGATGCCGTCACTCGACCTTGTCACCGGCCTGTACTACCTGTGCGGGCTGGACGAGAAGGCGGTCGGGTCGCAGCATGCGCTGGCCGGCGAGCTGCCGGAGGCCGACGGCAAGCTGAAGTCCTACTCCTCGTCCGCCGAGGCGTTGATGGCGCTGGATCGGGGCCAGATCTCGGTCCGCACGCCGATCAACATCCGGCTGCACGACGTCGTCCCAACCCCGGGCAGCGAGCTTCCGGAGGACTGGAAGCCGGGCGATGCGTGGATGGTCAGTACCACCCTCGGGCGGGTGCTGTTCAACGAGCTGCTGCCCGCCGGGTACCCGTTCGTCAACCAGGAGTTGCCGAAGAAGGTTCAGGCCGGGATCGTCAACGATCTCGCCGAGCACTACCCGATGTCCCTGGTCGCCCAGACCCTGGACAAGCTCAAGGAGGCCGGTTTCCACTGGGCCACCCGCTCCGGGATGACCGTCGCCATCGGCGACGTCATCATCCCCGAGTCGAAGCCCGCCATCCTGGCCAAGTACGACGCCCAGGCCGAGACGGTGGAGAAGGCCTACCAGCGCGGCAACCTCTCGCCGGAAGAGCGCCGCGAGGACCTGGTCAAGATCTGGGAGGCGGCCACCAAGGAGATCGAGGCGGCCATCCCGCCGGCCTATCCGAAGGACAACCCGGTCTACATCCTGGTGGCCGCCGGTGCCGCCGGTAACTGGATCCAGGTGCGTTCGCTGGCCGGGATGAAGGGTGTCGTCGCCAACTCCAAGGGCGTCCAGATCGCACGGCCGATCCGGAACTCGTTCCGCGAGGGCCTGTCGGTGCTGGAGTACTTCATCAACACCCACTCGGCCCGTAAGGGGCTGGCTGATACGGCGCTTAGGACCGCCGAGTCGGGTTACCTGACCCGGCGACTGGTCGACGTTTCCCAGGACGTCATCGTGCGCGAGTCCGACTGTGGCACCGAGCGCGGCGTCGACCTGCCGATCGCGGCGGTCGGACCGGACGGCATCCTGCGTCAGGACGAGTTCGTCGAGACCTCGATCCAGGCCAGGGTCCTGGCTGTCGACGCGGTCAGCCCGGTCGACGGCTCCGTCGTCGTCCCGGCGGGCACCGACATGCGGGAATGGGACGTCCAGGCGGCGGTCGCAGCCGGCATCAAGACGCTCAAGATGCGCTCGGTGCTGACCTGCGAAGCGGCCGTCGGCACCTGCGCGGTCTGCTACGGCCGCAGCCTGGCCACCGGCAACCTGGTCGACGTCGGCGAAGCCGTCGGCGTCGTCGCGGCGCAGTCCATCGGCGAGCCCGGTACGCAGCTCACCATGCGTACCTTCCACACCGGTGCGGCCTCTGGTTCTTCTGACATCACCCAGGGTCTGCCCCGGGTGCAGGAGTTGTTTGAGGCCCGGATCCCGAAGGGCAAGGCGCCGATCGCGGACGCCGCCGGCCGGATCCGGATCGAGGACGCCGACAAGTTCCTGCGGATCGTCATCGTGCCGGACGACGGCAGCGAAGAGGTCGTCTACGACAAGCTGCCGAAGACGCAGCGGCTCGCCACGATCAGCGTCGACGGCTCCGAGCGGTTGATCCTGGACGGCGACACGGTGCAGGTCGGGCAGCAGCTGCTCGAGGGCAACGTCGACCCGCACGAGGTGCTCCGGGTGATGGGCCCGCGCCGGGTGCAGCTGCACCTGGTCCGCGAGGTGCAGCAGGTGTACCGCAGCCAGGGTGTGTCGATCCACGACAAGCACATCGAGGTCATCGTCCGGCAGATGCTCCGCCGCGTCACGATCATCGACTCCGGCTCGACAGATTTCCTGCCGGGTGCGGTGATCGAGCGCAAGGAGTTCGAGGTGCAGAACCGACGGATCCTGGCCGAAGGCGGCGAGGCGGCCGCCGGCCGCCCGGCGCTGATGGGCATCACCAAGGCGTCGCTGGCCACCGACTCCTGGCTCTCGGCCGCCTCCTTCCAGGAGACGACCCGGGTGCTGACGGATGCGGCGATCAACGCCAAGTCCGACCGGTTGGTGGGGCTGAAGGAGAACGTCATCATCGGCAAGCTGATCCCGGCCGGTACCGGCATCGCCCGGTACCGCGACATCACGGTTCAGCCCACCGAGGAGGCCCGCAGCGCGGCCTATTCGATGTCCTCCTTCGACGACCAGTACTACGGCGCCGACACCTTCGGGGTCGCCGCCGGGACTGCGGTTCCGCTGGACGACTACGACATGGGACGCGATTACCGCTAGCCGACATGGGACGCGACTACCGCTAGCCGCGCCCAGCACGCCGAAAGGCCGGTACCCCCTCGCAGGGGTACCGGCCTTTTCGCTGTTCCGGCCGCGAGGCGCCCCACCCGCAGGCGAGACATTCCGCCACGAGCTGAGAGGGGTGCCACCGGCCAGCGGCGAGGATCATCTTCGCAGGCACGGATGAAAGTGGCGGTCTTGGGAGACCCAGGGGCTCAAGTCGCCAATTTCATCCGTGCAGCCGGGTTACGGCGGGCGCCAACCCCACTTTCAGGCGGATGGAGGGGTCAGCCGGCGACGACCTTGCCGTCCTTGACGCTGACGGCGACCGGGGCGAGCGGAGACGCTGCCGGGCCGTTGATGACGGCGCCGGTCAGCGCGTTGTACTTCGAGCCGTGGCATGGGCAGTGGAGCTCGGCACCCTTGGGCGCCACCGGGCAGCCCTTGTGGGTGCAGATCGCGCTGAAGGCAACCGCTTTGCCTGCGGTGGGCTGCGCGATGATGATCGGCTTGCCGGCGGCGTCCTTCGCAGAAACGGCACCACCCACCGGTACAGCGGAAAGCTCGGCCAGCGCTGCGCCGCCGGCGCCGCCGGCTGCCGAGCTCGAAGGTGCTGCTGCCGAGCTGGACGGCGCGGCTTCCGAGGATGAGGGGGCGGACGCCGAGCTGGACGGCGCAGCTTCCGAGGACGTGGGTGCGTCCGCGGAAGTCGAGCTTGCCGCAGCGCTGGAAGTCGCTGCCGGTGTGCTGGCGGTGGTACTGGATCCGCAGGCGGCAAGGGTGAGCGCGCCGGCACCGACGCCAGCGGCAAGAAGCACCTGGCGACGCGATGGTGCGTGGTGGATTTCGTTCTCGGCAACAGTGCTGGGTTGGGCCGGCGCGGAGGCGGCAGCGGGTCGGGCGGGGGCTTCCGGGGCAGTCGTCATGTCTGCTGAACGCCGTCCGACCGCAAATGGTTCAGCCAAACGGTGCAGTTGAAGTACTCCGCTACCTGATGAACCCTGGGGCCGGCTCCCAGCGTTGTAGTGACAGGTCATATGCAGAGCAAGTCAATGGACACAGTAGGTAGCAGACACAGGAGGGTCGAACCACCTGAAGCGCCAACCGGACGATGCTGGGGAAGGATTCGCACATGACTAGCGGGCCGGCGCTGTGAGGACCCCATCGGTCGGTCCGTTCTGTCGTTCGGAAGTCCGACCGGGCCGGCTGCGCCCTCGATCGTTGCCTTGTCGAGACCGCACAGACGGGAGACTGCCCTTAAAGTTCGAGGTGGCTGGCCCGCAATCGGGGAGGCCCGATATGGGTCGGCGATCCGGGTGATGCCGGTGAAGGCGGTCCCGATCCGTACAGTCCGTCCGGGTGGGCGACACAACCGGCACAGCGGCGGCCACAAGGAACGGGGGGTAGGTGTGCGCGAGCCGGGCACCGACCTGCTGCGTTCATTGCACGACGAACATTCGGCCGCGCTCTGGTCGTATGTGCTGCACCTGACAGCCGGAGACCGGGGACATGCCGAGGATGTGGTCCAGGAAACCCTGCTCCGCGCCTGGCGCCGACCCGAACTGCTCGAAAAGCAGAGCGAGAGCGGCCACTCGGTCCGCGGCTGGCTCTTCACCGTCGCGCACAACATCGTGATGGACCACTGGCGGTCGGTGAGACGGCGACCGGAGCAGTTGATGGACCCACAGCTGATCAGCCCCGGAATGCCTTCCTCGGCTTCCGATCTGGCTCAATCGGACGGTACCGACGCGGCGTTGCAGGCCATTCTCGTCGCGGACGGTCTCCGTCGGCTGACGGCCGACCACCGGGCCGTGCTCGTCGAATGCTACTTCCGCGGGTGCACTGCGCAGCAGGCGGCGGAGCGGCTGGGCATCCCGGTCGGCACGGTGAAATCGAGAACGCACTATGCGCTGCACGCGTTGCGGCTCGCCCTCGAGGAGTCGGGGGTGATCGCATGACCAGTCATTTCGAGGTGCTGGACGACGCCTCCTATGTGATCGGCGCGCTGTCCCCGGCCGACCGGCAGGTCTTCGAGCTGCACCTGTCCGACTGCCCCATCTGTCAGGCCTCCGTCCAGCGACTGGCCGGCGTACCCGGCCTGCTGGCGCTCGCCTCACCTGTCGACCTGGAAGTCGAGCCGCCGGCGGTCCCGACGACCCTTCTGCCCGCCCTACTCCGGACGGCAACCCGGGAGCGGCACCGTCGGCTGATCGTGCTGGGCGGGGCGATGGTGGCAGCAGCGGCGAGCCTGGTCGCGCTGATCATCGTGCTGACCGGGGCCGGCACAGCCGCGAGGTCCACCGTTGCAGGACCCGCCCCGTCGAATACGGTCCCGGTTTCGGGTGCCACCGCCGCCTCAACCGTGCCGTCATCCGGCCAGGCCGGGTCCCAGTCGGTCTGGGTGGATCTCAGACAGCTCCATCCGGGTCCGCTCTCGGCGTCGGTGCAGCTCGACGAGCGGCAGTGGGGGACCAACCTCGTACTCAACTGCCGTTACGCCGAGCAGCCCCCGGTCAACGCGGCCTACCGGCTGGTCGTGATCGACCGGAGCGGCGCCAGTCAGCAGGTGGGCTGGTGGGGGGCCGTCACCGGGACCGGTTCGGTGATCAACGCAGCGACTTCGCTGCACCGCCCCGACATCGCCCGGTTGGAGGTCCAACTCCGCGACGGCACCCCGCTGCTCGCCGCGGCGCCGTGAGCGGACGCAGCCGCGCGTACGTCACCGGACCGTCAACGCCGCCCGCCCGCCCGACCGGGCGAGCTGGCGAGCGGGCGAGCGGGTGACGAGCCCGCTCAGTGCACGCGCACCGAAACCAGGGATTCCACCGTCGCCCTGGCGCCCTTGTCGTGCAGCGACGCCAGCGCGCGTAGGTAGGGCTCGGTGAACCGGGGTTCGTCGACCAGGTCACCGAACAACTCGCGGTTGGCGACGAAGGCGAGTGGATCGGTGACCTGCCGGAGCGCCGCCGCCGTCAGGCTGTCGGCCAGTCGGTCCACGACCGTGATCGGATCGCCCTGCTCGTCGACCGCTTCGGCGTAGCGTGCCCAGCTGGCCACCACGGCCGCCGACAGGTCGACCGGACCCTCCGCGGCGAGTTGTTCGCGGATGACGGGGAGCAGCCACTTCGGAATCCGGTCCGAACTCTCCGCGCACAACCGGGCCACGGTGTCCCGCACCCCGCTGTTCGAGAAGCGGGCGATCAACTGGTGTTTGTAGGCCGCCAGGTCGATGCCGGGCACGGGCTCCAGCGTCGGCGTGGCCTCCTGGTCCATGTACGCCAGCAGGAACCGGGCGAATGTCGGATCCTGGGCGACTTCGTGCACCAACCGGTAGCCGGCGAGGTAGCCGAAGTAGCAGAGGGCCTGATGACTGGCGTTGAGCAGCCGCAACTTCATCAGTTCGTACGGCTCGACATCCGCCACCAGCTGGACGCCGACCTCCTCGAAAGGTGGCCGGCCCAAGGGGAAATCGTCCTCGAGCACCCACTGGGTGAACCGTTCGCAGACCACCGGCCAGGCGTCGGTCACGCCGAAGCGCCGCTCGATCTCGGCTCTGTCCTCGTCGGTGGTGGCCGGGGTGATCCGGTCGACCATGCAGTTGGGGAAATGCACGGACGACGCCACCCAGTCGCCCAGACCCGTTTCTCCCCATGCCGTTTCGCGGAGCCGGGCGAATGCGGTGAAGACCTGCCGGGCGACGTGCCCGTTGCCCTGGATGTTGTCGCAACTCATCACCGTGAACGGTGGGATACCTCGGCTCCGGCGCCGGACCAGGCCCTCGGTGATCAGGCCGAAGGTGGTGGCCGGCACCGCCCCGGGCACGAGATCCGCTACCACGGCCGGGTTTTCGGCATCGAATTCGCCGGTGACTTGGTGGAAGTTGTAGCCGCCCTCGGTCACCGTGAGGGACACGATCCGGACTGCCGGGTCGGCCAGTTTCTCCAGTACGGCCTCGGGATCGGCCGGCGCATAGAGGTACTCGACGATGGATCCGATCACCCGCGGCTCCCAGGTGCCGTCCGGGTCCTTGAGGACCATTGTGTACAGGCAATCCTGGGCGTCCATGATCTGCTTCATCTTCTGATCGAACGGCATCACCCCGACGCCGCAGATGCCCCAGTCCATGGCCTTGCCCTCGGCCATCAGGGCGTCGAGGTACATCGCCTGGTGCGCCCGGTGGAACCCGCCCACCCCGAAGTGCACGATGCCGGCGCCGATCGCGGTCCGGTCGTACTGCGGCGTGGGTACTGAGAGGTCCGGGAGGTTGGTGGCATTGAGTTGGCGCGCGGCCATCACTTGACCGCGCCGAGCGAAAGGCCCTGGACCAGCTTGTCCTGGGCGGCGAATCCGGCGATGAGCACGGGCAGCGAGACGGCTGTGGCGGCGGCGCAGAGCTTGCCGAGGAACAGTGCTTGGGAGGTGACCAGGCTCGGCATGAAGGCCGGTAGGGTCTGCGCCTGGGAGGTGCTGGTCAGGACGTTGACCAGGAACAACTCGTTCCAGGAGAAGATGAAACAGATCAGCGAGGTGGAGGCGATACCCGGTCCCGCGATCGGCGCGATCACCCTGAGCAGGGTCTGGATCAGGCCGGCTCCGTCCAGCGACGCCGCTTCGAACAGCGCCGGCGGAATGTCGGCGAGGAACGAGCGCATCATCCACACCGCGATCGGCAGGTTCATCGCCGTGTAGAGAATGATCATGAACCAGATGTGGTTCAGGCCGCCGACCGTTTTGGCGATGAGGAAGAGCGGCACCAGACCGGCAGCGGCCGGCAGGAACTTGGTGGACAGGAAGAAGAACATCACGTCGGTCCACTTGCGGACCGGCTTGACAGACAGGGCGTACGCGGCCGGGATCGCGAAGCACAGCACGATCAGGGTGGAGGCCACGGAGGCAGTCAGCGAGTTGATGACGAACGGCCACGGGCTCTGCCCCGTGGTGGCTCCGAAGAACTCCTTGTATCCGTGCAGAGTCAGCGGGGCGAAGAGTTTCGGGGTGTTGAGACCGGCCTGTACCTCGGGGTGGAAGCTGGTCAGCACCATGAAGAACACCGGCGCGATGAAGATCAGGCCGATGATCCAGGTGGCGATCGAGGTGATCGCCGATGCGGGCCCCTTCTTCTTGAAGGTGGCTCCGACCGTGCCTTTGCTGGCTGGGCCCTTGCCGGCCGGGGCGGTGACGGCGGGGGTGGCCATCAGGAGTTCTCCTCTCTGAACAGAGTGGACACGGTGCGCAGGGCGAACGTCGCGATGAAGATGGTGGCGATCACGATCACCACACCCTGGGCGGAGGCGAGACCGTAGTCGTTGGCCGAGTTGATGGTGTTGAAGATCAGGTAGGGCAAGTTCTCGGTTCTCGGATTCAGCGGCGTGAGTTGATAGACGGCGTCGAAGCTCTGGATGATGTAGATGCCGCCCAGCAGACCGGCCAGCTCCAGGTATTGACGCATGTGCGGCATGGTCAGGTAACGGAACGTCTGCCACGGGGTTGCGCCGTCGACCGCGGCGGCCTCGAGCACGTCACCGGGGCGGGACTGCAGGCCGGCTAGCAGGATCAGGGTCATGAACGGCGTCCACTGCCAGATCAGCTCGATCTGCACGGCCAGCAACGGGTGCTGACTGACCAGGGTGACCGATGACGCCGGGGCGCCTGGGTGGAACCAGTGGTTGACCATCGTGGTGAGCCCGGCGAGCAGGCCGTTCTGGGCGTCGAAGATGCCGAAGCGGAAGAACAGGGCCGCCGCGACCGGCATGATCAGGAAAGGGGTGATCATCATGGTGCGGACCGCGCCGCGGCCGGGGAACGAGCGGTTCAGCAGCAGTGCGATACCCAGCCCGAAGACCAGCGCGGTCAACACCACCACCAGGACCAGCTGAACGGTGTTCAACATGTCCTGCAGAATGATCTTGTCGGTGAACACCGCCTTGAAGTTCCGCAGGGTCCAGCCACTGATTTTGGGCTTGTCGGCGTCATACCTGCGGAAAGCGATGAAAAGGGTGACCACGAAAGGCAACTGGGTCACCACAACGGTGAACACGAGGGCCGGGAGAAGCGGCCCACGCCGGAGCCATGCTTCCTTCTTGGCCTTGCGATTCACTTCGCGCATCAGAGCTTGCGACTGCCCGGCGGAGGCCGGGCTCCGGTCTTGAAGAGTGGTCATCTCGAACCATTTCTTTCGCAATTGTTGCCCGGTGGAAAGGTGCGGTTCCGGAGGCGCCTTCCGAACTTCAGGGACAAAATCCGGAAGCCGACTCCAAGGGCTCCGATAGGCCCGCGCGCTGGGCTGGGAATGCGCGCGGGCCCACCGGAGTCGACTACATGTGCCCGCTGCTACTTCTGGGCGGCGCCGACGGCTTCCGCCTGCTTCTGGGCGTCGTCGGCCCAACCGTCGACGGTTCCGTTGCCCGCGAGGACCTGGGAGAGTCCCGCCGTCACCTTGTCACCGAAGTCGGTGAACTCGGGGATGTCGACGAACTGGATGCCGACGGTCGGGCGGGGCTGGGTACCCGGGTTGGTCGGATCAGCGGCCTTCAGTGCGGCCAGCGTGGCCGGCGCGAACGCGGAGGCAGCCTTGTTGTAGTCGGCGTTCGAGTACAGCGAGGTGCGCTTGCCGGCCGGAGCCCTGGCCCAGCCGAGCTGGGCACCGACGGTCTCCTCGTAATTGGCCGATGAGGCCCATGAGATGAACTGCCAGGCGGCGTCCTTGTTCTTCGAGGCGTTCTCCACGGCCCAGGACCAGGCGTACAGCCAGCCTGCTGCCTTGGTGTTCTTGACCGGGGCCTGCACATATCCGACAAGTCCCTTGACCGGCGAGTCGGTGGCTTCCAGCGAACCGGCGGCCGAGGTCGCGTCGTACCACATGGCGACCTTGCTCTGCTGCATGTTGTTCAGGCACTCGGTGAACCCGGCCTGGTCAGGGCTGACCTGGCCGTGCTCCTTGACCAGCTTGACGTAGAAGTTGGCCGCATCCTTGAACGCCGGGTCGGTGACCTTGGCATTCCAGTCCTTGTCCCACCAGGTGCCGCCGAAGGTGTTGACCACCGTGGTGAACGGAGCGCCGAGCTGGCCCCAACCGGGCAGGCCGCGCAGGCAGATGCCCTTCATGCCCGGCTTCGCACCGTCGACCTTGGCCGCCGCGTCGGCGACCTCGTCCCAGGTCGGGTTGTCCTTGAGGGTGATGCCCTTGTCCTTGAAGACGTCCTTGCGGTACATCAGGAAGGAGGACTCCCCGTAGAACGGCTCACCGTAGAGCTTGCCGTCCACTGACAGGGACGAGGTGAAGGCCGGGAAGATGTCGCCCTGGTTGAACGAGGTGTCCTTCTTCGAGTAGTCCGTCAGGTCGGCCATCCAGCTGTTCCCGGCGTAGATCGGGATCTCGAAGTTCGACAGCGTCGCCACGTCGTACTGCCCGGCCTGGTTCTTGAACTCCAGCGATGCCTTGGCCCGCATGTCGTTCTCCGGGAGCACGGTGTACTTCACCGTGACGCCGGTCTTCGCGGTGAAGTTCGCCTCGGTCAACTTCTGCAGGTCCAGCATCTGCGGGTTGTTCACCATCAGCACGGTGACCGTCTTGCCGTCGGTCGCCGGGTCCTTGGTGGGGCCACCGGAGGCCGAGCCGCCACCGCCGGGTGCGGCCGAGGATGACCCGGCCGGCGAGCTCGCCGTGTCGGAAGCCGAGGCCGACGAACTCGCCGTATCGCTGCTGCTGGCGACGGCGGAACTGGCCGAGCCCGACGCGGAGTCGCTCGCCGACGCAGTGTCGCTCGCCGAAGTTGCTGCCGATGACGACGTGGCCGGGGTGGAACTGGCCGCCGGGGTGGACGAACTGCCGCAGGCCGCGGCGATGAGCAGTGCCGCGCAGCTGGCGGCTACTGCCGCCTTTTGTGTCCAGCGCATCTGTGGTTCCTTTCGATGGGGTCTTGCCGGGGGGACTTGATTGCGAGAAGCGGCCGACGGATCGGAGTTCGGCGCGCGGGCCTTGGGGCGGAATCGGCTGGTCATCGAGGTGGTCCCGCTCATACCCGGATCACCGAGGGCCCCAGGGCGCCGTATCGGTGGGCTTCGTGCGCCGAGAGCCCGCTGTCGGTGATCAGTGCCTCGAACTCCGAGACGTCGGCGAACCGGCAGAAGCTGGTCACTCCGAACTTGGTGTGGATGCCGACGAAGATCTTCCGGCGGGACACCGCCATCGCCTTGGCCTTGACCGCGGCCACAGCGCTGTTGGGCACGGTCAGTCCGCGGTCCCTGGTCAGCCCGTTGGCGCCGAGCACCGCCAGGTCGATGACGAGGTCGGAAAGCATCCCGGTGGCCCAGTGATCGACCGTGGCCAGGGTCTGCCCGCGCACCCGCCCGCCGAGCAGGATGACGCTGACCACCGGGGATACCGCCAGCAGCGAGGCAGTGCCCAGCGAAGCCGTGACCACGGTCAGCGGGCGCTTGGTCCGGAGCAGCTCCTCTGCGACCAGTTGCGGGGTGAAACCCTCGTCCAGATAGACGGTCTCGGCCGGGCCGAGCTGTTCGGCGGCGGCCACCGCGATCCGGCGCTTCTCCGGCACGGAAGATTCGGACCGATATGCCATGTTCGATTCGAAGCCCACGCCCTCGACCGGGTAGGCGCCGCCGTGGGTCCGCCTCAGCAGGCCGTGATCCTCGAGAAGCTTGAGATCGCGCCGCACGGTCTCGGCCGCGACGTCGAGTTCCTCGGCGATCTCGCTGACGGCGATGTGGCCGGTCCCGCGGGCGTGGGCCAGGATCTGCTGGCGACGTTCCTCGCCCTGCTTGGCATTCATCGCCTCGACCTCCTCGTCGCCGCTGTTCCCGGGCCCGCGGATTGCTCGCGCGGATCGGTGACCGGTCGATTTCCCTTGCGCTGTGGCGCGCGCCACGAAAACCGTTCAATAGAAATACCTGTGAGCGGCTTGGGCCGTCCAGCCAAAGCTGCCCGAATCGGCTGCCCGATCTGTGCCCGGTTCCGGTCAAACTGTGCCAGGTTGTGATGCTCAACGGGTCCTTGTTGCTGACTTCTCCGCCCGAGTGGCCACATCCTTTTGCCCGATCGGGTGTGGTAACGCAGATCATCCGGACCGGACGGCTTGATCGCAGCATCCGAAACGGTCGCCCGGTCCTGGCAAATTGAACCTGGGGCCGCAACCCGGTATCGTCTGTTGTTGGCCCGGCAGCGCTGGGTCGCCGTCGTATGCGTCCGTACGTGTGCACAGATGTTCCGCAACATCACCGATCGACAGTTCCATCGATGTCGACGGGTGAATTCAGCGGGATCGTCAGCCGGGCCCCTGATCGATTGGCCCGAAAGTGCCGGTACGAACGACACGTCCGAACCTGGTCCCAGGCGCAGCGTCTTCGCGCGTGCCGGTGACCGGGCCCGGTGGCGAGATGCACCTGCCGTTACGTCAGCCAATCACGAGGAAGAAGTCGCCAGCACATGCCCACGATTCAACAGCTCGTCCGCAAGGGCCGCCAGGACAGGGTCACCAAGACCAAGACCCCGGCGCTCAAGGGCAGCCCGCAGCGTCGCGGCGTCTGCACCCGCGTCTACACGACCACACCCAAGAAGCCGAACTCAGCGTTGCGCAAGGTCGCCCGCGTCCGGCTGACCAGTCAGGTCGAGGTCACCGCCTACATCCCGGGTGAAGGTCACAACCTGCAGGAGCATTCGATCGTGCTGGTCCGCGGCGGCCGGGTCAAGGACCTGCCGGGCGTGCGTTACAAGATCATCCGCGGCTCGCTGGACACCCAGGGCGTCAAGAATCGCAAGCAGGCCCGCAGCCGTTACGGCGCGAAGAAGGAGAAGAAGTAATGCCCCGTAAGGGACCCGCCCCGAAGCGGCCGCTGGTTGCCGACCCGGTCTACAACTCCCCGTTGGTCACCCAGCTGGTGAACAAGGTGCTGCTCGACGGCAAGAGGTCGATCGCCCAGTCCATCGTCTACGGCGCCCTCGAAGGTTGCCGTGACAAGACGGGGACCGATCCGGTCGTCACCCTCAAGCGCGCGCTGGAGAACGTCAAGCCGGCGTTGGAGGTGCGCAGCCGTCGGGTCGGTGGCGCCACCTACCAGGTGCCGGTCGAGGTTCGCATCCCGCGGCAGACCACGCTCGCCCTGCGCTGGCTGGTCGGCTATTCGAAGGCCCGCCGCGAGAAGACCATGACCGAGCGGCTGATGAACGAGCTGCTCGACGCATCGAACGGCCTGGGCGCCGCGGTCAAGCGGCGTGAGGACACCCACAAGATGGCCGAATCGAACAAGGCCTTCGCGCACTACCGCTGGTAGAGCGGCCCCTCCGTCGCGGGCGCAGTTGCGCCTTCACGGGTTGAGTACGCTGGTCAGTGAACCCCGGCGCGGCAGAGACGGACATTCGGCTCTGCCGCGCCAGCGTGCTGTTCGGCGTCGGACGGTCGCCGCTCATTCCCGAGCTGTGTCCACCCGGCGAGAAGCTTGTACACCCCCAGAGACGAGGAAGAACCGCAGTGGCACCCAACGCCCTCGAGAAGACCCGGAACATCGGGATCATGGCGCACATCGACGCGGGCAAGACCACCACCACCGAACGCATCCTGTTCTACACCGGCATCACGTACAAGATCGGTGAGGTTCATGACGGCGGCGCGGTCATGGACTGGATGGAGCAGGAGCAGGAGCGGGGTATCACCATCACCTCCGCGGCGACGACGACCCACTGGAAGGGTCACAAGATCAACATTATCGACACGCCCGGCCATGTCGAC
>JBBRDH010000128.1:0-15125 GCA_038204125.1 Mycobacteriales bacterium
CTCGTCGAGGAAGTGCGCGTCACCGGCTGGAACGTCCAAATCCAACTCCGGATCCCCCTGGACGCAGAATCACACGACCAACCCCCGCCCAACAACAGACCAACAGTGTCAAGCCAAGACCGTTTGCGCTCCATTCGTGACAACCACCGGCGAATCCGTCCGCCTCTCCCAAGCCCTCACCGGCCAAGGCGTCACCGCCCTCACCACATGACCTGCGCCGCCCTCGCTCGTCGCTCGTCGCTCGTCGCACGTCGCTCGTCGCTCGTCGCTCGTCGTCCGATCGCCCGTCGGCCCAGTGGTCAGGTTTTCATGGCCACCAGTGGTCCGTTCCGGGGGCCACCAGTGGTCAGGATTCAAGGCCGTCAGTGGTCAGGAATTCGTGGCCCTTGACAAACCACGATTGCGCCACGTCCGGTCCGAGGTCGTTCTGCGAGCTGGACGTCGGCCGGTCGCATAGCGCCCGGTAACCCGACCCGCTCCCGGGCGCTCGCGGACCTCGTAGCGTGGTTCGTCGCCGCGGGGGCCGAGCTGATCTCGAGCGCCCGCACGGGATCGTGAACCGGGCAGTCCGATGATCTACGCACCCGCAGTCAAACCTGCTGGACGCCGTGCCGACGTAGGGGCAGGCTGCTGGAGATGACAGCTCTGTTTTCTCACATGTCCTTTGACAGTGTCGATGCCTGCGCCTCATCGGTTTTCTGGGGGAAGGTGCTCGACTTCGTCGAGGATCCGGAGGACCCTAACCAACCTGGCGACGAGGAGTGCATGATCACCTCTGCTGACGGCGCCCAGCGTCTGCTGTTCATCGAGGTCCCCGACGGCAAGCAGGTCAAGAACCGATTGCACCTGGACCTGAAGCCGGCGCTGCGCGCCACTCGGGAACTGGAGCTGGAAAGGCTGTTGTCTCTGGGAGCCCGGGAGGTCGCCGACCGGCGCCGCCCGGATGGATCAGGCTGGGTCGTGCTGGCCGACCCTGAGGGCAACGAGTTCTGCATTCTGCGTAGCGACGCCGAGCGCGCAGCATCGAGCTGAAGGGCGCGAACAAGCCAACCGTCTCCCGTACCCCGATAGGCGATCCGTGTGCGGTCAGCAATCGATGGGGTGAGACGTCGCGGTCTGTCGGCGGTCGCGGTCAGGGTGGGTGGCAGACTTGCCAGCATGCGATTTGCTGGATCGGCGTCGTGGCGGTTTGCTGAAGGGATCGAGCAAGCACCGGTGGTGGCGTTGTTCGTCCGCGACACGCTCGACCTCGATGTGCCGGCCGGTAGGGTGATCCCGCCGCGCCTCGCCGGGGAGTTCCCTGACCACTCCACCCTGCTGGATGGCCATCGGCGCGCCGAGGCTGGCGCGGCCTGGACCGGTTGGTGGCAGGCAGTGGTGGCGCTGGACGTCCGTGGGCATCAGGGTCCGCCCACCGGGGTGGATCAGCAGGTCTGGCTGCGGCAGTCGGCCGACGAGCGTCGATCGGCGTTCGATCCGCCCGAGTTCGCCTCACTCGCCGCCCGTCCCGCGTTGGCCGAGGCTGTACGGGTCACCTTCGACGAGGCGCTGCGTTGGGGCAACGCCCAGCAGCGGGCTTTGCTCTTTCCGCCCTAGGGCCGTCCCAGCCAGTTCGACTACGACATGGTGCGTGCGGCGGCGGAGCAGGTCGCCGACCGGCACCGGGTCAGTCCTGGTGCGGTACGTGGCTGCGCAGTGGTGCTGCCGGTCGAGGGAATCTGGTGGACCCGGTTCGCACCGGGTGCGGTGCTCTGCTCGGTGCCGGCCGCCCATGACCCGGCCGTCGCTCGAACCGTGCTTACCGACGCGTTCGAGTCTGGCCTTGCAAGCTGATCCCACCCGCTTCGGTCGACAATCGTCCATCGGGACACTGCCGCCCTGGGCCTGATGTGCGCCGTTGAGAGCTGTTCCCGGATGCGGCGAGGCGTCGTAGCGCCGACGGTGGCGGGGTTCTCGTGTCGGGTCTACGGGGTCAGGAGTAGTTCGCCTTCAAGACCGTCGGGGTCCCGGAAGAATAGGCTCTGCGTTGTCCCGAAGGTGTTGACGGTGCCGTCGCTGGCCTCGACGTCGATGAGCCGTTGGCGCGCAGTGGCGAATGCCTGGGGGGATGCGGCTTGCAGGCCGACGTGGTCGATGCGTCCCCGCCCCCACATCGGGGTCTGCCGGTCGGGTTCGTGGTTGCCCTTGATGGTGACGATGTTCAGCTCGGTGTGGGGGCCGATCTTGATCACGGTCATTGTTTCGCCGGGGTCCTGACCGTGCGGGCGGGTCGGGCCCACCTCCGCGTCGAACACGTCGGCGTAGAAGCGGCCGAGCCGGGCGATGTCCTGGGAGATCCAGGCGATGTGGTTGACGCCGTCCAGAAGCATGGTGGTGGTCCTTAGCCCGCAGATTTCATCGGTTGTTGGTGGGGGAATGTCAGATCGTCACCTTAGGACGTTCCCGTTGTGGTGAAGTCGCGATCTTGGTCGTCGACACCGTCTGCGGTTGAAACGGTGCCGTACGACGTCGGTCATCCGACGGGCACGGTCTGGTTCCGAGGGCGAGGAGGCTGCCTTGGAGGTAGTTGCGGTGGTCACTGTTGATCATGCAGACCTGACTGGTGTCGGTCTGTGTTCGTTGCTTGGGCGTGGTGACCTGGGTGCCGTTGGTGTCGTAGCTGAGTACTTCGACGTGGAGGCGGCCACCGGCGGTGGGGTCGGCCATGTCGGTGAGGTCACCGATGAGGGCGCGGCAGCCGACGATCAGTTTGGGGGTGAGCGGCCCGGAGGTTTCGTCGAAGCTCTCGGCGTCGGGGCGGGCGCGGATAGTGTGCCGATGGTGTCGCCTACCCCCGTGCCTGTTGTGGAAGCGGTTCACGTGTCGAAGTCTTTCGGTGACACGCCGGTTTTGGACGACGTCAGCGTCGCGGTGGAGCCGGGCCAGGTGCTGGTGGTGCACGGTGAGAATGGGACAGGTAAACCGTGACCTTCTCCTGCTGGATGCTGCTGCTCACTGGCTTGTCTCCTGTCACGCCCTACAGCGTTGCACCCGCGCCTCCTGGATGTCTCACTCAAGCCTGGCAGGTAGGGGATCACCCGGCAGCATCTACCGAAGCTTCTGCGCGAGTTCGACCCGGAGACCGTCCAGCGCCGGATGAAAGGTTTTACCGCTCCGCTGAGCATTGGTCGCGTCGACTGGGACACCGTGGAAACGCATGTGGTGCAGGCCGGATTGCGCAGTCAGCTCGAGGTGCTCACGGATCTGCTCGTGGATCACGGCACGGGTGTACTAATCACGCTGGACGAGATTCATCACAAACAGTTGGAAGAGCTGCGTGAACTTGCCACTACCGTGCAGCACGCGTTTCGCGAGGGCCGCGAACTTGCCTTCGCCGGAGCTGGTCTGGCCGCCAGCGTCAGCGACGTCGTCAACGACGATGTGCTGACCTTCCTGCGTCGGGCCGAGCGACATTCACTGGGATCGGTGGCGCGCGAGGATGTCGAGCGCGGATTCCGGGAACCCATCGAGGCCGCCGGCCGCCGCATCGGCGGCGACGCTCTGCAGGTCATGGTCGATGGCGCGAGCGGCTACCCGTTCTCACTGCAGCTGGTCGGGGCACAGACCTGGCGACTGCACCCGGAGGAGCAAGACATCACCGAGACAGATGCACTGGAGGGGGTCGCCAGGGCCCGACGGCGGCTGGGGTCGCTGATCCATGAGCCGGCGCTGAGCGTTGCCTCCGACATCGACAAGTCGTTTCTGCTGGCGATGGCCCACGATGACGGGCCTTCCCGCATGGCCGACGTACAGCGCAGGCTCAACGTTAACGTCAACTACGTCAGCCAGTACCGGTTGCGCTTGATCGCAGCTGAGCTGATCCACTCCACTCGCCGCGGCTACGTCGACTTCGCGTTGCCGTTCCTGCGCGAATACCTGCGCGAGCATGCGGCGTCGGACTTGCAGCTGGGTCCCTAGCACGGCTGCCAATGAAGCCTTGTTTTGAGTTTCTACGCCACCTGGCGGGCTCCCAGTATCCGTTCCAGCAGCTCCAGGGCTGTCTCACCGTCGGATCCAGGCCGGATCAGCAGTTCCTCAGGCACCATGGTGTCCAGGTGCCGGTCGACGACCTTCAGGACCCGCCGGTAGGCGATCCGCTCGACCCGGTGCGCGGAGAGGCGCTGAACCATATCGGCGGCGCATCCCAGGGCTTCGGCCAATACCGCCAGGCTGGTGCCGGCCACGATCTGCCAGCGGCCGCTGCGCTGCTCGACCAGGTTGAACGCCGCCAGGGTCTCCAGCGCCTGGTAGACGGTGGATCGGGCCATCCCGGTGGACTGGGACAGCTCGAAACTTGTGGGTCGGGACTTGGCCTGCTCCAGGGCCTCGTAGGCGAACGCGGCCGGTAGGCCCAGTTCTCGGAACACCGGCCGCAGCGAGAAGATCTTGCCGGCCTTCCAGTCCAGTCGGCTGGCCCGCCCGGCGATCGAGTCGGGGATTCGCAGCTCGTAGAGGTCACCGAGCAGTCCGCGGTCACCTTCGATCAGGTACACCAGCGGTTCGGGTTCGTCGCGGAGCATCCGCAGATGCGCCGCGACGGTGGTGTGGTCAAGACCGCACGCCAGGTCCAGCGAACGGGTGCCGAAGGCTATGTGACGGCTACCGGTTTTCATGGCCGCTTCCCCCAGTGCGCGCAGCAACATCCGCACGGCCGGACCGGTACGGCCGCGGTACCGCTCTCGTTCCACCAACTCCAGCGCCGTCCGCCATTCACGCAGGAACTGAAACTCGGCCGCGGTTGATCGTTCGTGTTGAGTTTGAGCAGGCCCGCTGGTCCGGCGGTGTGTAGGTGGTGTGCTTGTGGGGGATATACGGACAGGTCTTACACCGGTGTCGTTTGCCTTGGCTTTCTGAACCCAGGAGACGGCGTTCTTCCAGTCCGCCAGGACCGCTTTGCGGCGCGCTCCGGCGGAGCGGTAGCGGGTGTAGAAGGACGCCAGACCGGGCCAGTTGCCGTTGTGCAGGCGGCCGATGACGTCGGGGAAGGACAGGCCGGCCCACACTGCGGAGGCGATGACGGCCTGCCGGGCGTGGGAGGGCGACGGGTAGCGGGAGACGTTGTACAGCCCGGTGGTGGCGATGCGCAGGTAGTCGACGGCCAGCTCCCGGGGGCCGCCGTTGCGCGGAACGTAGGGGGTGTCGGCTCCGTTTCCGTTGATGGCGGCTGCGTCGCGCTCGAGCCGATCGGCGCGTACCGCCCCTAGCTCGAGCGCTAGGGCTTCCTTCAGCGACGTCCACACGCCGACCGGGTTGGGCTGGTTGAGGATCAGGTGCGCTGCCGACAGTGTCCCGTGCAGCGTCTGGAAGCCGCCGCTGCGGTGCCGGGACCCGGGCGGCCGGATCAGGCCGTCGGTCATTCCCAGCATCGGCTGCGGATCCAGGGTGGGGGTGCGGGCGGCCAGGGCCAGGGCGACGTCGCGTGCCTCGTCGAACGGGATCGGCTGCGCCAGCGGGATGTACAGATGGATACCGCCAGAAGGGGACTCGTCGGAGACCAGTCGGCCACCGGCCTGGGTGACCATCGACCTGATGGCGGCGGCGTCCCGCAGCACCGCAGCCCGGTCGGCCTTGGACGTGTCCAGATCCAGCACCAGCATCCGGGTGTCGCCGGCTGCTGAGTACACCGGCACCGCCGCCGGGACGTGGGGGAGCCGTTCGGTCAGAGCCCGCTGACCCCGGATCGGGTAGGCGCGGCCCCCGTTGAGCGACTCACGGACCACCGGGCGCCCGGCGATCAACGGGGCCAGCGCACGCCACGCGGCCGCCGCTTGGCTGGCCTGGCCTGGGACCGGACTTTCCGGCGAAGGTTGCGGCGTGTCGACGCCTACCTCAACTCCTGGTTGAGGGTGCGCGGTATTGTCAGAGCTGCTCACCTAAGCAGACCTTTCGTTTGATCGCAGATCCCGGGGTGCAACCCGATATCTGCTCGACCTCGGCCTTCCTGACTCGTCGGGGAGGCCTTCGTCGTTTTCTGGAGTTGTTCTGGGGCAGCACGGTGGAGTCCTAGGCCGGCGGGCGCACCGCGGACACCTCCGCGCGGTCGACAGAACGGGGAACCCATACGTCGGGTGACGCCGGGAAGGCTGTGGTGCCCGCAGACGGGGCAAGGTGACCGCGTGTGGCCGCGCGACGGAGGCGGAGTCGGGCAGCAGGGATCGCACGCTGGCTCGTTCGCGGGAACTCAGCGAAGAGCGGCGTGTCGTGACCATCTGATCCTGGAAGCTCCGCCGGGTATGCGGTAGCCTCAGAGCTGCTCCTCAACAAAGCAGACCTTTCGTTCTTGGTGACAGATCCGGTTGGCGCCAGATCTATCCGACTCAGAGCCTTCCCGTTGGCGCGGGGAGGCTTTTGTCGTTGTATGCAGTTGTGGGCTGAACCAGCGCTAGGCGATCTGATCGAAAGCCATCTCCTCCCCTGCAGGCGTGGCGGCGCTGATGTCTTGTGACACCAGGGATTCCAGATAGTCATTGACCGTCAGGCCCAGCGAGTCGGCGCGCTGATGTATCCGATCGCGAATCGCCTTAGCGCAACGCAGTTTGACCGCCGCCCGGGCTCCTTTGGTGGGCCGGCCGATGCCGTTCTTCCCCCTCGAGGCGAACCTCGGGGTGGTCACCGGAACGAACGGGCGGTCTTCGGGCGCATCGAGGTCCTGACGTACCAGATGCTCCACATACCGGTTGAGGCTGGCGTGCTCTGTGGCCACGCGGGTGCGCAGGCCATCCCAGTTCGCGGTTTGCATCCGGATCAGGACGGCAACCCGCCGCTGATCTGTGGGGCCTTCGTTTGCCATAGTGGCGATCTTTGCCGACGATGGCAGCAGAAAAATGTAGGCGCGCCGCAAATTTGTGCTGCCATCTGCCTTCGGTACCGGGGCGTGGAGTGCACCAGGCGGGTTCCACACACTGTGCCCTCGGCCCGGGGGCCGATACGGACGCGACCGGCCAGAGCACCCACTGCTAGTTTGAGATCGTCAGTCACGCAAACCTGAACTAATCAGTTGCTAGCCATTTGGCGCCGCCGGAAGGTAGGTCATCACCCTAATGATCATCTCCATCCAGCGCGTTCGGTCCAAGCTGTAACGCACTCGCTGCGCTTCGCGCTGACCGACAGGAAGGGATGCTGACACCACGCCGAGCTCCTCGAGTGCGATCAGGTTGGCACGAATTGTCGTTCGCTCCCCACCCACGGCTGCGATGATGTCGCTGATGTGAGCGGCTGGGTGATCGGCGAGGTAGTGGGCGATCTGGATGCGAAGACGAGTTTTCACGACCTCGTACGCCTCGTCTACCAGCGCCGGCAGTGCGACGATTTCATGCACGGTCCATGGCATCGGCTCATCCTGCCGTATCGGCGATGAGCCTGACCACTCAGCGTGGTCAAAGGCGTCTGGTGTTCCAGGACCGGAACTCTCGCCGATTGCCATCAGTCGGTTCCTGCGTCGTTGATGTGGCCGCCGCCCGTAGCCCGGTCCTGAGGTGGCGGGCCGATCCAACCCTTCGGCCGGGTTGAGGGACAAAGATCAGCGTGGACGAGCTCTCGGGCCAGCACGTAGCGAGCGAACGCCTCCTCCGCTGTGGGTAGGGGCTTGGGGACAGCTGATTGCGGCACGTGGTCCTCCTGGAGCGTGGGTGGGGGCGCTACAGAAGGGACAGGTGCTTTTTCCAGGCCCGACCGGACACTTCTCCCGAACTTTCTTTTTCTTCACTCGTTCGGGTGTACCCGTCCACGGGAGTCGCGGTAGTCTGAGCCTGACCGCACTGATGGTTGCAAATAGGCGCCGCTGGGTGCTCGCGGTGGCTCACGGCCGCACTGGAACTGAAGGGAGGGGCCTATACATGTCGTGGACCATGAGGGGCGTCAGACGGACCACCGGGTCGCTGTTGATCGCAGCTAGCCTCGTCGTCGCCGGGGGCTGCAGCTCACGGAGCTCGGGAGTTCATCTGGAGACACCGGATCCACCCTCCAGCGCTTCGTCTCTTCCGACGTCGTCCGCGATTATCAGCTCAACGCAAACGTCGTCTCAACCCAGTGTGAGTTCCACATCCTCCCTCGCCAGCAGTAGCAAGACTCCACCGACCACCACCCCACCGACCACCACCCCGTCGACCACCACAGCGAAGGCAACGACGGCCGCCGATCCGTGGCCTGCCAACTTCACCGCCGCCCAGCAGACGTATGCCAGGGGCGCCCTTGCCGCCTTTAGCGGGTTTACTACGGTCGCCGCTGCGGCCGAGAAGCAGCCCAGCAAGGACTGGACGAAGGCGATCCGGAAGTACACGGCTGACCCGACGGCCTCCTCGACGCTGGATAGCCTCGCGTCCTTGGCGACCGCGAAGGTGCACGCCACCACCACCGAAACGCACGAGGCACCACGCGTGGTCTCCGCGACCGCGAAGGAGGTGGTCCTTGAGTCGTGCGTAGACGGGTCGAAACTCGCCCTCGCCGATGCATCAGGTGAAAAAGTCGATCTGCGGCCCTCCCCTCACCCGCGAGTCCTGTTGACGTACAACGTCTACCAGTACGGGCCCAAAGTTGGCGGGTGGCTGGTTAGCGAGACCGTTGCACAAACTCCGGTCAAGCCATGCTAATTCGCCGCTTAGCTTTCGCCGCGGGTGTGGTCATTCTTATTTCCACAGGTCTAGTCGCTATTGCCGCCCCCGCGTTTGCTGACGATTCGTGCTACTTCAACTCGGTGACCGGCACCGCCATCTGCTCAATCAACCAGTCTAGTGGCGGAAGCACACCGACAGTCGCGCTACCGACAGTCAATGACGGCTCGGGCTCGGCCCCCGCTGGTGGCGCAAACGGGGTGGCGCTGACTACCGGCGCCGCAAGCAGTAACCCTGGCCAAGTCGGTGGGGAGTGTGCTTGGCGCGTGCTGAATCCGTCGCCGCCTGCTGCTGATCCGCGTTGGCAGGGCCATAGCCCCGCCACGGGCATGGTCCTTTACAACCTCTGTAATGGGCCTATTGCCTATTCCTTCGCTGCCAGCTTGGCTGCTGCTCCGCCTGCTCCACTTCCGCCGCCGGACCCTGCGGTTTTGGCGCAGCAGGCATATGCACAGCTCATCGCAACTCTGACGAAGCCGACTGTGGGCAGATCGCCGGATCCGAACCATGGGGACCCGGCGAAGGGCGGTGAGCCATACACCGTGGTGAATTTGTGGACCAGATATTTCACGGATCCGGCGACGTTCACCACAGTAGCTAAGACTGTTGCGTTAAGGGGTGTCTCGGTGACGGTGACGGCAACGCCGGTCGCGTTGAACTTCGACCCTGGTGACGGGAATCCTCCGGTGTCATGCCCCGGGCCGGGTCGCGCCTGGCAAACGTCGGACGGTTTCGATCCGCCCACTGCGGGGGAGTGTGGCTACCAATACAAGGCCGTGCAGGCGACGCCGATCACCGCCACCGAATCAATCACTTGGAATATCAGTTGGGTCGACCCGGCCGGCCAGAGGCACGCATTTCCTACTTATGCGACAACGAACGCATCTCAATTGATCGTCGAGCAGATTCAGATTGTGGTGAAGAACTGATGAAGTTTTCCGGGGGAACATCTACGAAGGAGCATCCGGCGGCGCCTGGGGTGAATGGCAACTCGGCGGTGATTGCGGCGGCGCGGGTGCCGTTGCGGACGCGGCAGCGCCGGCCGGCGCAGGTGGCGTTGGGGGTGGTATTGATCATTGGTTTGGGTGTTCTGGGCGGGGTGGCGTACGAGTCGGCCGGTTCCAAGCAGCCGGTGGTCACGGTGGTCCGAGTGATCCCGAAGGGTCATGTGGTCAGGGCGGCGGATCTGTCGACGGTCGATGTGGCCGGCGGTGTGGTTGCGGTGTCGGGGAATCATCTGGCGTCGGTGCTGGGGGAGACCGCGACGGTTGACCTGTTGCCGGGCACGTTGTTGCAACGCTCGATGGTCTCTGCCGGTCCGAGTTTGGCGGCGGGGATGGCGCAGGTCGGGGTGGCGGTGACCGGGGGGCAGATCCCCGCGGATGGGCTGGCCCCGGGGGACACGGTGGAGGTGCTCGCGTTGCCGGCGAAGGGCGCCATGACGGCGGCGGGCGGGGCCACGCCGACCGCGACGGTGTTGTCGGCGAAGGCGACGGTGTTTTCTTCTCGTCCTGATCCTTCGTCTGCGTCGGGGACGTTGGTGACGTTGACGGTGCCGGCCGGCGCGGCCGCTGGGATCGCCACCGCGTCGGGGAACAGTCTGGTGGCGTTGGTGGCGGTGTCGCCGTGATCATCGGGGTGTGCTCGGACAAGGGATCCCCGGGTGTGACGACGTTGGCGGTGGCGTTGGGTTTGGTGTGGCCGGGCCGGCCGTGCTTGGTGATGGAATGCGATCCGTCCGGTGGGGTGCTGTCGTTTCGGATGCAGCATGCCGAGCTGGGTGGGTTGTTGCAGCCCGAACCGACGGTGGCCTCGTTGGCGGCGATGGTGCGGCTCGGCTTACCCGAGGATGGTGTGCTCCGGTTCTGCCAGCCGACCTCGTTAGGTGTTGCGGTGGTCCCAGGTCCGTTGACGGCGCAGCGGTGGGTACCGGTGCGGGGGCTGTGGCCGCAGATCGCGCAGGAGTTGGCCGCCTGGCCGGGCACGGTGATCGCCGATCTGGGCCGGATGCAACCCGGCAATGCGGCGCTCCCGGTCGCGCAGGCTGCGATGGCGGTGCTGCTTCTGGGCCGCGCGACCGCGGAGGGGTTGTTCGGGTTGCGGGATCGGGCGGCGACGCTTGCACATGTGCTGGGTGATCCGGGCCGGGATCAAGGATCGGTGGCGGTGGTGGTCACCGATTCCGCGGCCCAGCAGGGCACGGCGGTCAAGGCGGCGGGCCAGATGTTGGCGGCCGCCGGGTCGCCGGTGCCGGTGGCCGGGTTCTTCGCCCGCGACCCGGCCGGGGCGGGGCGTCTGTGGGCCGGTGAGGTCAACCGGAAGCTGGCCAGAAGTGAGCTGATCTCCTCGGCCCGGTCGTTGGCCGAGACGGTGATCGGTTGGTGGCCGCAGCTCGCCGGCCACGACGAGGCCGCCGCCGCGGCGGCATCGGCAAATTCTGGTGTCGAGTCGCTCGAGCTGGCCGGGGTGTCACCGGCAGCCACCGGGGTGGGGCCGTTCGGAGGCTCTAGCCGCGATGACGGGAAAGGGGTGGGCAGATGAGTGAAGAGCTGTTGGATGCGGTTTTGATCAGTTCACTGCAGGTCCAGGTCGCCGACGAGATGACCGCGATGCGGCAGCGCCGGGACGCGTTGGGGGAGCGGGAGCTGTCCAAGGCCGACGACCGACAGTTGGCCCGCAGTTTGATGCAGGCCGCTGTGTCGCGTCACATGGAACTGCGGATGGCCAACGGGTTGGAGTTGCCTGAGTCCTCCTACGACGAGCGCCTGGTGGAGGCCCTGGACCAGGCCATCTTCGAGGCGGGTGCTATCTCAGGGTTACTGGCAGATGGTCTCATCGAAAACATCAACATCAACGGTTGCGACGAGGTGTGGATCACCTACGCCGATGAGCGGGGGAAGGTCCGGGGCAACCCGGTGGCCGCTACCGATGAGGACCTGATCGCGTTGGTCCAGACGTTGGGTTCCTACGGGGGGCTCAATGCGCGGCCGTTCACCCGGGCCCACCCGGAGCTTGACGTGCGGCTGCCGGACGGTTCCCGGTTGTCGGCGGTAATGAGCGCCTCCGAGCGGCCCTGTGTGTCGATCCGGCGGAACCGATTCCCGCAGATGAGCATGGCGCAGCTGGTCCGCCTGGGCACCGTCGACGAGCAATTGGCAGCCTTTTTGCAGGGCGCTGTGAAGGCCAGAGCGAATATTATGATCGCTGGGGCCACCGACGCCGGGAAGACGAGTTTTCTCCGAGCCTTGGTCAACTGTGTTTCCCGCGAAGAGCGCCTCATTATTTTGGAGCGGGCCCTGGAATTGGGGATCAAACGTCACCCGGAATTGCACTCGGATGTGGTGGAGTTGGAGGAGGTTCTTCCCGATTCCGATGGCAACGGCGGGTTGTCGTTGCAACGATTAGTGCTGCGCACCAAGCGGATGGACCCTGGCCGTGTCATCCTCGGCGAGGTGCTGGGGCCTGAAGCTGTGGAAACGCTCAATGCCATGAGCCAGGGCAACAATGGTAGTTTGTCGACCATTCATGCCCGCTCTGCGGAGGATACTTTTTCCCGGCTGGCGACCTATGCGGCACAGTATCAGGGTTTGCCGTTCGAGGTCACCCACTCGCTGATCGCCGGGACCATCGACTTCGTGGTGTTCATCGAAAAGAACCGGAAGTTCGGCGGCAAACGGTGTGTAACCAGAGTCCGGGAGGTCTCGGGATTCTCCGCCGGCCGGGTCGACGGGGCGGACATCTTCCTCCCCTCGCCGGTGGACGGTCGGGCGGTGCGCTCCGAGGCGGCGATCCGGCGCAGTCAGGAACTGGAGGACGCCGGGTACAACGACCAGGCCGCGGCGTGGTCACCGACCGGTGACGACGGCTGGCAAGTCTGAACCGCCCGCGCCGCCCGGCCCGGGCGGGTCAAGTCGGTCGGTTGGTCGGATGAATTCAAATTTGAGGCGTGAGGATGGGGGAGGGACCGGCGATGGTGTTACCTGATCTGCGTTTCCTTGTGGCGGTGCTGTGGGCCGGGGCGTTGGGCGGCGCGGTGGTGCTGCTGGTCACCGGGGTCCGCGGGTCCAGAGTGGATCCGTCGCGGCCGCCGTCGAGGTGGGCGGTGTGGATGCGCCGGTTGCGGGCGCCGGCGGTGGGGTTGCGGGTGGCCGGCGGGATCGGCGTGTTCGCCGCGACGTTGCTGCTGACCCGGTGGCCGGTGGCGGCCGCGGCGTTGGGCGCGATGGTGATGTTCTGGCCGGCGCTGTTCGGTGGTCAACAGCAGGAGCAGCAGCAGACCGCCCGACTGGAGGCGCTGGTGGCCTGGACGGAGGCGATGCGCGACACCATGGCCGGCAACGCCAGCCTGGAGGCGGCGATCCCGGCGACGGTGCACAATTCGTCACCACTGATCCGACCCGCGTTGCTGCAGCTGCAGGGCCAGCTCGCCGCCCGGGTACCGATGGACACCGCCCTGGCGCGGCTGGCGGCGACCCTGGCCGACAGTTCCGCCGATCTGGTCATCGGAGCGCTGATCCTCAACGTCAAACGCCGTGGTGACCGCCTCGGGGAGGTGCTGAGCAGCCTCGCGGTGACCGCGCGGGAGGAACTGGACATGCGCCGCAAGGTCACCGCCGGTCGGGCGGAGATCCGTCGAGGCTTCCGGATCATCGTCGTGATCACGCTGGGGTTCGGCGGCTATTTCGCGCTGTTCGGCGGCGATTACATGAAGCCCTACAGCACCTTCGGTGGGCAGATTGCGCTGCTGATCGTGTGCGGCCTGTTCGTGACCGGTTTCGCGTGGATGCGCAAACTGGCCGGGTCGAGCCCGGCGGAACCGTTGCTGACCCGGCCAGGGTTGAGAGCGAGCGAGCAGGAGCTGGCGCTGGTCGCCTCACTGACCGACACCGCCGCGACCAGGCCGGTGACCGGCCTGGGGCCGATCCTGATCCCCACCCCGCCGGCCCCCGGGGCGGGGCAGTCCCGGTGATCATCATGGCGGTGTTGGGCGCCGCGATCGGCGCGGTGCTGTTTTGGCTGTGGCTGGTCCTGGTGCCCCGCAAGGATTCGGCGCTGGTGCAGTTAGCGAAGATGGACGCGATGTTCGCCGGCGCCGGAGCGGGCCGACCTGAGCCGATCGCTACGGCGGGGCCCATGCGGGGCCGGTCAGGGGTCGAGGCCAAGTTGGGTGGCCGCGTCGCTGCGGTGCTGCGGCGCCGAGGCTACGCCTACACCAGCCTGCGGCAGGACCTGGCGTTGACGGGCAAGACGTTCGAGTCGGTGATGGGCCGCAAGGTCGTCGGGTTCGCGGCCGGGTTCCTGCTGGCCCTGGTCGGGGTGGTCGCGGTGACGGTGGTCGGCGGGGTCGCTCTGCCGGCCGGTAGCCCGGTGATCCTGGGTTTCGCGGTCGGGTTCGGATTTTTCATGCTGCCCGATCTGGACGCCCGAGCTGCGGCGGCCAAGCGTCGCCGGGATTTCCAGTACGCGTTCGGCGCCTACCAGTCGTGGGTGGCGTTGGAGATGGCCGGCTCCGCCGCGCCGGAGGAGGCGCTGCCCACCGCCGCCCGGATTGGCGCCGGCTGGCCGTTGGCGTTGATCCGCGACACCCTCTACCGGGCGCGGCTGGCCAAGAAAAGTGAATGGGATGCCCTGGCCGAGTTGGGGATCCGGATCGGCGTTGATGATCTGCGGGATCTGGGCCAGTTGATCAAACTGGTCGCCAAAGACGGCGCGAAAGTACGGGAGACCCTCTCGGCCCGTTCCACTGCGATGCGCCGCCGGCAGTTGGCCACCGAACAGGGCGTCGCCGGTGAACGGGACCAGTCGATGCGTCTCGCGCAGATCGTCCTGGGTCTGGGGTACATCGTGTTCCTGGGTTACCCCGCCGTCGCGGCCATCGCGGGCCTGTGAAAGGAGGAAGCCACCCACCCACAAACGACTGAGCTCGCCGCCGCGATCCGGCCGCAGTACATCCCGCCCGAAAATGTCGTCACATCGTTGCACTGAAAGGAAAGTTGCCATGAATGCAGTACCAGTAGAGGTGCAGCTGCTCTGGGCCTGGTTCACCGTCCGGGCCCGCGCGGTACGACAGGAGAACCCCGACCGCGGGGAGATGGTCAACACCGCGATCGTCATCGGCGTCCTGGCGGTCATCGCCATCACCATCGGCGTGATCTTGATGACCAAGGCCAAGAGCGCCGCCAACAACATCCAAACCCAGTAACAGGCGGCCAGGCTCCAGAGGTTTCCTTTCAGTGAACACACAGCATCGGCGGCGGACCGCCGTGGCGCGCCGCTGGCGCGCCGCGGCGGCGCAACCCGACGCCGGCTACAACCCGCTCGAGGCGGCCATCATCACCCCGATCATCATCGTGTTCACGATGCTGATCGTGCAGTTCGCGTTGCTCTGGCACGGCCGGCACGTCGCCGAGGCCGCCGCGCAGGCCGCCGCCCGATCGGCCGCGGCGTACACCTCGACCGCGGCGCTCGGGCAGGCCG
>JBBRDH010000129.1:0-14921 GCA_038204125.1 Mycobacteriales bacterium
CGGTGGCTGCGCAGTCCGGCGTCTCCAAGCAAACCGTTTCCAACGTGCTCAACTCACCCCACCTGGTAGCGGCCGAGACTGCCCTGAAGGTGAGGGAAGCGATCGACGCGCTCGGCTACCGGCCGCACCGCGCCGCCCAGCAGCTCCGCACCCGACGATCGCGCGTGCTTGCGCTGCGCGCCGAACAAGAGTTGAGCAACAAGGTTTTCGACCGATTCCTACATGCCCTGACCGAGGCGGCGGCGGCGCGTGAATATCGCATCATGCTGTACGTCGCTGCCGACGACGATGCGGAGATCGCTGCCTACGACGAGCTTCTCGACCGCTGGGACATCGACGGAATCGTTCTCACCGCAACACATCCGGGCGATCAACGGACGGCTTACCTGGCCAGGGCAGGGGTGCCCTGCGTGACATTCGGCCGGCCATGGGACGGGTCGGGACACCATCCGTGGGTCGACGTCGACGGCGCGGCCGGTACCCGCGCCGCGACCGAAGAACTGATTGCCGACGGGCACCGTCGCATCGCCTACTTGAATTCTGAGCCGCACACCGCACCGCCGTGGTCGGATCTACCGTTCAGCCTGAGCCGGGACCGACGATCCGGTTGGGAAAAGGCTCTGAAACAGGCCGGCGTGCCAATTCTGGAACCGGTGACCTGCGACAGCGATATCGCCGCAGCCCGGTTGGCGACCCACCAGCTCCTCGACGAACTGGAGCCCACGGCAATGGTCTGCGATTCCGATACCGTGGCGTTGGGCGCGCTGGTCGAAATTACCGGGCGCGGGCTGCGACCCGGAATCGACATTGCTGTCGTCGGGTTCGACAACTCCGAAATCTGCGAGGTCCTCGGACTGTCGTCGGTCGCCCAGCCTCTGGTGGAGGCCGCGCACCACTGTGTGCGGATGCTGGTCGACGTGATCGAGTCGACAGAAACAACCCGGCCCGCAGGCGAGCAGATTCTGCTGCCACCTACCTTTGTCCGCCGGGCCACGAGTGGCCCGCAACAATCGCAGGCCAACAGTGGTCCGCATCAGTCGCGTGCCCATGGCCCACACCAGTCGCGGGCCACGAGCGGACTGGACCAGCCGGGCGTGGCGAACGGCCCACACCAGTTGCGCGCAGCGGCCGCGGCCGGGCCACGAGCCTCGACTGCCGGGTCGGGTAAGTACGGTGCCGAGGCACCGGTTCGCCTCATTCAATGGTCGGGCCGGCCCCCGGGCTGAGCTCGTGGATTCGAGGGACGACGCGGTGCAACGGCCCGGCGTACTCGAACTTGCCGATCGTTCCGTCTGCCCGGATGTCTATATCGGCCGGGACCCCGCCGATGGGCATTCCGCCGACCCGCAACGCACCGACATGCGGCACCGGATCGAGGCTGAAGGTGCCGGCCGGCGCATCGACATGCAGTCCGAGCAGAGCCTGCAGGAGCACCACGGCAGCCGCAGCCGACCAGGCCTGAGGGCGGCATGAGGCCGGGTATGGCACCGGTCGGTCATGGTCACCGGCCGGGAACCCGCCGAACAATTCCGGTACCCGGCCGTCGAAAGCATCACCGGCGGCCAACAGTCCGGCCACCAGGACCATTGCCGGCTTGGTCAGGCCGGCTTCCAACATTCCGTGTACGGCAATAGCTGTGTCGTGCGGCCACACCGATCCGCAGTGGTAACTCAGCGGCGAATAACCACCGGATCGATCGGACATCGTCCGCAAGCCGAAACCACTGGACATCGACGGGTGCACCAGACGTGTTGCCACCGCCCGCGCCTCGCTCGGAGCGAGGATGCCGGTGGCCAGCAGATGACCCATGTTCGACGCGGGTGCGTCTACCTGCCGCTTGTCGCCGTCCAGCGCCAATATCGGATACGCGCCGTGTTCGTCGGACGTCCAAAAATTGGCCCGGAACCGGACAGCCATTTCTGCGGCATAAGAGCGCCAGTGAGCAGCCCCGGGACGCCCGAATGCGTCGAGCAACTCAGCACCCTTGACTGCAGCCTCGTAGGCGTATCCCTGGACCTCGGCGAGGGCTACCGGACCCTGAGCTATCCGGCCGTCGGCAAAGCGGATGGAATCACCGGAGTCCTTCCATCCCTGATTGGTCAGGCCCCGGCCGCTCGTGTCGACGTATTCCAGGAAACCGTCGCCATCCGAGTCACCGTGTGTTTCCATCCAGTGCAGAGCCCGTTCCATGGCCGGCAACAGCTCACTCACCTGGTCCGGGGGCATTCCCCATTTCCAGGCATCGCTGAGCAGGCACACCCACAACGGGGTCGCATCAACCGTCCCGAAATAAACTGGCGGCAGGAAAGCCGCCCCTCCCTCGGTGGTTTCGATGCGGCGTACCTCATGCAATATTTTGCCCGGTTCCTCAGCCGTCTCCGGGTCGTTTGCCACGCCCTGTCGAGCGGCGAGGGTGCGCAGCGTGCCGGCCGCCAGATCGGTGCCGAGTGGGAGCAGCATCCGGGCGGCCCAAATCGAGTCGCGGCCGAAAAGCGTCAGGTACCAGGGGCTTCCGGCCGCAAGAAACACATCCCCTGGGGACGAGGCGGCTGCCACTCTGAGGGCATCGGCGTCGGCGAGTGAGCGGCCGATGAAGCGGTCGAGCCGTCGATCATCGGCGTGGACTACCGGGTTTGCCCAGGTGGCACCCGGGGCGGGGGGCACCACGACGGCGCCTGAGTCCCGCACGCCGACCGACCAGGACGCGGCGGCTTCCCCCCGGGACGGAACTTTTAATTCCCAGGTGAAATAGGCAGCTGCCGCGCGGATGTCGATGGCCGCGTCCATGGCGATCAACTCGATTTCGACACCTTCCGCAACGAACTGGACACCTGCCGCGGTTGCCACCGGAGTTCGGGCCGGGGCCGACCTCCCGGCTTTCACCGACTCCATATCGGAGAGATCGGCGGTGACCGCCAGTCGTAGCCGGAGCGAGAGGTCGCGGTCACTCACATTGACGATTTCGAGTTTTTCGTCCATGCCGTCCGCCCGCGCGCGACGCTCTCGCCGCAGCCACACGACGGGATCGGGATTGCGCGACAGAGGGAATGCGGCATCGGAATTCCGCAGCACCGCCAGAAATTCGGCGCCGTCGGCGCCGCGGGCCGCCGACCAGACCGGCTCGATCATCAGCGGTCGGCCGATCTCCGGGCGGTTGCCGAAATGGGCCGGTTCGGCCCGGTCATCGGCGACCTGATCGTCCCCGACCAGGTCGTCGACGCTCACCTGGGCACTGGAGATCACCCGGAGATCGGCACTGAATACTCCCTGCGCCCCTATCGCCCGAATCTGCCCGTCAGCGGCTGACAGGACCACTGTGGGCGCCCGCAGACACGTGCAGGCTTCATGGATCAGCGGCTGCAGCCATGGCAGTTCGGCATCGGACACAATCGTTCGCCCTTCTTCCCTTTGGATGTTCGCCGGTGACGTTCGCGCCGGTGATGTTCGCCGGGGCGCGACCTCGGCCACCGGCCGCGCCGGCCGACGCGAAAGCTTGACAGACAGCAAGGCGGAGGTAACACTACGTCAAACCTTGGAACGATCCATAGGGCCAACCACCCGAATTGGATCGATCCAGGTGCCCTGTTGGGTGATGCCCTTCGATCGACCCGCACCGGAGTTTGGCGCGCCGTGCGGGGGGAACCAACGGGCTGCACCAGCCAGCCGTCGGCCAGTGGACTGCAGTCGTTCTCGATGAGGAGACACCGTGATTGTGATCGACCGCTTGCCATCCATCGGACCCGTCGGCGGGCCGAGCAGCGCCCTGCCGGGCGTCGACACGCCGATCCACATCGGAGGAACCCACACCGCGAGGTGTGCGGGTGCCTCCAGTCCAAACCTCGTCGGGGCGGTCGGTCGCGACGCTCCCCCGGGGTGATGGCAAGGGACGATCTTCCGGTCATCGATCCATGACCCGTTCGCCCCGGCCGCCAGCCCAACCGGCAGGGCCCCGACTTGCATGCCCATTCATCATTCCCCCTGAAGGAGAACCACCTGATGACACGTCCGACACCCGGTCGCCTGGCAATAGCCACGGCGGGCCTCGCGGCGGCGCTGCTGCTCGCTGCCTGTGGCAGCTCCAGCACGACCGCAACTCCCGGCACGTCCAGCGGGGCCGAAACGCCATCGTCGAGCGCGGCTGCCGGTACCGATACCGGGTCGGCCTCGAGTGGGTCGGCAAGCGGCTCTTCGTCGGCAAGCGCGTCCGGAAGCGAATCTTCGGCTCCGGCTTCGGATTCTGCCGGCTCGGCGACCGGTAGCGCCCCAGCCCTCCCGGCAGCCAAGCTGACCCTGCTCTTCGGGTCGTCCGGGGCGGCGGAGACGGCTGCGCTCACCGCCGCTGGCAAGGCGTGGAGCCAAGAGTCGGGTTCCACCGTCACCGTCACGCCGGCGCAGAACCTCGTTCAGCAACTAGCCCAAGGCTTTTCCTCCGGTAACGCCCCCGACCTCTTCTACGTCGGGGCCGGCGAGGTGGCCAACTATGCCAGCGCCGGAAACCTGCTGGCCTACGGCGATTCCCTGGCGAACAAAGACGACTTCTACCCGGCTTTGAAGGACTCGTTCACCTACGACGGAAAGTTCTACTGCGCACCCAAGGACTTCTCCACGCTGGCTCTCTTCATCAACACGGACATGTGGACCAAGGCCGGCCTGACCGACGCCGACATCCCGAAGTCGTGGGACCAGCTTGCGGCCACGGCCAAGAAACTGACCGTCGGGAAGGTCGCCGGGCTCTCCCTGGGAGCGCAGGGGGACCGGTTCGATGCCTTCATGGTGCAGAACGGTTCCTACCTGGTCGACAAGGACAACAAGGCCACCGTCAATGATCCGAAGAACCTTGAGGCGCTGACCTACATCAAGAAGCTCTACACCGACGGATCCATGAAATTCCCGAAGGACCTCGGTGCCGGCTGGGCCGGTGAGGCCTTCGGTAAGGGTGAGGCCGCGATGACGATCGAGGGCAGCTGGCTGCTTGGATCAATGAAGACCGACTACCCCGGCGTGAAGTTCAAGGTCGCCGAACTGCCCGCGGGACCGTCCGGCACGAAGGGCACCCTCTCGTTCACCAACTGCTGGGGAATCTCGGCTACCACCAAGAACCCCGACCAGGCCAAAGCTCTCGTCACGTTCCTGACGAGCAACAAGCAGCAACTGGCGTTCGCCGATGCCTTCGGAGTCATCCCGTCCGTGCAGTCCGCGCAGGCCGACTATCTGAAGAAATTCCCGGCCAACGCGCCCTTCGTCAAGGGCGTCGAATACGCCAAGGGTGTGGTCTCCGCGCCGAAGATCACCGACGTGATTGCCGACTTCGATACCCAACTGCAGGGCCTGGGCTCCGCAGACCCGAAGGCAATTCTCGATTCCGTGCAGGACAACCTGAAGGCCGCCCTCGGCGGCTGAAGCTCGGATCCCTGGCGCGCCCGCCCACCGCTGCCTGTACAGCGGCGGGCGGGCGCGTATCTGATGACCATTGGTCGCCGCCCATCGAGTTCGGACATCCTGTCCCCGCATTGTGTCGATATTCAGGAGAAAACATGTCGATGACGACAAGTCAGGGCAGTTTGGAAACGCCGCTTGGCCAGGCGGCGGCGCTCGGAAAGCAGGACAAGAAAGGCGCCGGCGGCGGTATCCGGGCTGGCCAGGGCCGGGCCGGGTGGCTGTTCATAGCCCCTACCTTGCTGCTGCTCTTCGTCTTCCTGATCCTGCCGATGCTCACCGCGCTGTGGGTGTCGGTGTCCAACTGGTCTGGAAAAGGTTCGCCCCTCTCGGCCAGCTATGTAGGCTTCAAGAATTACACCGCGCTGCTGGGAAAGACCGGGCTCGCCCAGAAGAATCTCGGCATGTCGTTCCGCAACATCTTCTACTACGTCCTGCTCGTGGTGCCGCTGCAGACGATCCTGGCGCTGGCTCTGGCGTTGGCGGTCAACCGGCGCCGACTGCGCGGCAAGGGCTTTTTCCGAACCGCCTTCTATTTTCCGTCGGTAACCAGCTCGGTCGCCATCGCGATCGTGTTCCTGTTCCTGTTCAACGCCAACGGCGTGATCAACGCATTCCTCCGTACGCTCGGCGTTCGCGGGCCGAACTGGTTCGCTGATCCACGCGGCGTCCTCCATCTGATACTCGGGGCCTTCGGCGTCGACAACACCAAACCTCCCGGCTGGTTGAGCGGCCACAAGTTCTTGTCCGTGACGTGGTGGGACTGGCTCGCCGGCCCGTCGGTCGCGATGTGCTCGATCATCTTCCTGGCGATCTGGACGACCGCGGGCACCTTCATGCTGATGTTCCTGGCAGCTCTGCAGGACGTATCGGATGAGGTCCAAGAGGCCGCCCAGGTCGACGGCGCCACCAAATGGCAATTATTCCGTAGCGTAGTACTTCCGGCGCTCCGGCCGACAATGTTCCTGGTCATCACGCTTGGCCTGATCGGTACCTGGCAGATGTTCGACCAGGTGTTCATCATGAGCAAGGGCGAGCCCGGCGGGACTACGGTCACCCCCGCTTATCTCGCCTATACCGCTTCGTTCGGCGACGGCAAATGGGGGCAGGGCGTGGCCATCGCGTTCATCCTCTTCGTCGTCATCATCGCTTTCAGCCTGTTGCAGCGATTCATCATGCGGGACCGGAAGAACATTGCGAAAAGCCGCCGCATCGCCACCTGGGAGGGCAAGAAAATGACCAGCCGGAAAGTGAGCATCGAGAAATGAGCACAGCCCTGAGTGGCCGCCAATTGAGCGGACCGGGCGTGACGACCCGACCCGCGCCCAGCCGCCGGTTCAAGGCCGGCTGGCTGATTTATTTGGTGTTGATCTTCTTCGCGCTGATCTACATCTATCCGTTCCTGATCCAGATCGGTACGTCGTTCAAGACCGACGCAGCCGCCACAGCCGACCCGCTGAACCCGATTCCGTCGCCGGTATCGACGGACGCCTTCCGCAAGCTCGCCACGGCGGACTTCCCGCGCTGGTTCGGAAACTCGGTCTTTGTCACGGTCATCGTCACCCTTGGCCGGGTATTCCTGGATTCGCTGGCCGGATATGCGCTGGCCCGGCTGCACTTTCGGGGGCGGACTGCAATCGCCAACACTCTCATCGCGATCATGGCCGTGCCCGGCGTCATTCTGCTCATCCCGAAGTACCTGGTGCTGGTTCAGCTCCACATGTTCAACAACTACTTCGGCATGATCATCCCGCTGCTGGCGGATGCCGCCGGGGTCTTCATCATGCGGCAGTTCTTCGTCGGCATTCCGCTCGAGGTCGAGGAATCCGCCAGGATCGACGGTGCGTCGGTGTTCCGGACCTTCTGGTCGGTGGTCCTACCGATGGCCCGCCCAGCAGTCATCACGTTGACCATTCTGTCGTTCCAAGCATCCTGGAACGAGTTGCCGCATTTCATCGTCGCGTCCAACGACCCGAAGCTGTACACGCTCACCAAGGGTGTCGCGACTCTGGTCTCCGGCACCCTGGGCAGCGGAAACCTGTTTCCCCTGAAGATGGCCGCGGCGCTGCTGATGACGATTCCGGTCGCGGTCGTATTCTTCGTCTTCCAGCGATTCTTTGTTCAGGGAGCCGGGGCGGGAGCGGTCAAGGGCTGAGAGCGGCCCGGCCGTTGGTCACGGGGTCGGTGCCGTCGGGCCAGGCGGTGCCGCCGGCTGCGACTGCTTGGACGGCGGACACCAGACGGTCGGTGTTGCCGTCCTTCAGCAGATATCCGACGGCACCCTCACGGGCTGCGTGGGCAACCGACTCGTCGCTCCTGGCACCGCTCAGAATGAGCACCCGCATCGTCGGCTGATCGGCGAGAAGTCGCCGGGTCGCCTCTATTCCGTCGACGACGGGCATGCTGACATCCATCAGGACTACGTCGGGCCGGGTGGCAGCGGCGGCGGTGACGACGGTAGAGCCGTCACTGCACTCGCCGACCACCGCTATTCCTGGCGTCGCATTCAGAACGGCGCTCAGGCCAAACCGGACCAGCGCTTTGTCGTCCACCAACAGCACGCGTATCAACGGCCTACTCCCAGTCCTGTGATGGTCGGTGCCCGGGATCGACGCAAGATCACCGGACTACGGACCTGGCCGTCGCCCTCGGTACGGCGGGCAGCCCTCCCGGCGCGGCGACATGGTCTTTGCCCACATTGCCGTGCCCTTGAACCGAACCCGCGTCGGGGGGGCTCCCGCGCCGCCGGCGGAGCAAAATCATTCCCACACCGCCGAACACCAGGAGAAGTACCAACGACGCGGCCTGAAGTATCCCCGCAATCGGCGCATTGGAGATCAGCACCGGGTGCTGGGAATTGGCTCCCCCGCCGACCGTCCAGCGTGCGGACCAGGTCGCGTCGGGCAAACCGGCCCGCCGCACCGTGACCGAGAAGTTGCGGCCGCCGGACGACTGGAAATCAGTTGATACCGACCATTTTCCATCGCCGAGGTCGGCAGCGGCTAGAGCCGTCGAGCCGCGGCCGTCGGGATCGAAGAAGGTGATGAGCACTTCTGAGATCCGGCCGCGCAATGGGCGCCGCGTTTGGAACGCGTCAACCAGCACCACGTTCCGCCCGGGCAGATTGGGCCGGACGGACAGCGTCTCCTGCAGGTCGTCGACCGCCGCGTCGATGACGGGCACTACCGCGCCATCGGCCGTTCGGATCAGCTGCGGCTCCATAGCCGGTTGGCCGCTCGTCAGCATGGCAGCCAGGACGAACACCACCACCGCGGCAAGGCCCTCAGCCACCACTGTCCGGCCCGGCACCCGGCCGGATCCAGGCCTGCGCAGGGTTCTCGAATTCACGATCCCGAGTGCCACAATGACGCCGACGACGCAGATTTTGATGAGCAATGTCCGCCCATAGCCGGTGAGCAACGCGGCGTCGACAGAGCCGACCACGCCGCTCATCAGATAGAGGCCACTCACCATCATCGCTGCGACGCAGGCGAAGGCCGGAAAACCGAACGCTCTCAACATGTTCCTGGTCAGCAACTGGTGGCCCGCCCGACGGAGCGGCAGTGCCACCGCGATGGCCAGCAAAAGGGTGCCGGACCAGGTGGCGGCAGCGACAACGTGCGCGGCGTCGGCGATCACCCTGGTGACTGCGAGGCTGGAACCGGCTGCCGAGTGACCGAGCATCGCAGTGCCGATTCCGACAGCCGCGGCGCCCGTCAGGGCGACCACCGACCGAATCCGGCCGGCCCTGGCCAAAAGACTTACGACCAGCAACAGCAGGAAGCCGACGTCCCGCAGCGCAAAACGAAGAACCAGCCCGGTTGACAGGGCGCTCGCCCCCGAACCCCCACCGGCGAGCAACTGGTCGGCGAGCAGGCCGCCGGTGGTCAACACTCCGGCACCAGCCCCCCACCGGGCGACTGTCCGGCAGCGACGGCCGGCCCACTGCGCCGTCAGATCCCGCATTCGGACCCGCCCGAAGAGACGGCCGGCCGATAGTCCGCCCAGGGCGAGGGCGATGGAGAGGAAAACGGCGGTCCGCAGTGCACTTTCGGTTATCCCCGGTGCGGGCTCGGACAATCCGGCGGCCGTGACCTGCTCACCGATTCCGAAAACCAGGATGCCGTCGGTCCGATGGAGATCGTCGCTGGACAGGGTGTGCCAGGAGATCCGGTACGCGTCGCGACCGAGGGCCGGCAGGTCCGCCACCACTTCCGCCGGTTGTTCGGTGTCCCCGGCCGCTCCGGTCCCGGGTGCGAAACGCAATCCCGACGGTCGGTGGTGCCGACCGCTGCTGTCCACGATGTCGATCGTGGTCGCTTCCAGGACGACCGACTCACTGAAACTCAGGCGCAATTCCGCCGGTGCGGACGCGAGGGCCGAACCGTCGGCCGGCGAGCTCTGCGTCAGAAAGGCGTGCGCGCTTGCGCTCGACGCAGGAAGCAGTGCCAACATCCCGACCACCAGAGCGGCCAGGCCGAACAACCTTCGCCGCAGGCGGACGGACGCGGATACCCCGACCGGCTTCACAACACCGGTACGTGGGGCAGTTTGACGTCGCCCTCGACAATGGTCGCCTGCTCGCCGGACCGCAGCGCAGCCCTGGTGTTCTGGTACACGAGGTAGTAGGTCTGCCCGGACCGCAGGGTGTGGCCCTGTTTCATCAGTGAGATGCGCTGGGTCTTTTCGGCACGCGATTCGCTGACCAGCACCGGCGGATGAGCTGAGTCCGACTGGAAGCGAGACGCCTTCTCACTGTCCAGCACCACATAGGTGACGGTGATCAGCCCACCGTCGGCAACCACTGCGACCCGGGAGAAACGGACACCCAGCCGTTCCTCCATGGCCGCGTTCTGTGGGAACGGCCTGGCGGCGGCCGCAGCCGGGGGGGAATCGGCGACGTAGTGATAACCGACCACCCCCAACAGCACCGCGACGATACCGACGGCACCTATCGTGGTGCCGCGGGCACGGCGGGACAGCCGGCGAGTTTTGTCAAGGACGCTAGCGAACATGTCATTTCCTTTGCAGACCGAACCCGGGCTGCCCCTTGAGGCAGCCCGGGTTCAGGTATTGGTTACGGCAGAGTGACGCGGGTGGACAGGAAACTGTCGAAGTAGGCCGTTCCGACAGAGGTTCCGTTGGGCCCGGTGCTGAAGCCGGTGACAACTCCGAGCCATGCGCTTTCAACCCGCAGGCCGGAGGTGTTGCCGTTCAGGGTGTACCTCGCGGACCCATTCAATTTCAGGACCAGTGACCCGTTGACCGGTGTCCCCGGCCGACCAGCGGCCCAATCAATCTGGACGGTGACTTTGCCGGCCGGAAGATTGGTCCAGCCGCCCGTCACCGGCGCTGCCCCGTTGCTTCGGTACATGACCGTGCGGACCTGTTTCGTGGTGCCACTGATCCGATACTGCAGGCTGAAGACATTGCGATTCTGGGCGTTGCGGGTCTCGAACACCGTCAGAACATTGTTGTTACCGGACTTGAGGGTGTTCGCGTTGAAGACGAACCTGGCGTGATAGCCGGTCTCCGCCACCGGAGATCTGTCGACCAGGTAACTTGCCCTGTTGTTCCGCCCACCGGCAAGAGTGACCTGGAGTCCCCTCGTACTTGCCGGTTCGGCCGCGGTCTGCATCGCCGCCGCCGCAGTCGCCGACACAGCGCCGGTCTTCGCACTCCAGGCCGCATTCGTCGGCTCGAAGTTGTTGGCGAAGATGACGTTCGGCTTGGTCACCTGCACTGCGGTGTTGAGGGCATTGCTCCAGTTGCCCGCCTTGTCCTGAACACGCAGGTTGAATACCTGTGGCCCGGTGGGAACTCCGGCGAGGGACACGGTAGCGACCGCCTTGCCGTTAATTTCGGCGACCGGGACCTGAGTGCCGTTGCCAGCCCCTGGATCGGTGGCGCCGAGCCAGAACTCGGCACCGGCCAACCCGTTCAACTCGGCGACCGCGGCGCTCAAGGTCAGATCAGGTGCCGCGTTCGTCGGGTTCGGGGTGGCCGTCAGCGGTGCGGCGAGCACCGGCGCCGTCTTGTCGATTTTCAGATCGACCCCGAACAGTTCGCCCCAGTTGCCGGCCGCATCCTGCCCTCGAACGTAAACATGGCGAACACCTTCGGCCAACGCCTGGACCTGCGAGATCGGGATCAACCCATAGACGGCCTCGCTGGTCGAGTCGAGTTTGCCGTCGACCGCAATGAGCTGCAGTCCAGTGCCCCCGGCGGGAGCTGGGTTGATACTGGTCGGATCGAGGAAGGCCTCGGCGTCGGCGAGATTGCTCTGCAGGGCGCCACCGGCGTCCTTGTCGGTGATCTGTGCGGAGACAACCAGATAGCCCGGATTGCTGGCGTCGGTCAATATCCCGTTGGTGGGATTCGGTCCGACACTCGCTGCGTCCACCTTCGGTCCGGTCAGGTCGACCAGCAGCGGAATGTCGAGCGACGGACCCCATAGACCGAGCGAGTCCTTGCTGTGCACCAGGATCTTGTGCGGTCCCTCGCCGAGCGCCTTGACGGCCGCGCCCGCGAGCACGCCGTCCTCGGAAACCACCGTGGCGCTTCGATTGAGGGTCAGGGCAGTTCCCGACCCGTCGGCCCCGGCCGTGTCCAGGAAATATTCGGCATTGGTGATCGTGCCGGCCGCCGCGGAGTCATCACCGGTGGCCGAGAAGGCGACGTCCGTGTCGCCGTTGGCCGGGGAGCTGGTGACCGTGCCGTTGGTGGTCTGCGGACCGGTTTTCGGCAGGTTCAGAATTGCCGAGCCGACCACCCCCCAGTTCCCGGCGCTGTCCAGAGCGCGGACGAACACCTGGTGCTTGCCGGCGTCCAGACCGGAAAGCATGGCGGGCGTGATGGTTCCAGTGGCCCCGGTGACGTTGACGGTGCCCCAGGTCGCGGTCATCGGAGTGCCGAATCCGGGTCCGGTGCTGTCGGCGGCGTTGACCGTGGGGTCGTTGACGTCGATGACGAACTCCGCCTGCGAGACCGCTGAGCCGCCGGTGGTCGCGTCACTCAGATCGGCCGTCACCGTGACGGGAGCAACCCCGTTGGACGGGTTCGGCGAGAGGGCGATGTGTGAGGAAACCGGTCCGACGCCGTCGCTGCTGGGCGGCGGTGCATTGGTGTCCAGGAAGGTCAGCAGGCCGCCGAAGGCGAACTGCAGCGGATCGCCGGTGTGCTGCCCGTTGTTGTCCAGATGCATGGCCGGCTCGTAGAGCGCGAGTTTGGCCTCCGGCCCGGTCGGCATTTTTACCAGAGTATCGAGAGTTGCTCCGGCATCGATGCTCTCGGCCGTCACCGTGGAGGAGAACGTCATTTGATGTCCATCCTGGGCGATCTCGACCTGCTCCCCGCCGAGGACGCTGATCGCATGGGTCTGCGACCCGACATTGACATAGCGCACCAGGACCGTGCGACCCTGATCGGTGCTCACCGAATCGGCAGCCGGGAACGGCTTACCGTTGAACATCCGGTACTTCGGCGAAAAGTTCCGCATGTCGAACGTGTTCGGGTTGGCGTTGAGCGCCGGGTCGATCTCGCTCATCACCAGCACCGCGTCGTCGTCATAGGTCGTAGCGGCGGTGCCATACGCCGTACCGTCGGACGGCAGGACGACGAGCGCCCCGGCCAGTCCCATCTCAACCTGCCGCGCCCCGTTCGCAGTGTGACCGGCCTCGTAGAGGAATGTGCCGGCACGATCCGCCTTGAACGAATACGTGGCGGCGTCGCCGGTGATGGCCCCCAACAGATCGTCACCGGCTTTCCCGTTGAAGTTCGCGGTGGCCTGCCCCGGCAACGCCAGCGACAATCGCTGGCCGGGCAACTGATTGTGCAGAGTGATGCTCACCTGGTCGCCCTGATGCACCACGATGACCGGACCCGGCGCGGTTGGCACAATTGCCGGCGTGCCCGGGGTGCCCGGGACGGCCGGTGTGCCCGGGATGGCCGGGGTGCTCGGCGTGGCTGGGATGTCCGGCGTGGCCGGGATGTCCGGCGTGGCCGCGACGGCCGGCACGTCCACTGCCGACGTGGAGAATCCCCAGATCGGAATCGCTGCGGTTAGTCCCATGGTCGTGGTACCAGCCCTGGCATACAGGTCGCAGATGGCGGCGCAGCCGCCGGCGGTCAATTTGCCGACCGGCGCCGACTGCGGCACCGGGAGCGCTGCAAAGGCCGGGCGGGCCGCCGACGCATTGGTGATCCCGTCGGAGAAGGCCGTGCCTGGCGTGGCACCGGCATTCGCCGAAGCGAGCACAGAGGAGGCTACGAGCGCCGATACGGTGAGCGCCGTCAGCAGGACGGGGCGTGCTGTTCGCCGGACCTTCCCGGCCCGAGCGACGCCGGAGAACTGATTCGATGTCATCGCTTCTGCCTTCACTGTGCTGGGCAGCCGGCCGGCGGATCGATGCGGAAGACCGTCATCATTCCCCAGAAGGTTGCTCCGTAATTGGTCGCCTGCTGCAGCGCGTGGCTGTGCGCGATGTGGTAATACTCCCCGCACTCGTTGTTGGAGGTCATCGTCGTCGGCGTGGGATTCTTCGTTCCCAGATAGCCGCTCTCGCTGAACCAGGTGTCCGAGCCGACCAGCAACTGGTCGGTGATACTGGGAATCAGCGTCGGAATGGGATTGGTCGTCGCATCCCAGTGTTCGGCGTCCCGCCAGTCCATCAGGACGTCGACCGTCTGGCCGGGCCCGACGTCGATGTCGTACTTCTGATAGGAGAGATCCTGGCCGGCCGGGCCCTGCAGCGCATGGCCATCCCGGTTGATCACCCGCTCGTCGCTTCCGTGGGGGTGGAAGGGATAGTTCACCGTTCCGGCGTTCAGATACCGAATGGTCGCCGGCAGCGGGTTGCTCACCTTGTCATACGGCCTGATGTGGACCAGAGCCGAATACGGCTGAGTTGGCAGCCACGAGGCGTTGTTGTCTGCCAGGGTGTCCGGCATGCTGCGACCATTGATCATGAAGTACCTGGCGGTGTATTTGCTCCAGTCGATCGGCTGGCTGCGCTCGACCGCCAGGTGTACGTCGGGATCGATCTCGGACAGCAGAAATACGTAGTCCTGACCGGCGGTGAAGGCGGAGTCGGCACGGTCGTTGACCTGCGTCGGGTGGCCGGCAGGGCGGACGATCAGCGCGCCGTACATTCCCATCTGGACCTGCTTGTCGACGTCGGTGCCGCTCTCGTAGAGATAGGTTCCCGGGCTCCCGGCGGTGAAGGTATAAGTCACCGAGCCGTTGGCCTTACCGGCCGGCTGGACCATGGAGGTCAGCGATCCGCTGGAGTCGAATTGCGGCTGGGCCGGATTGCCGTTGGCCTGCACACCCTTCTGTCCGGGGAAGACGATCGACGTGTCCTCCGCGAGGGTGTTGTGCAGGATGACGGTGACCAGCTTGCCGGAATCGACACACAATGTCGGGCCAGGAAGTTGAAAACTGCGGGCGCTGTTGGCGTAGCTCCACATGTAGATGGCGTTTCCGT
>JBBRDH010000130.1:0-14898 GCA_038204125.1 Mycobacteriales bacterium
CTATCTCGACGGCGCGAGAGACGCCTTGGCCGCGGGCTTCGTCAGTGGCGGTACCCGGCGCAACCTGGAATGGGTGACACCGCATCTGCGGGCCGGGGTGGACGAGTCGGAACTTCTGCTGCTGGCAGACGCCCAGACCTCGGGTGGCCTGTTGGTGGCCGGCGAGATCCGGGGAGCCGCCGTCGTCGGGGAGTTCGTCGAGCGCGGCGACAGCATCCTTGTGGTGCGCTGACCCGCGCAGTCCTGCAGCGGCCTCTCAAGCCCCGGCACTCTCACCGCGTTCGATGCGCTCACGCTGCGGCACGACGGTGTAGCGCGGGTCGCGCGCCGATGCCTGGCCAGCATGGAAGATACCGAACCGGGTGCAGGCCGAGCCCGCAAGCAGCGCGGCACCAGAAGCGACGCCCGCGGCGCGGCTCCGACCGGCAAACAGGCCGCCCAGCGCGCCGGCGGCGGTGAGGATCTTGCTCGCCCGCATCAAGCGGCCGGCACTTCCCTGGTGCAGCGGCTCGGCCGTGATTCCCATGCCGGCCTGCATCCGCTGCTCCATGGCCAGTTCCACGAGCGCGCCGCCAGCCGCGAGCCGCCGGGCCGGGCCGGCCTGCTCCGGCGGCGCGAACATCATCCCCAGGCCGCCAGCCGCGGCGGCCGCAGAGCCGACGAAGACGTAGGGCAGCTCGTGGCGTGCGGCACTCCAGGTTGGCGTCGCGGTGTTGGCGAGCAGGACGGCGGTGTAAGAGGCGACGGCCGGGGCGACCGCGGCCGCACCGATCCCCACCGGGCCAGCCGCTGCGACGAGCAGCCGCGCAGGGGTGCGCAACGGGCGGGGCAGGCTGTCCACCACAGGCGCGAGAAGTTCGGCCGCACCGGCCGCACCGGCGAGCGGGCCGTAGACGGTGAGGATCCAGGTGCCGACCGACATGGGCGAGGTCACCTTGGCCACCCTCAGCATGTTGACGAACCGGGACGGCTTGCCGAGGTCATGCACCAGAGCCGCGAAGCTCACGGAGATCCCTGCCAACGCACCGATCCGGCCCACTCGGCGCAGTGCGGGACGGCCGGTGGCGCCAGCCCCGGCGCCCAGGATCGAGGACCCAGCCGCCAGGCCGCCGAGGAACAGGTAGGCCGGGATATCGGCCTCCCACGGCGATGCCTTGACCACGGGCCGGCCGTAGTAGGAGGTGAACGTGGCGTCCGGGACCATCTGGTGCTCGTCGCGTCGGCGCCCACGGCCACGGCGACCGCTCGCCGCGCGGCTGATTTCGGCCCCGCTGCGCCGGCGCCTGACGTGCTCGCCGGTGCTGTCCTCGGCGGTGAGTTGTGCGTCATGCTCGGTCATGTCCGACCGCCGAGGAATGCCGCGACGGCTCCGGCGAGCAGTCCACCGGCGGCCAGGGCCGCTGTTTTCCACAGCTGCGGCAGGTCCTTCGTCACCACCACCGGGTCCGGGGGTAGCCCATAGACCTCCGGTTCGTCCAGCAGCAGGAACATCGCACCCGCTCCCCCGACGCCGTCGTCGGGGTTCTCGCCGTACAGTCTGGCCTCGGTTAAGCCCTGTGACTGCAGGCTTGCGAGCCGGATAGCCGCCCGTTCGCGCAGTTCGTCGAGGTCACCGAACTGGATGGATTCCGTCGGACAGGCCTGCGCGCAGGCCGGGGTCATGCCGGCGCCGAGGCGGTCATAGCACAGCGTGCACTTCTGAGCGATACCCACGTTCTTCTGGCCCTGCTCGCCGATCCTGCGGTCGATGACGCCGTAAGGGCAGGCCGGTACGCAGTAGCCGCAGCCGTTGCAGATGTCGTCCTGCACGACCACGGTCCCGAACTCGGTGCGGAACAGCGAGCCGGTCGGGCATACGTCCAGACAGGCGGCATGCGTGCAGTGCTTGCAGACGTCGGAGGACATCAGCCAGCGGAAGTCGGTGCGCGAATCGGGGTCCATCGCGGCACCGGGACGTTGAAACGTGGGCATACCCAGCGCGACTGGGGCCGACGCCGGGGGCGCAGCCTTCCTCGGTTGCTCGATGAAGGCCACATGTCGCCAGGTCGACGCTCCCAGCGCACCGGTGTTGTCATAGGACGAGCCGAGCATGTTCAGGCCGTCCTCGGGGACCCCGTTCCATTCCTTGCAGGCCACCTCGCAGGCCTTGCACCCGATGCACACCGAGGTGTCGGTGAAGAAGCCTTTGCGCGGTGGCGGGGACTCCCACCCGGCGTCGGCGGCGGGATCCTCGAGCGGGCCAGACAGACTCGGCATCAGCGTTCCTCGGTCGGTTCGGTCAGGGGCGTGGCGGTGGACCTCGACCCGGTCTCGTCTGGTGGTTGCCCAGGCAGCGGCGTTCGTTGGGTGTTGCCGGTCCGGACCGTGATGGCCGCCCGTCGCCGGTACTCCTCAACGTAGGCGAGCAGGGCCGGCCCGGTCGGGCGGCGGCCGGGACGGATGTCGCAGGAAGCGACCTTGGACTCCTGGATGTGCACGTTCGGGTCGAGCGTGACACCGAACAGGTCATTGGCCGAATCGCCGCTGACAAGGGCTGAGGACCCCACTCCCCAGTGGTAGGGCAAGCCGATCTGGTGGAACGGTTTGCCGTTGATCGTCAACGGGGTGACCCGCTCGGTGACCATGACGCGGGCCTCGATGGCGGTACGGGCCGTCACGATCGTCGCCCAGCCCCGGTCCTCCAGGCCGCGTTCGCGAGCGAGCTGTGGCGAGACCTCGCAGAAGAATTCCGGCTGAAGTTCGGACAGGTACGGAAGCCAGCGGCTCATCCCACCGGCGGTGTGGTGCTCGGTCAGCCGGTAGGTCGTGAACAGGTAGGGAAATACCTCAGCGTTCGGCTCGGGCGGCGACGGGTTCTGAAGGTTGTCCGACCGAGGAAACACCTGTCGGGTGGGGTTAGCCTGTTGCCGGTAGAACGGGTTGCGGACCGGGGATTCCGCAGGCTCGTAATGGGCCGGCAACGGACCGTCCAACAGACCCTCCGGTGCGAACAACCACGCCTTTCCGTCGGACTGCATGATGAACGGATCGTCGCCGGCGATACCCGCCACCCCGGTCGTGCCTTCCGCGGGTCGGTAGGAGGGATCCCGGTCGGCGATGAAGTCCGGAACGTCGTGGCCAGTCCACAGGGCCTTGTCCGCATCCCACCAGACATAGGCCTTGCGTTCGCTCCACGGCTTGCCGTCAGGGTCGGCGGCTGCGCGGTTGTAAAGGGTGCGCCGATTGGCCGGCCACGCCCACCCCCACTCCGGGGCCACCCAGCTCTGCTCGCGACCGGGTTTGCGCCGCGCGCTCTGGTTCACCCCGTCGGCATATACCCCGGTGTAGATCCAGCACCCGCCCGACGTCGAGCCGTCCGACTTCATCTCGGTGTAGGACGACAGCGGCTGCCCTGCCTTGTCACCGGTCAGATGGAAGCCGTTGATCTCGCGTAAGACGTCGGCGGCCGACGGTGCCCCATGCTCGTCAACGCAGTAGTCCCAGGTGAGGTCCAGTATCGGCCGGTCACGCTCCAGGGTGGAGCCGGCAAGCCGCTCGCGGATCTTGCGGCCCAGGGTGAAAAAGAACTGCAGCTCACTCTGGCAGTCGCCCGGCGGTTCCACCGCCTTGTGATGCCATTGCAGCATCCGCTGGGTCTGGGTGAACGTGCCGTCCTTCTCGACGTGCGACGCGGCGGGAAAGAAGAACACCTCGGTGTCGATGTCCTCGGTCCGCAACTCACCGGTCGCGATTTCGGGGCCGTCCTTCCAGAAGGTCGCGGTCTCGATCATGTTCAGATCCCGGACTACCAGCCACTTCAGATGCGACATGCCCAGGCGCTGCAGCTTGCCGTGCGCGGAGCCGACCGCCGGGTTCTGCCCGAGGACGAAGTAGCCTTCGACCTTGTCCTCCATCATGTCCATGACCGTCTGGTACGTGCCGTGGTCGCCGGTCAGTTTCGGCAGGTAGTGGAAGGCGAAATCGTTCTCGGGCGTGGCCGCGTCGCCCCAGTACGCCTTGAGCAAGCTGACCGTGTAGGACTCGGCCTCGGCCCAGAAACCTTTCTGCTGCTCGCTGCGCACGGTGTCGAGGTAGGAGGGCAGGTCGTCGTGCTCGCCGACCTTGGGCATCGGGAGGTAGCCGGGCAACAGATTGAACAGTGTGGGGATGTCTGTCGAGCCCTGAATGCTGGCGTGTCCGCGCAGGGCCAGGATGCCGCCGCCGGGACGGCCCATGTTGCCAAGCAGCAACTGGATGATGGCCGCCCCGCGGATGTACTGGGCCCCGACGGAATGGTGCGTCCAGCCGACCGAGTACACCCAGGCCGTGGTCCGCTGCCTGCCGCTGTTGGCGGTCACCGCCTCGCAGACCTTCAGGAAGTCCTCCGGCGACACGCCGCAGACCTGCTCGACCATCTCCGGCGTGTAGCGGGCGTAGTGGCGCTTCAGCACCTGGAACACGCTCTGTGGGTGCTGCAGGGTTTCGTCGCGCTGCACCCTGGCATGGGGCAGCTTCGCTCCGTGGCCGCCCAGTTCGTGGCCACCGGCGCGTTCGCCCTGCGAAGTCTCGCTCTCACCGCTGCTCGAGATGGCACCCGCATCCCGGTCCCGCTCGCCTGCTGACGGGGTGTCCTCCTGGCCGGCGTAGCTCCAGGTCGAGGTGTCATAGACGCCGGTTTCGGGGTCGTAACCGGAGAACACACCGTCGAGATCGTCGACGTCCACGAAGTCCTCGCGCAGGATCGTCGGGGCGTTGGTATAGGCGACGACATACTCACGGAAGTACTTGTCGTTGCTGAGGATGTAGTTGACAATGCCGCCGAGAAAAGCGATGTCGCTACCCGCGCGCAGGGGAACGTGTTGGTCCGCAACCGCCGAGGTACGGGTGAAGCGCGGATCGATGTGGATCACGCGGGCGCCGCGTGCCTTGGCCTCCATCACCCACTGGAACCCGACGGGATGACATTCGGCCATGTTCGAGCCCTGGATGACGATGCAGTCAGAGTTCTGCAGGTCCTGCAGAAATGAGGTGGCACCGCCACGACCCAACGAAGCCCCCAAACTGGGGACGGTGGCGCTGTGTCAAATACGGGCCTGGTTCTCGATCTGGATCGCCCCGAGAGCGGTGAACAACTTCTTGATCAGGTAATTCTCTTCGTTATCCAGCGTCGCCCCGCCGAGACCTGCGAAGCCGAGCGTGCGCCGTAGCGGCCGCCCGTGCTCGTCAGCGTCTTGCCAGGTGCGGGATCGGACGTCCACTACTCGGTCCGCGATCATGTCGGTAGCGGTCTCGAGATCCATCGGCTCCCAATCGGTGCCGCCAGCGCGCCGATACAGCATGGCGGTCTGGCGCCCCGGAGAGTTCACGAGCTGCTCGCTCGCCGAGCCCTTAGGGCACAACCGGCCGCGGCTTACTGGGGAATCAGGATCGCCCTCGATCCCTATCACCTTCTCGTCCTTGACGTAGACCCGCTGACCGCAACCGACCGCGCAGTACGGGCAAATGCTCTGCACCACTCGGTCAGCCGTCTCCGTGCGGGCCACCCGGTCGCCGGTCCGTGCGGCCTCAACGGCAACACCACGACCGAGAGCGTCGGCTTGGGTGACCTGGCGCAGCACCGGCCACGACAAGATCGACTTCCTAGCGTCCATCAGGTGTCGCCCCCTCGTGCCAGGACCTTAAAGTTCAGAATGACCATAGCGACGTCCGTCCACACCCACCAGTCCCCATCGGACGACCCTCACCGGCAGCCCACTCGCTGTCAGCGAAACGACGCAACCCGGCAAGAAAGCCACACGTCCGCTAGTGTCTCGATAACGCTGAAACAGGCAGCAATCCCCCTCAGTTGTTTGGGGCCTCTCGTGCGCTTCTCACCGGGTTCACCGCTCGAACGTTTGGTTCGCCGAATCGAAGCCGCCACCGAACTCGACCCGATCGCAAACCGCGTCGCCGCACTGGTGTCGATCTCGGCCCGGTCGCCGCTGTTCCGCTCTGTATTGAGCGGAAGCCCGCTCGGACACCCAGTACATCCTGCACTGGTGGCCGTGCCGACGGGATCGTGGCTCGCGGCCTCGTACCTCGACGCCACTGCCGGCACTAGCGGCAGGCGCGCCGCCAAGACGCTCGTCGGGGTAGGCGTGGTCTCCGCAGTCCCGGCGGCGTTCGCCGGTGCAACCGACTGGTCCTACACCACTGGCGCAGAGCGCCGCATCGGGTTTGTGCATGCGATAGGCAATACCCTGGCGATAGGCCTCTACGCGGCAAGTTGGCACAGTCGGCGACGCGGCTCGGCGCGGGGACGGATGCTGGCCGGTGCCGGACTCGCGACTGTCACGGCAACCGGCTGGCTCGGCGGCCACCTCACCTACGCCCGCGGGGTCGGCGTGGACACTACGGCGTTCGACGTGGCCCCGACGAACTGGTCAGACGTGCTGCACGAGGACGAGCTGACGCAAAACACACCGCGCGTGGTGCACGCCGACGGAATCGCCGTGATGCTGCTACGCCTGGGCGGCACAGTCCACGCCTTGGCAGACCGCTGCACCCACCGCGGGGCTCCGCTGCACGAAGGCACCATCGAGAATGGCTGCGTACTCTGCCCATGGCACGACAGCGCCTTCTCGCTCAGCGACGGCTCAGTCGTGACCGGGCCCGCCACCCGGCCGCAGCGCGTCTTCGAGGTCCGCACGCGAGACGGCTCCATCCAGATCAGGAGCGCACCTGAGCACGGATCGCTGCGCACCAACCCTGTCACCTGAGCAACAGAACTCCACACCTCAGGGCCCAACGAACAACGCGGAATCGATGGCCTGCTCCTCGAGTGCGCAGACAGGACCGTGCAAGCGCGTCGATCCGACGTCTTCCTCAAGAAGAGACGAGGCGTCGAGCTACGACATGGGGATCATAGGGGTCTGCTGTCGTAGACCGCGCGAGTCGAACCGGTCCACTTGAGCCGGCGTGGACGATGCGATATTAATTGGTGTGAGCTGCGATGTCGGTATTATGGCGTTGCCGACGAAAGAGCCGCGGCACCGGCCGGGAGAGCCTCGACCTTGGTCGGTCCTTATCGCACAACCCGGTCGCGCGGCTACAAACGGTCTTACCCGGTCGGGATGGACGGCGCGCTGCCCTGAGCTGTCATATTGCGGCACCTTGAGATGCAGGCCCAGTGGATGAACCGGCGACGGAACCGAATAGATGCTTAGTCGGGCTAAGACTGAGCTCGAGCCCAGGGGTTTTCCACTCGGACACATCAATCTCCCGGCGCTCGCGAGGTGGACGCCAGAATCCGTGGACACGGCTATGAAAAGGATGCAGGCACATGGCGGTCACCAACAAGCTTGATCGGTTCCAACAGCGCCACCCAGCCGCGGGATATCCCCTCGGTGTGCTTTACAAGTACTTTGACGACAACGGCGGTTACCTGGCTGCGCTCATCACCTACTACGCGTTCGTGTCACTGTTCCCGCTACTGCTGCTGACGTCGACCGTATTGGGTTACGTCCTTATCGGTCACCCGGGCTTGCAACACCGGATTGTAAATTCTGCGCTGTCTCAGTTCCCCGTGGTCGGCGCGCAGCTCGGTGACCCCAAACGAATCGGCGGCGGCGTCGGCGGACTCATCATCGGCACCGCCGGCGCTATTTACGGCGCCCTCGGCGTCGCCCAAGCAATCCAGTACGCCATGAACACGGCATGGGCGGTGCCCCGCAATAGTCGACCCAACCCGTTCAAGGCGCGCGGCCGCAGCCTGCTGCTACTCGCCACCGCCGGACTGGCGTTGATATTCACAACAGCGCTGTCGACCCTGGGCGCCAGCAACGCTGGCTCTCTCGGTCCGGTCCTCAGCGCCATCGTGCTGGTGGCCTCGGTCGCGGTCAACGCCGCCGTGTTCATCTTTGTGTTCAGGATCGCCGCCGCGCGGAGCCTGACTGTCCGCGACGTCGCGCCAGGTGCGGTAGCCGCCGCGGTCCTCTGGCAGCTACTGCAGACCTTCGGCGTCGTATACGTCGGGCACGTCGTCAAGGGCGCTTCTGCAACCAACGGCGTCTTTGCGCTCGTGCTGGGCCTGCTCGCATTCCTCTACATCACTGCCACCGCGGTCATTCTCTGCGCGGAAGCGAACGTAGTACGGGTGGACCAACTACACCCCCGATCGCTACTAACTCCCTTTACCGACAACGTTCACCTCACTAGCGGAGATCGACGCGCCTACACGGGCCAAGCCGAGGCGCAGCGAGCCAAGGGCTTCGAAGACATCGACGTCACCTTCGACCACCCCAACGACTCCCCCGGGGCTTGACGAGACCGCCGACGCCGACGAACTACCGCACGCCCATACGGCCGGCGACTACCCAGACCCGCCGCTCTGTGCGCCCATGCACCCCTAAGCGCTTTGCACCGAGGCGGCTGGGGGACCAACCGGCGCAGCATGGCTCCAGGATCTGTGCGAGCTTAGTGGCGCTTCGGGCTAAAACGAGTTGGCTCGTCGCCGCCCATGTCCACCGCGCTGCACATTGGACAGGACTCAGAACCAGGACCTGTCTTAGTTGCGAAGCTACGGGAGCCGCGGGCGGACCGCCGAATCCCGGCCGATGGCGACCCCGTCAGACCCTGGATTAGAGCCGGTCCGAACGTGCATGAGAGCAGCCCGCGAAGCTACGCGGCCGGTCACGAACGCCATACGCACAATCGCGCCGACCACGATCGGTAGGAGGATATCTCGGTCTGACAGACCGCCGATCTGCACCGAAGTACGGCATCATTTCGACTGCTCGCGCGCCTTCATTTCGGCCTCGTAGATGTGTGGCGGCGCGTTGCCGCACAACTCTCTCGCGCGCTCCTCCGCCGCTCGGAAAACGCGGATGTAGTCGTTGTCGTAGGCCTCAACCAGCTGGAACGTCCACTTACCGTCGATCACGTCCCGACCGACCAGGGCGCCGTCGATATCGTCGGCCAGGTCGGTGTAGCCGGCCTCGCGAAGCTCACGCACAGCATCCTGCAGCGCCAAGTCAGCGGTGCCCGACATCCGGTGAAAGGCGTACAGGTGACCGCGGGCATGCTCAACCTACTGGAGTAGGGACGGGTTCGTGAGCCGTCGATGATGGCTGGAGAGCATCTGCACGCGTCGCGACAGGCTTCTCGGGCGAGGCTCGTGGCGTCCTGGATTCTAGGTCACAGGCTTACTATCCGACTTGATGTCCGCTAATCTCGGCAATTATGACTGATTCACGGACCCAGCTCGTGGTCTTGCCGTCGCGGCCTGCTGATGACGGCCAGCTCAGCGCGGGCGTGTCTGGTGCGGGGTTGGCCGACGTGGTCACGTTGCAGCGCCGGGCCGCAGCAACCGCAAGCGACGGTGAGGAGCAGGCCGTCTTCCTGGACAGCGTGGCGGAGTACCTGTGGGCGCGCGACGTGGCCGGATTGGCGGCAGCGACGCTGGAGCATCTGACGCAACCGGTGATCGAGATCTGCCGGCACTACGACCTGGTTGCGTGGCGGCTGACCCCTCGGCACTTGGATATGTATTTTGCCGGGCCGGGCAAACGGGGGCGGGGCACGATGCGGTCGAAGATCAACCGGCTCGATCATTACTTCGCGTTCCTGGAACAGCGCTATGGCGGCGAGATCGCCCGACGGTTCGGTGTGACGGTCGAGTCGCCGATCGACCCGTTCAACCGGCCGGTGCATCGCGGTGACTTCGGGCTGCGGATCCCGCCGTCGCGGCGGGCGACGCGGGAGATGTTCGCGTCGTGGCGCACGGCGCTGGACACCGCACGCAAGCCGGTGATCGCGCGGCGTGACTATGTGATGGCGAAGCTGGCCTACCTGTCCGGGGTGCGAGCGGCGGAGCTGTGCGGAGTGCAGATGGGCGACGTCCATTGGGAATCGGGGCAGTGGGGTCGGTTCCTCGTCGCGGGAAAGGGCGCGCGGGGCTCCGGGCCACGACCGCGGGAGGCGTATCTGTTCGCCGAGGGTCGCGATCTGTTGTGGTGGTATGTCGAGGAGGTCCGCGGCGAGTTCAGCGATGACCCGACCAGCCCGGTCGCACCGCTGTTCCCCTCGGAGAGGATCGCGAGGGCGGTGTCGTCGCTGAACCTGCCGGTGCCCGGGATCGCGGTCACCCCGTCGACGTTTCGTCGCGCACTGAAACTGGCCAGTGAAGTGCACCTGTCCGGGCCGGTGCGTGTGCTGCACCCGCATCTGCTGCGTCATGCGTGCGCGACCCACAACTTCGAGTCGGGGATGTCGCTGTGGGAGGTGCAGAAGCTACTCGGCCACTACCGGCCGACCACCACGGTCGAGTACCTGACCACTGCTCACGCCGACCCCGAGCACGCCAACCTCGCCGCGTCCGAGCGTGCGGTGCAGCGGCTCGTGATGGATCAAGGACACCTGCGATGAAAGGCAGCCGCCGATGAAGTGGAACCTGCGCTGGGCCGCGGCCCGGCAAGACATCTGGCGGCCCAGCGACCTGCTCACCGCCTTCACCGAGATCGGGTTCACGCCGTCCTCAAGCAAGGTCGCCGCGCTGTGGAGCGGCAAGCCAATCACGGTCCGACTGGACGACCTGGACATGATCTGCACCGCGCTGCACTGCACCGTCGCCGACCTCATGGAAGCCGAACCCGTCGCCGCGAGCGACGGCGCGAACAAGCAGGTCGCGGCGACCGGCCAGGGTGGGGGAGGGCGCAGCGGTGCGAGCGGGCCGGTGCCGCGAAGCGGCGGCAAGGGGCGGCGCTCCCTGCCGCCGAACTGACCGGTGGCGTGGTGTCGCGACCGCGCCCGGCACGCGAATGCGCCGCCTGCCACGGCTGGGGCCAGTTCCCCGGCCGGGTCGGGCAGTGCAAGCCCTGTCGTAGCTGGCGCAGCACTCACCCAGGGTTGGCGGTGTGCGTCCGCTGTCGGCACATGAGCAACGTCAACGCCGACGACGGGCTGTGCCGGCCGTGTCTGAACACGATCCGGCTCACCGACCCCGCTTGGCCCGCCCGTCGCCAGATCGCTGCGAACCAGCTCACGCTGCTGCTCGACGGGGTCCGGTTTCCTCACCCGCACCCGATCGTGAAGCACGGCAGCCGCGTCTCCGGCACGATCCGTGCGAAGCGCCGCCCGCCCGGCACCCCGGCGCCGATACCTCTGGACGACCCCCGCACCCTCCCGCCCACGATCACCGGACAGCGATCGCTGTTCCCGGCCGCTGAACGCTGCCTCGACCAGCAGATCGCACGCGGCATCGCCGGCCGGACACCACGCGGCTTCACCCAAGCCCAGTTGGCAGCCGACCGGCTCGCCCGCGAGCAACGGGTCAGCCCGACCGTGCGCGGGCGATGGCTGGCGATGATGCGCCTCGCTCTCGCAGCCCGCGACGCCGACGGCGAGCAGCTGGTCACCAACCTGATCATCGATCAGATCGTCGACCACAGGCTGATCGTGGTCGAGGTCCTGCGCCGCGCCGAGCTGCTCGCCGGCTGGGACACGCGGGTCGCCACCAAGCTGGGCGCTCGCCGGCGTCGCTTACCGCCACGGGCCCGCGTGTTGGCGGTCAGCTGCGCAGACTGTCACGCCTGGGGGCCGGAGCTCGTCTGCGGCGGCTGCGGTGCCTGGCGCAAGGCCTATCCGGCCGGGCGCTGCGCCCGCTGCCGACGCCACGGCCTGCCGCTGGTCAAGACACTGTGCCGCAGCTGCACGGTCACCGCCGTCCACGGCGATCACAACATCGGAGGCTTCACCCAACTGTGGCTCGGCGGATCACTCGCACCACGGCTCTACCAGCGTGCCGGCGCACTCGGCTACCAACCGATGAAGTGGCGAGCCAAAGCGCTTGAACGCGCACGCCGAGCCGCGCTGACGCCGATCTCCGAGCACTTGATCGACTCTCGCCAGCTGATCCTTCTCGATCCACCGCGACGCTGGGATGCCGTGACCGCGAGCACCGCTCGCCCGCCGTCACTCACCCCTGACGCTGCAGCGCTGCTGAACCAGCTCGACGCCCACGGACGAGAGCAGGGCTGGAACCACGACAACCTCGCCGCCTGCCGACGAACCCTGCGCATCCTGCTCGAGCACCTCGGCGCCGACGCCCCGCTCCGTGAATCCGACATCCGTGCCGTGGCCAGCACCGTCTCGAAAGGATCCGCCCAGCGCGCACTGCACTTCCTCGCCGCGCACCACACGATCGTCGCCGACCCCGCCCGGCAGCTCAGCGCCGACCAGCGTTTCATCGACACGACGATCGCCACGATGCCCGCCGATGTCGCGAACGAGCTGCAGCGCTGGGTCCACGTCGCCCGTGGCCTCGGCCGCCGCGCGCACCCGCCCCTGGACTGGGGCATCATCCGCAACTACCTCGCCTATGCCGCACCCGTCCTCAAGGAGTGGGGCGGCCGCGTCGAGTCCCTGCGCGAGATCACCGCCGGCGACGTCGCGACGGTCCTGGCCGCACGCTCCGGGAACGCAGCACAGGCCCTGCGGACCGCGCTGCGCAGCATCTTCCGGGCGCTCAAGCAGGAACGGCTGGTCTTCACCGACCCCACCCGAGGCGTGCGACTGGCCACAGTCCCATCACTGCCCACGCCGTTGTCCAGCGACACCCTGCACGGCCTGATCGATCGCGCCGACCACGCCAGAGATCGGTTCGCCATCGCGCTTGTAGCCGTCCACGGCCTGGGCATCACCGACCTACGCACGCTTCGGCTCGCCGGCCTCGACGGCACCAGGGGGCGACTGCGGATACCGCGCGCTCACGGCCGGGACCACCTCGTCTACCTCGACACCATGACCCACCAGCTCGCCCTCACCTGGCTCCAGGTCCGGCATGAGACCTGGCCACGCACCCAGAACACGCACCTGCTCATCACCAGCCACAGCGCGATCAGTGCCGGCGGCGCCCCGATCGCGGCCTCGACGCTGCGCAGGCTCTTCCGTGTCGTCAGGATCTCGCCCTCCCGGCTACGGCAAGATCGGATGCTCCAGGAAGCCGCGATCACCGCCGACCCCGTCCACCTCATCCGCCTATTTGGCATCTCGGCGGCAACTGCGATGCACTACGTCACCGCCGCCCACCCCGAACGGCACGCGTAGAGCCCGGCCCGGGCCACGGACTCAGAGCGCCCTCGGATGTTCGTAAGAGGATCCTTGCGCGGGACGCGCAGAGCGATCGGGCTGCGGGACGGCGGACGCCGCCGCGAGCTAGGCCAGCGAGTCGTCGTGGGTAGCGACGTACGTGGGCTCGATGAGCAGTGCGTGGTGGCTCTGACACCCTGGGGCCATTTGACCTTAACATAGTCAGCGTGGACCTCGCCGTCTGCGGCTGGGCAGTGCTCGACACCTCGTGGTACGTCGAACAACTGCCGACCGTTGAGTCTCACGTCGCCGTCGCGCAACTGGATGGTCAGCTCATCGGTGAGCACGATGAACAGTTCGTCGGTGTCGTCGTGGGCGTGCCAGTGAACTCACCTTTGACCTTCACGACCTTGATCTCGTAGGCGTTGCGACGAGGCGCCACCTTCGGTGACCAGTGCTCGGAGAACAACGACAGGTTCTCGGTGATGTCGACCACTCGTTAGCCATGTTCCGAGCCTGGCGTGGACCAACGGACCTGACGAGCCCCACTCCGCCGCGGTTCGGGACCGATTTTCGGTGCGGGGTTAACAGCTCTTTGCGGGGAAGCCCCACGTAAGCCCATCGGTGCATGGATGAGGGCCAGGCTCTGTCCTAGGCAGTCCAGATGTCGTAGCGCTCGCCGAGTCGGTCCACGGTGGCGCTGTCGGCGAGCTCATCGGCGCCCCGGGCGGCGAGCTCGGCCAGATAGTGATCAAATCCCCCTGGGGTGAACACGGTCAGCAGCCGCCCCCCGTTAGGGCAGGTCACGTGGTGCCAAATGTCTTGAGGGACGATGACCGTTGATCCGACGGTGGCGTTGGTCGTCTCGTCGTCGAACTCGAAGGTGACGACGCCGTCGAGGATGAAGAAGATCTCGACCATCGAGCGGTGGTGATGGCGAGCCAGATCGAATCCCGGCTTGAGCGTGTCTTCGACCAATGTCACCCGACCTTCGGACACTTCGAGCGGGACCTTGACCAAGACGTGGTCGTTGGCCCAGTCGTAGTCGATGCCTGCGCCGGCGGGGACGATGCTGTGCTTCACGTTTGGGCCTCCTCTCTCTGTGATCTCACCCTGACCGCTGGTGTGGGTCTGTTCGACCAGCATCGCTCAAGCCGACTGGCGATTGACCGGGCGTCGATTGCTGCACGTCGGTGTCATCGTCGCGTCGCTCGAACCCTTCCGATGCGAAGGCGAAAAACACCGGGAGAGCAAAGAACAGCAGTGTCGCGGTGACCGGGGACAACAGGAAGCCGACGGCCGCAGCCACTGCTGTTCCTCCAAGCCCAATGACGACTCCGACGCGATCAGCTCCGAAGCCTCGAGCGTCGGCGGGGTCCACGAGAAGCTCCGGGTGGGTGGCCAGTGTGTGGAACACCAGCCACCAGGTCACGGTGCCGAACATCAAGACTGCCGCGTAGAGCAGGACCTCCTGCTGACCATGATTGCCGTGCTGGGAGAGGGCGTCGGCAAGCGATGAGGTTGCCCAAGGCACCAACGTGATCCCGGCCAGCAACAGCAGATTCGCCGCATTCAATCCCCGCGACATGCGAGCCACCCGGACGAAGACGTTGTGGTGATTGGTCCACGCCACGCCGATGAATGCGAACGAGGCCGCAAACGCCAGCAGCGTCGGCCAATACCGTCCCAGTGCAGCGTTCAACGTCCCATCACCGACGCCGGGTTGGGCGTGCACTCGGCCAAGGTCGAGGGCCAACAGCGTGATCGCCACGGCGAAGACCCCATCGCTGAACCCTTCTGACCGGCCGGTCTCTGCGGGAGCAGCCCGCCGAGGTCGGATCTTCAACGAGCCCA
>JBBRDH010000131.1:0-14804 GCA_038204125.1 Mycobacteriales bacterium
GGCGCGGCTGATGCCGGTCAGAGCCAGCCGCGTTTACGCAGGAACAGGTACAGCGTCGAGCAGACCGCGATGATGGCCAGAATGGCCATCGGATAGCCGAACTGCCAGGACAGTTCCGGCATGTGTTTGAAATTCATTCCGTAGATGCCCGCGATCGCAGTGGGCACCAGGGCGATCGCGGCCCACGCGGATATCTTTCGCATGTCCTGGTTCTGCCGGTTCGCCACTTCTGCCAGGGCTGCCGAGACCAAAGTGGTGAGCATCTGATCGAACGTCCAGATGCGTTCCGCCACATGGGAAAGATGATCCTCGACGTCGCGGAAGTACTCGCGTATCTCGTCCGGGATCAGCGGATGTGGGCTGCTGGACAGCGCTTTGAGCGGTGCGGCCAGCGGGGCGACGGCCCGCCGCAGCCGCAGGATCTCGCGTTTGAGCAGATAGATTTGTTCGGTGTCCACGTCCTGCTCCGGGGAGAACACCGCCGTTTCCATCTCGTCGATGTCGTCCTCGATCTCTTCGACCACGGCGACATATTCGTCGACGACCCGGTCGGCGATGGCATGCATGACGGCCGCCGGACCGAGGGCAAGTTGTTCAGGGTCGGACTCCATCCGGGCCCGGAGGCTGGTCAGCCCGGAATGCTCGCCGTGGCGGACGGTCAGAATAAAGTCCTCACCGAGGAAAATCATGATTTCGCCGGTCGACACGATCTCGCCGGAGCTCCCCGCTGCCGGGGCGTGATCCACGAATTTGACTGTCTTGAGAACGAAGAAGAGGTAATTTCCGTACCGGTCGAGTTTGGGCCGCTGGTAGGCGTGGACCGCATCCTCCACGGCTAGCTCGTGCAGGCCGAAAGTCTCTGCGAGATGACCCATCTCGGCGAAGCTTGGCTCGTGGAAGCCGACCCAGGCGAATCCGCGAGCGGCGCCGCGGACTCGTCGCATCGCCGAAACCGGATCCGTGCAGCTCGAGTCGCGGTAGCCGTTGATGTAGGCACCGCAGTTGACCAACGCCCCCGGGGACCCAGGCTTTCCGGTGGGCAGCGGGCGTTTCCGGGCGGCAGTCCGGAAAGGGGAGAGCGGGGGAACTTGCATCGACTTTCCAATCCGGACGACCCGAACGGCGGGCGACGGCGGCGCCAGGCCGCTGACGCTGCGGCAGGCCCACCGAACATTACCCGCGCCCAGCCGGCCGGAAGCGTCCGATGAGCGGCCGGGTTCCCACCCGGCAGCCCGGGCGGCTGCCGCGGGAGGGGGAAGATGGACCGTGATGCGCATCGACCTGCACACCCATTCCACCGCCTCCGACGGCACCGACACCCCGGCAGAGCTGATGCTCGCCGCCCGGGCGGCCGGTCTCGACGTCGTCGCGATCACCGATCACGACACCACCGGTGGTTGGGCGGAGGCCGAACTGGCCAGGCCGGCAGGACTGACCGTGATCAGAGGGGCCGAGTTCTCCACCAGGCTGGTGACGAACGACCGGGTTGTCAGTGTCCACCTGCTGGGCTACCTGTTCGATCCGGCCAGCGAGCCGATCGTCGCCGAACAGGCCCGGCTCAAGGCCGAGCGGCGGCGGCGGGGTTTGTCGATCGTCGAGAAGATGGTCGCCGACGGCATTCCGATCTCGGCCGGTCAGGTCCTCGCGATCGCCGACGGCGCACCCATCGGCCGGCCGCACATCGGCCGCGCACTCGTCGCGGCCGGGGTCGTCAAGACCGTCGACGAGGCCTTCGGGAGGCTGCTGGCCGGCCGCAGCCCCTACTACGTGCCCAAGCTCGATACCGACCTGCTGACGGCGGTGCGGATGATCAGCGCTGCCGGCGGGGTCAGCGTCATCGCCCATCCGCGGGCCAGGGGGGCGGCCCGGGCGTTGACGGCAGGCGTGATCGCCGAACTGACGGGCGCGGGGCTGGGCGGGCTGGAGGTGTGGCATCCAGATCACGACGAGGTCGGCCGGGCCGAGCTCCTTCGGATCGCGGCGGAGTGCGGTCTGCTCACCACCGGTTCGTCCGACTATCACGGGCACAACAAGACCCTCGAGCTCGGTCAGGAGAGCACTCGCATCGGGACTCTCCGGGCGCTCGTTGCTGCGGCCGGCGCCGCCACCGCGCCGCTGGGGGAGGTGGCCTGATCGGTGCAGGTTCCGCCGGCCGGCGAAGTCAAACCCGTTGCGGCACAGCCTGACGAGCGATCGCCAACAGTGCCCGCCGGGCTGCGCATCCTGGAAGCGGTGGCCGGCCTGCTGACGGCCGGGCTGCTGCTGCTGGGACTGGTGCTGCTGGCCTCGCGGGCCTGGGCGCCTTCGGCCCTGGGCGGTGACGGGATCGCCCGAGCACAAGGTCCGGCGCTCGACCGGGCAATCGTGCCGACGGTCCTCGGGGTGCTCGGCGAAGCCGCGAGGCTGTTCAGCAAGCGCCTTCCGGTGGCCGGCCGCTACGGCCTGGCCGGGGCGGCCATGGTCGCCGCCGCCTCGGCCCTGTGGTGGATGTGGTGGCGCTGACCGCGCGCTGGACGTCAGCTCCTCGTCGTCAGCTCTCCGCCCCGGCCAACACGCAGCCGACGCCGTGGAGATCTCGTTGCTGCCCGAGCCAGGCACCGGTGATCATTGACAGGAAACCAAAAGGTTTCCTATAGTGGGCATGTGGAGACGGTCTTCAAGTCGCTGGCGGACCCGACGCGGCGGAATCTGCTCGACGAGCTGTTCCGCGACGATGGGCAGACCCTGGGCGCGCTGGCGGGACGGTTCCCGATGACGCGGGTGGCGGTCGCCAAGCACCTTCGGCTGCTGGAAGGTGCCGGCCTGGTCACCACCCGGCGCAGGGGTCGGGAGAAATTGCACTTCCTGAACCCGGTGCCGATCCGGCTCGTCCACGACCGATGGGTGAGCAAGTACACCGAGGCCTGGGCGGCCGGCCTGGTCGACCTCAAACGCGACCTGGAGGCGAACGTGGAAAAGGTATTCGAGATCTACATCCAGACCAGTCCGGAACGGTTGTGGCAGGCAATCATCGACCCGGAGGTTCGGGCGCGCTACCAGTTCGGCGCCCGGGTCGAGTCCGACTGGGCACCGGGGTCGAGCTACCGGCTCACCCACAGCGGTGCGTCCGGGCCATTGGTCGAGGGCGAGAATCTGGAGATCGAACCCCCGCGCCGACTGGTGCAGTCCTACCGGGCGATCTGGGGTGAGGACGCTGCCGCCCAGGGGACCAGCCGGGTCACCTTCCAGATCGAGCCGGTCGGCGACTCGTGCCGACTCACCGTCACCCACGACCAGCTGCGGGAGAACGCCGACGAGCACGTCTACGGCGGCTGGCCGATGATTCTGTCCGGGCTGAAGACCTGGCTCGAGACCGGCCGCGAACTCACCACTCCCGGCTCATTGGCCTACGGCGCACCGAGATGAACAGCCTGGACGCGAACTTCACCGCCGTGCTGCAACGGAGCCCGAACAAGGGCGGCTGGACCTATGTCGTGATGCCGGGCTCGGCCGAGTACTTCGGCACCCGAGGGCTCGTCCGCATCCGCGGCAGCATCGACGGCCACCCGTTCCGCGGCTCGTTCATGGCGCTGGGCGACGGCACCCACAAGCTCGCCGTCCCGGTCGAGGTGCGCGCGCAGCTCGGCAAGGACGCCGGCGACTCCGTGACCGTGCACCTCGACGAGCGCATACCGCCCACCCCGAGAAGGAGCACCCGATGACAGCCACCCCGACCCACATCACCGGCATCCGCACCGTCAGCATCCCCGTCGACGACCAGGACGCCGGGTTGCGGTTCTACGTCGACAAGCTGGGCTTCACCGTGCTTCGTGACAACCCGATGCCAGGCGGCGGACGGTGGATCGAACTCGCCCCCGGCACTGACACGGTGGTGGTCACGCTCGAACCGGCCACGCCTGAGGTGGCCCGCGGCGCCATCGGCATCCGATTCACCACCGACGACGCCGAGGCCGCGCACGCCGGGCTTCGCACTGCCGGAGTCGACACCGACGAGGTGCTCCGGTGGCCCGGCGTCCCGGCGATGTTCGCCTTCCGTGACCCCGACGGCAACGCCTTCTCCATCACCGAGACCGCCTGACTGCGTTGCGCTGCGCCGACGTCAGACCTCGAACCATGCCTCCAGCAGCGGTAGGAGGATTTCCAGCAACGCAGTGGGGGATTCCACCGCGGGCGAGTGGGCACCGCCCGGCACCAGCACCAGTTCGGTGCCCAGCCGCCTGGCCATCTCGGCCTGTACCGGAAGCGGCCAGGCGTCGTCGCCGGCGCCGGCCAGCACAGCGACCGGGATCCCGGCCCCGACCAGAACCTGCTTCAGCTCGTCGACCCGATCGGGCTCGTTCAGCAGGGCGTGGCCCATTCCGAGCAGCCCGGCCGCACTGGAGGCGAGGAACCGGCGCCGCATGAACCGGGCCAGTGGATCGGGGCGCAGCGGGTCGAGTCCCAACGCGCGCTGGCCGCCGTCGTACAGCGCCTGGACACCCAGACTGCGAAGTATCGGTCGGCCGATGGTCAGAGCGTTGAACCTGTTGCCGGCCCAGAACGCCGCCGGACCGGAACACAACAACACCAGTCCGGTGGCCGGCGCGCCGGCCAGCACCGCGCTGCGGGCCACCAGCCCACCGAAGGAATGCCCGAGCACCACAACCGGGCCGCTTTCCCCGAGGCGATGGATCAGCGAGTTCACCACGGACCCGAGAACCTCTGGTGCGTAGCTATTTTCATCGTCAGGTCCGGCCGACTCATGCTGCCCGGGAAGGTCGATCGCGACGGCCCGGACACCGGCCGCGGCGATACCGTCGAGGATCGGCGCGAAGTCCTCCTTGGAACCCGTGTAACCGGGCACCAGCAGCAGGGTGCCGTTCCGGGTCGCCACGCCGGGCGGCGGGTCGGCGACCAGCGCGGCCAGCTCGACGGTCGGGCCGATCGCAGGGGAGTCGAACGCAGGGGAGTCGAACGCAGGGGAGTTGAACGCAGGGGGGTCGAACGCAGGGGGGTCGAACGCAGGGGAGTCGAACACAGGGGAGTCAAGGGTCAGAGAGCGCCGGGCAGCGCCGTGCGAAGTGAGCTGGTTGGCCATGCCGCCATTGTGGTTCACCGATTCAGCCCGGCGTCACCTCGCTGGCCGTCGGGGCCTACTGGGCGGGGCCTACTGGGCGGGGCCTACTTGGCGGAAAGGCCGAACACCGCCCGGCCACGTACCTCGACAATCATCGGGCCAACCGCCGCCGCGTCGACCCGGCCCCGGTACCCCCCCCGGTCGATCGGAATGGTCCGGGCGGCGCCCTCGAGCAGCGCGGTTCCCGAAGTCGCACTGAGAACGGCGAGCCCCCCGGTCACCGGCATCAGCACCGTGTCGCCCACCAGCGCCGGCAGACCCAGTGCGCCGGGTGCGGTCCAGGAGACCTTGAGGCTGACGATGTCGACCTTGTCCAGCGCACTTGTGCTGGTGGCTGCACTGCCGACGCCACCGAAGGGACTCGAGGTCGGCGGCCGTGTCGCGGTGCTGCTCGTCGACAGCGAAGTGGGCGGCGGAGCCGTTTGGATCTGGTCATTCGTGACCGAGATCAGGTGGGAGCCGATCAGTGAGAGCCGGCCGCTCGTCGTCTGGAGGGAGGGGGTGACCCGGGGTGCGTCGGCCGCGCGGTCGGCGGCGACGATGTCCGCCGCCGGAATGTTGACCCGGCTGCGCGAGGCCTCCTTTCCGGCGGCGTCGTAGACCACCACCGCCGGCGCCGGGGCGGACACGAGCACCGCGACCCGGTCGGCCGTGATCCCGACGATGCGGGCAGCCGGCGACTGGGTGTCGATGTCGGCCCTGGGCGCGTGCTGGAAGGTGTCCCAGCCGTCCGGATGCCCGGGGATCGCATTCGGGTCGTCGAAATTGATCTCCAGCCGGGCATTCGGTCCCGACGCCGTGCAGTGTTCGACCGTGGCGAACTGCGTGGTGGCGAGCGCGATGTCGGTGAACACGCAGCCGAGCCGGGACTGGTTGGGCTTGGGCGGATTGGGCTGAACCCCGTACTGGATGGTGCGGTACAGATCGTCCCGCCACACCTCGAGCAGATCCCGTCCGATCCAACCGGCGTAAGGCCCTCCGAAGACGAGTTGCCCGCCAGGCTGATTCGCCGAGGTCCGGACGACCGACCGCGCCCCGGTGGTCGGGTCGAAGGTCGACACCTGGGAGCAGAAGCCGTTCTCGTCGTAGACCGCGGCGATACCCCGGACCTTCCCGCGGACCCCCGCGGCCATGAAACCGAGTTTCGGGTCGAATTCGACCGTGTCGATGTCGCCCGAGCCGACTGCGCACAAAGTCCGGTTCGATCGGTCGTATTTCCAACGGACCTTGCCGGTGGTGGCGTCGCGGCCGATCATCGAATGGCTGTCGGTGGTGACCACGACCCCATACGCCGAGACCACGGCGCCGAGTCGTGAATCGGTGGCGGCGGTCCACCGACCGGTCAATTGCTGGGGCACCGCGGCCGCAACCTTCGGGGTGGCGGTCCGGGGGCCGGTCTTCAGATGGGCGGCCCGGATATCGCTGTTCAGGTAGACCAACACACCCACCACGCTGACGGCGACCGCCAATCCGAGCGCGATCAGCCGGTCGGTGATCCGGCGCCGACGTGGACCCGGGGTCACCCGCCCGGTCGCTGCGGGCGCGTCAAGCGAGGCCGTCGTCGAGTTCGCCGTCGATGGGTCTACCGAGGGTGAGTTTGCCGGGGGCGTCATGTCGGACGCGGGCGGGGTAGTGGGCGGAGCGGTCACTGCCGGAGCCTACGCAACAAGCTTGTTGATCGCCGTGAGATCGAGCCGGTGGGGTCGGGCCGGTGGGGTCGGGCCGGTGGGATCGGGCCGGTGGGGTCGGGCCCGGCCTGGCGGCGAGGATCAACTTGGGCCGGCACTGACAAACCTGTCGACTTCCGTCACTCTGGTCCCAAACGGGCAACGTTCGTCCTCGCCGGGACCACAGCGAGGACCTTCGTCCTCGCCGTGCCCGCTGGCGAGAACCTTCGTCCTCGCCAGGCCATGCGTGCGCAGGGGTCGGCTATTCGGAAGCCGTTGCCGCGGAGTTCTGGTCTTCGGTATGACCGCCGGCCGAACCGCCGCGGGTGCGCCGTCGTGGGCGGCGCCGCTTCGCCGAGGCCGTTGCCTCATCGGCAGAGCCGGTGGAGGGAGCACCGTCCAAATCCCTGGCCGAATCAGCGGAAGAGTTTTCGGTCGCACGGACTCCGGTGGTGCTCCGGCCCGCCGATCCGCGGCGTCCGGGTTCGGCCTGCAGCGGATTGCGTCCGCCGTCGCGGGAGCGCGAATCCCGCGGCCCGGACCCGGACTCACGAGTTCCCGCGCCGCGCGGACCCCCGGACCGGCCGGCCTCGGCCTTTCGCCGCTTCCCACCGGTCTCGCCCAGGTCTTCGACCGTTTCGGCGTCGAGCCCGGCCCTGGTGCGCTGACCTCTCGGCAGCCGGCCTGTGGTGCCCGCGGGGATGTCCAGGTCCAGGAAGAACTGCGGTGAGTTCGAGTAGGTTTCGGCCGGCTCCGGCATGTCCAGCTTCAGCGAGTCGTTGATCAGCTTCCAGCGCGGCAGGTCGTCCCAGTCGATGAACGAGACTGCGACGCCGGTCTTGCCGGCCCGCCCCGTCCGGCCGATCCGGTGGATGTATGTCTTGTCCTCTTCCGGGCACTGGTAGTTGACGACATGCGTGACGTCCTCCACATCGATGCCGCGGGCCGCGACGTCGGTGGCCACCAGCACGTCGACCTTGCCGGCCCGGAAGGCGCGGAGGGCCTGTTCACGGGCACCCTGACCGAGATCACCGTGCACGGCGGCCGCGGCGAAACCGCGCTCCACCAGCTCGTCCGAAACCTTCTGCGCGGTGCGCTTGGTCCGGGTGAATACCATCGTCAAACCGCGGCCGCGACCCTGCAGCAACCTCGCGAGCATCTCGATCTTGTCCATCGCGTGGGCCCGGTAGACGAACTGGGTGGTGGTCAGGTGAGTCTGACCCTGGTCCGGCAGTTCGGCCCTGATGTGCGTGGGCTGCGACATGAAACTGCGGGCGAGGGTAAGGATCGGGCCTGGCATCGTGGCCGAGAAGAGCATCGTCTGCTTGACGTCCGGCACCATAGTGAGGACCCGCTCGATGTCCGGCAGGAATCCGAGATCAAGCATTTCGTCGGCCTCGTCGAGCACCAGAACCTTGATCCCGCCGAGCTGCAGGTGGCCACTCTTGGCCAGGTCCAGCAGCCGGCCCGGGGTTCCGATGACCACGTCGGCGCCGGCGTGCAGGGTGGCGATCTGCGGCTCATAGGCCCGACCGCCGTACACGGCGGTGACCGAGAGGCCCAGGTACTTCGCCGCGCCCTGCAGGTCGCGGGTGACCTGCACGCACAGCTCCCTGGTCGGGACCATGACCAGCGCCCGTGGCGCCCGCCCGGCCGCCAGCGCACCGTTCTCGTCCTTCGCACCGTTGTCCCAGGCAAGCCGCTGCAGCAGCGGCACTCCGAAGCCCAGGGTTTTTCCCATGCCGGTGCGGGCCTGGCCGATGAGGTCGGACCCGGTCAGCGCGATCGGCAGGGTCTGTGCCTGGATCGCGAAGGTGCGCTCGATCCCAGCCTCGATCAGAGCCTGGACGATTCGGGGGTCGACCTGCAGCTCGGCGAACGTGGGCGCCTCCGGAGCCACCGGAGCATCCCCGGTCAGCGGATGGGAGACAGCGTCCTCATCCAGCGGAATGTCCGCGGCGTGTTCGAGAGCCACGGCGTCCACTGCCGCTCGGACCTGTTGCTCCGCTCCGGGTTGATCGTGGATCTGCTGGTCGGTGAGATCCGGGGAGTCGAATTGCGATGTATCAATGTCGGTCTGGGTCATGGGTGAGCTGTGCCTTCCGGGCGTCCGCGCGCGTAGGCAGAGATCACGCCCACCTTCACGAAGGGGGCCGTCCGTCGGCTCTGCTCCAGCCTTGCCTCGACACTTTCGGGCCAGCATCGGCCCGGTATGTGGCGTGACATTGATGGCCGAACGAGTGAACATCGCAGGGCGATGGTCGCCGCCGCGGCATCGGCCACCAGATCGGTGATCGGCTGAGCGGCAGTTCGGCAGCGTTGGTTCAGGAGCGGCAATGAAGTAACAGAGCCCGGAAGCGACGCGCGCACATGCGGCAGCGCCTTCGTGGAGCCACCGTCGTCATGATTCTACCTGGCCCGGCCGTCGTGCCTGGAAATCGCGCCGGCGGGCCGGGACGCGGCCGTTCCGGTCCGCCGCACCCGGCAGCTTGTCGCGCCGAACGCGAGCGGCAGATCGGACGAATGCGGTCCGGGTGCCGCGGAGTGCTCCTCATTGCCTAGAGTTGACCCGGGTCGGCTGTTCGAATGCCGGCCGGTGGGTGGATCAGCCCGGCGACGATCGGAGGCCAGATGGCGCAGACCGAGACGCCAGGCACCGCGCGCCCCGTGACGGGCCGGGCGGATCCGTCGCGCCGGACGGACGGGTCCGCTCGCGATCTGGACCACCTCGCTCACCAGCCGGATGATTCGGCCCCGATCAATCCCAGCCGGCCCGGCGACGCTGCTGCCGGCCCCTTGGACAACCCGGTGGACGACGCCGCCGCCGGTCGCCAAGCCGTTCCCGCGGGAACGGTCGAACTACTCGGGGTACTTGCGTACGGGGAACTGTCCGCGTTCGACCGGATGTCGGCGGATGCCCGCTATTCGCCGACCCTGGGCGGCCGGGTTGCGCTGTCGGAGATGGCCGCAGCGGAGATGGGTCACTTCCGCAAGCTGTCCGCCTATCTGACGACACTCGGTGTCACCGTTGAGGACGCCATGATGCCCTTCGTGCGGCCACTGGAGGCGTTCCACGACTCCACCGCACCGCACTCCTGGCTGGAATCGCTGGTCAAGGCGCACGTCGGCGACGGTCTGGCGGCCGATTTCTATCGGGAGATCGCCGAATGGCTCGACCCGGTGACCAGGGACCTGGTCTTCGAGGTGCTGAGTGACACCGGGCACTCCTCGTTCGCCGTCCGGGAGGTCCGGAAGGCCTGCCAGCAGGACCGGCGGCTGACCGGCCCGCTCGCGCTGTGGGGTCGTCGCCTACTCGGCGAGGCGATCACCCAGGCCCAGTACGTGGTGGCCGACCACGATGCGCTCGCCGACCTGATCATCGTCGGATCCGGCGACCTCACCGGAATCGCGGCTCTGTTCCGCCGGCTACAGCTGGGGCACACCGAGCGGATGAAATCGCTGGGGCTGGCGTGACGCGCGAGTCATGACGGTCCGGACATGACGAAGGCTCGGCTGGAGGCGTTCAGCGACGGCGTGCTGGCGGTGGTGATCACCTTGCTGGTGCTCGATCTGCACGTATCCGCCGAGGAGGGCGCCGGGTCGCTGGCCGGCCAGCTTCGGCACGATTGGCCCTCGTTCGCGGCGTACGTGCTCAGCTTCTTCGTCGTCGGCGTCATCTGGGTCAACCACCACGCACTGATCGCGCTATTGGGGCGGGTGGACCGGCCGCTGCTCTTCTACAACCTGCTCCTGCTGTTGTTCGTGACGACGATCCCCTTCACCACCTCCACGCTCGCGTCCTTCTTGCGGGTTGGGGGTTGGGACGGCCGGCTCGCCGCCGTGCTGTACGGGATCTCCATGGAGGGCATGGCCATCGGATTCACCCTGATGCTGCGACACATACTGAAGCGCGGCATGACGACGGCCCCGGTCGCCAAGGCAGACGGCCGGAGAGCTGTCCGCAGATTCGGGCTCGGGCTCTATGTGTACCCGCTGGTCACCTCGGTGGGGCTCTTATCACCGCCGGTCATGCTCGCCCTCATGGGGCTGCTGACCCTCTGGTACATCGCCGAGCAGACACCGATCGTGCCGAACAGGCCTGCAGAATCCGAGTCGGCGGAGGTGTGAGCCCGCTCGTTCACGAGTGGACCTGAGGTCAGAGCAGCTGCACCGGATCGACCCCAGGCGTCGAGAAACCGAGGATCTGCCCGTAGAAGGCAAGCTCGGCTTCCAGGGCGGCGGTCCTGGCGGGCGCGGACCGGAAGCCGTGACCTTCTTCGGGAAACACGATCAGTGCATATGGGACGTTCTTGGCAGCGCAGGCTTCGGCGAATTTCTCCGCCTGGCTGGGCGGCACGACCGCGTCCCGTCCGCCCTGGAGCAGCAGTACCGGGGTGGCCAGCCGATCGGCGTGCCGCAGTGGCGACCGGTCCGCCCAGACCCGCGGGTCGGTGCCGATCAATTGGTCGAGGTAGCGCGATTCGAAGTCGTGGGTCGAGGTGGCCAGCGCCGCCAGGTCGCCGATGCCATAGGCCGACACCCCGGCCGCAAAGGGATGCTCCGGTCTGGTGAGGGCGCCCAGGACGGTCAGCCCGCCGGCCGAGCCGCCCCTGACCAGCGCTGAGCCGGCGGTGCCGTCGGCCAGCAGAGCCTGGGCGACGGTCATCACGTCGTCGATGTCGTACTCCGCCCAGTGCCCCTTGAGTGCATCGCGATAGGCGCGGCCGTAGCCCGTGGATCCGCGGTAGTCGACCGACGCGACCACAAACCCTCGACTGGTGAAGTAGGCCGTCCGCGCCGACAGGGTGCGGGGATGTGCGGATGTCGGTCCACCGTGGACGACGAGGATCATCGGGGCGGTACGGGGCGCAGCTTCGTACCCGGGTGAGGTCGGCGGGTAGACGATTGCGTGCACGCCGTCGACGGTTCGCACCTGGGGGATCGGCGCGTACCCGGTCGGAAGAGGTACGTCGACGGTCTCGCGCAGCGTCTGCCGACGCCCGTTGGGGGCGACCAGCACGATCCGGTCGGGCACGGTGTCGCCACCGACTATCAGCGCGATCCGGCCGACGCGGTCGGTGGCCAAGTCGGTGACCGAGTTCCAAGCCGGGTCGAGTTCGGTGATCGAGCCGTCGAGCGTGTCGATGATCGCGGGCCTGGAATCCGGAGTCGCCAGCAGTCGGCCGCCGGGCAGCGCGCCCCAGGACCGCCGGCCCAGATCCCAGGGCGGCCGAGAGAAGTCGGCCTGCCGATCGACGGGCCGCCGCCGTTGTCCTGTCCTGGCATCGACGAGATAAGGCTGCCACCAGCCACTCTCGTCGCTGATCAGCAGGACGGAGCCATCCGGCAGGAAACCGGGTTCGACCGCCGAAATCCCGTCACCGCCGGCGATCTGCTGGTCGGGTCCGAGTGAGCCGGATTGCTCGACCGCCGCCAAATGGACAACGGTGGCGTCCCAAGGCATGTCGGGGTGGTTCCAGCTGTACCAGACCAGGGCGCCACCGCCGGCGGAGAGCCGCGGCCCGGCCAGGAAATCGACCCGTGACCGGCCGGCCAGCAGGTCGACGACAGCGTCGGCGTCGGCTGCGGCGGACCCGTCGAGGGGGATCGCCACCAGGGTGCGGTCGACGGTGCCGTAGGTCCCGTCACCACGATGCGATTCGCGGACCGCAATCAGCCTGTTGCGCCTGCCGTCGAGCTGGAAGTCCGCGTACCGCAGGGCATTCGCGTCTATCGGCTCCGGGGTCAGAGCCGTGGGGACGCCGCCGGATTCGAGTCGGTACAGCCGTTGATCGCGCAATTCCGCGAACACCAAAGCGCCACCCGGCAACGGCAGCCACGAGGTGCCGCCGTATTCGTGTACCCGGGTCCTGGCGTTCCACGGCACGGGCAGCAGATCCTCGACCCCGCTGTCGAAACCCTGTCGGCAGACGCACACCCGGCCGCCCTCCGACGGCCGGCTCTCCGACCACCACAACTCGTCACCGGCGAACCCGACCGCGTCGAGCGTCCGTCCGGTTGCGACCGCATCGGCGGCCGAGATCGGCGAGGGCCAGGACCCGGGCACCGGGCCGGGCCTGGGTGGGATATCGGTCACCGTGACGATGATGCCGGGGGGTCGGTAACTGGTAGCGCCCGGGTCAGCGTCGCCCCGCGCTGGACGGATGTGACACCGTCAAGAGTTTGAGGCCGGAGAGTTGAATGGTGAATGGCGCGAGCGCCAATCGAAGGTGCCGATCGCGCTGTCGAGGCTCAGTGGGCGGAATTCGGGGTGCGGGCCGCCGGCCGAGGCGCTGCCGTTCAGGGTAGGTGGCGCCGGCGGCGGAGTTTGTTGCTGCCTGCGTCGGTCTGGTCCTGTCGAGGGCTGGGGGTGCGTGGCTTCCGGCTCCTCGGGGACCCCTGCCTCTCGACGCAGATGGGATTCACCGCGGCTCTTCGTTGGTCTCGCACTGATCCCCGTCCCCGCCGATGACGTCGCTCCGAACGAACCAGAGCCGGATGACGCAAGTGGGCGGCGGGACCGAGGTCCCGCCGCCCACTGTATGAAGCACGAACTGTTGGCGCTATTCGGCGTGTTCGGGTGCGCGGTGTTTCGCGGCGTAGACGGCGACACCGGCCGCGCCGAGCAGTGCGGCGCCGCCGGCTGCCAGCAGGCCGGTGTTGCTGTCTTTGGCGGTGCTGCCGCCGCCGGTGGCGACCGGGCCGGTGGGTGTCTGGCCCATTTGTTTGATGAACGGGGCGACCCCGGCCAGGACTGTCTTGGCTGGGACGCCCTTTTCGAACGGCCCCATGTAGACGCCGCCTTCGGCGGCCAGGCCCAGGATGTTACCGATCACTGCGGCGTGTCGGGCTTCGACGCCGAAGATTCCGGCGGCGGCCTGCAGGACTGCCTTGTCCTTGATGAACCCGGCAGCGCCGAGGTACGCGCCGACGCCGACGTTCTCGAAGGTGTGGGCGGTGGTCAGGAACGATTTGCGGCTGTCGAACGAGGCGCCGAAGTCGACGCCGGGTGCCTGGACGGGGGTGCCGCCGAGCTTCTTGATCGTCGCGGTGATCGCGGTGACGTGGAATTCCTCGTCCGACTGGATCTTCGCGGCGTAACTTTTCTCGGCCGCATCGGACAGCAGATTGGCGGCGTTACCCTGCTGATAGAACGCGGCTTCCAAATATTCCAGGGTGAGCGCGAAGTTGAGCACATCGACATCGCTGCCGAAATCGCCGGCCTCCGCCAACGCCCAGCGGTTGTTCAACGCGGACAGAGCCAGCGCCGGGGAAACCTCGTTGACCTGGCCCCTGATGAAATCACGTCGTGACATTAGTTCCTCCTCTACTAGCTGATCAGTGGCTTGACAGCGGCCAGCACTTCGGCCATGGACACGTGCATCTCGATCTGGTTCGGGAACGGGTTCCCGCCGGTGAGGCTGGCGATGATCGCGGCGTGCCGCGACTCGACACCGGCGATCGACGCCGCCGCGCCCAGGACGTCGCCGCTCTGGATCAACGGGACCTGCCCGTGGTAGGCCTTCACGCCCAGTTCCTCGAACACCGACGCGGTGGCCAGGAACTTGTCGCGGCTGGTGAAGATCCCCGCCGGGTAGGTGATCTTCGGCTTGTCGACCGGGGTGCCACCCAACGATTTGATGGTGGAGGTCAGCACGGTGACGTGTTCCTTCTCGTGCTCACCGATCGGGGTGATCAACTCCAACTCGCGGCCCTTGAGGAAGCCCTTGGCCAGACCGGTGGAATAGAAGTCGGATTCCAGATATTCCAACGTCAACGCATAGTTCAAGATGTCGAGGTCGCCCTTCGACACCGCCGGCGCCGCCGCAGCGTACGGCGCGTTCAACACGCCGCCGGCCACCAGAGAAGCACCAACCCCTACCAGTCCTGCGTACTTCAGGAAGCTTCGCCGGTTGGTCTCGGTGCTGAACTCCAGCACCGGCTTTCCGTCGAAGATCTGTCGATCTCCCATCGGTCGTTCCTTTCACCAGATCGTGTCTTGTCCAGACAGAATGAGTGGG